>NZ_CDRTCT010000008.1:0-149503 GCF_977054455.1 Parabacteroides sp. | reverse complement strand
CCCCACCGGTGGGGGCATAGGTGAGAATCCCTGTGCCCCCACCGGTGGGGGTACCTCGATCCCCATAGGTGTCGACCGTGGTGTCCCTATAGGTGGGGAAGCCTCGATCCCCATAGGTGTCAACCGAGGCTTCCCCACAGGTGTCAACCGTGGCTTCCCTACAGGTGAGGATGCCTCGGTTGACACACCCCTTCCTAAAAAGTGTTAACATACGTACCCGAACCGACCGTTTCCGTCTTATCGCCGACACGGATATCCGCCGTACAGCCGGACGGGATCGTCACGGTAAGGGTGACTTTGCCTCCCTCCCGTTTCCATTCGCTCGAAATCAATCCGCGTACGGAATGATACTCACCTTTCGCCCAATCCATTCCTTCCACGAAATGGGGGGTAATCAGAATATGGCGGAAACCGGGTCCGGCAGCATCGTAATTGATACCGGCAAGCTGGTTCATCATCCAGGCAGAGACATCTCCCATAAAGACATGGTTCAGGGAGGCGTCGCGGAACTCAGGACTCAATGTCCAGGTTTCAGGCAGCGTCGTATATCCCATCGTTTCCACCCAATAGCCCCAGGAAGGAGCTTCCGTCTTCGTAATCATCTTCATGGCATCCTCGACATAGCCGTAGCGGGTCAGCATGGCCGGAACCGACTTGCTTCCGAGCAGGCCGAAATCGAGGAAATGGTTGTTGGCACGCACGACCTCGCAAAGTTTATCGGCGACCAACTGCTCCTTCCCTTCCGGTACGATACCCAAATAGAGGGCGATCGCCTGTGCCGTCTGGGTTCCTTCGGCATAGACTCCCGTTTCGGGATTGAAGAATTTACGGTTGACCAATGCTTTCAGTTCGTCGGCTTTCTGCCGGTAAGGGGCGGCATCTTTACCCAACAGTCCGGCGAAACGGGCCATCAAGGTGTAATCCAGATAATAATAGGCGGTAGAGGTATAGGTATTGTCGGTCGTAGACTTCCAGTACACCCAGTCTCCCAGGCCGAAGGTCAGGTAGCCGCCGTCCTTCTCTTTCGCTTTCAGGTAATCCAGATAGCGCAACATCGTAGGATACAGGTTCTCGATACTGCGTGTCTCGCCGTAATAGTTATACAGGGCGTTCGGGATGATAAACATGGCGGCATCCCATACCGGACCGGGCCATTCGCCGTATCCCCAGCCGCTTGACGGGATAATGCCGGAGATTTCACCGGCTTCTCGCTGGTTGTCGATGAAGTCGTTCATCCATTTCTCATACAAGGTGATACCGTCGAAGCCCAACAGGCCGAGGTCGATCGCGACATGCGCATCGGCCGTCCACCCGTTCTTTTCACGCTGCGGGCAATCGGTCGGGATGCTGTGCAGGTTGCTGCGGTAGGCCTCCATGGTCGCCTTCCATATCTTGTTCAGCAACGGATCGGAGCAGGAGAAGGAACCGACGGGCTGAACCGCCGTATGCATGAACAGTCCGGTCAGGCTCTCTTTTGTCAGGGTTACAGGAGCCGAGCTCTCGACTTCCACATGCTGAAAACCATGATAGGCGAACGAAGGCATGAAGACTTCCTCCTCACCCGTTCCTTTCAGCGTGAAGACATCCATCTGGAAGACCTCGCCCGGTTTCACGGGATGATAATAGACATCGATATTTCCCGGTTCCAGACGGCCGTCCGCTTTCAGCAGCTCTCCATGCTTCAAGGTGATCCGCGTGCCGCGAGTGCCTTTTACTTTCAGGCGGGACAGGCCGGCAAAGTTCTTTTCGAAAGAGAATACATAGAGTTTGTCACTGAACTTCTTCATCGAGACAGGCGGCAATTCTTCCGTAATCCGGATACCCGGCATCTGCTGGGCGGCCAACAAGGGTGCGGGAGCTTCCGTGACCTGTACCGGAGCCCATTTGCCGTCGTCGAAACCTTCGGCGTTCCAACCGTTTTCTTCCAACGTGGCGTCGTATTTGTCGCCACTATAGATATTGTTATAGGTATAGGGACCGGTCGCCGTACGCCAGCTTTCGTCGGTGGCGATGACCTCGGTCGTGCCGTCGGTATAGCGGAGGCGCAGTTCGCAGAGCATCCGGGGACGGTTGCGCCAACGGGCGGTCTCGAAATTCCAGACGGCCTTGGACTGTACGTTGTGCCAGCCGTTGCCCAACACCGAAGCGATAGCATTTTCGCCTTTCTTCAACAAGGATGTTACATCGTGCGTCACGTACAGGATCCGTTTGTCGAAATGCGTATAGCCCGGATCGAGGTAGTTCTCTCCCACCCGTTTGCCGTTGATAAACAGGTCGTAGTAACCGGCGGCAGCCACATAGACGCGGGCTTCATCGATCTCTTTGCCCAATGTAAAGGCTTTGCGGAACATGGGGGCCGGCTCGAACTCCTTGTCGTGGCTGTCGGTTATCCATTTTCCCGACCAGTCGGACGGCTCGAACTTGGCTGTCTCGAAAGTAGCCGTTTCCGAAGTCTCGCAGATGTCTCCGTCCCGATCCCATACCGTCACGTTCCAATAGTAACGGGTATGCGGTTCCAATGCCATATCGCCGGTGTAGGGTTGCAGGTTATCCGGCGAGGTCCCGATGCGGATTTCCGAACGGGAGGCCAGGAAGTTCTTCTCACCTCCTTTGTATTCCCAGGTGAAACGGGGACTTTTCGTATCCAAACCGATCGGTTCGCGCAAGTATTCGGTTCGCAGGTTCACCGGAACCGTAAGCTCGTTTTTACCTTTACAACCTATCAACGAGAGGAAGGCAAGCGAGCAGATCAACAATGTGTTTTTCTTTCCCATATCTTTTTCTGATTTGATTATCGTTCTATTTTTACTTCGGACGGAGCATCGATCCGGCTCCGGACTTTCCCATCGGCGCCTTTTTCATGGCGGATGCCGATCACGCCGTAAGGAGTCGGGAACGTTCCTTCCACCCACTCCAGGTCACCTAAATGCGGTGTGATCCGGACAACGCGGCAGCCCGGTTCCACAACCTGGACACCCAACACATATTCGCTCAGCCAGGAGGTCGGGCCGGAAGCCCAGCCGTGACAAAGGCTATGGCGGAAACCTTTATAGCAATACCCCCCGTAACCGCCATGAATGTCTTTCTTGCCTGCCGGAACCGGTTCGTCGATGCGGGAAGCGCCGGGCAACCAGTCCAAGTTGAAATCTTCCCAGAAAGTAGTTGCACCCAAATCGAGCATCGCGCCCCAAAATTGGCGTATCACGTCGATCGCTCCCTGATAATTGCCGGCGACGGCCATCGCACGAAGCATATAATAGCCATAGAAGGTAGAGAACCCATGCCCTCCATTGATCGAGAGATATTTCCGATCGGCCTCTTCCGGCTTCATCAATCCTGCCAGCGCCAACAAGGAAGCCGCCTGTTTCGATCCCGGCGCGTCCGGTGCGACACCGGATTTCAGGAAAGGTTTTATCACCTTCGAAGCGGCTTTGACCATTCTCTTAGAAACAGCTTCGCATTCGGCAGCCAACGCATCTTCGCCCAGCACTTCACAAAGTTCGTTTCCGGCCTTCATCGCTTGCAGCATCAAGGCTTGCAAGCCGGCATCGATGGCAACCGGATTTTCACTGGACGGCCAATCGAGGAAACGCCCTCCTCCGTCGAGCTTCTCCACACCGTCTTCACCGACTTTGGAGATCAGGAGACGAAGCAAACCGGTCAGATAGTCTTTCTGTTCCTTCAAGTAAGCCAAGTCACCCTGATAGTAGTACCAGTCGCGCTGGATCAGCAGCCACCAGATGGAGTAGCTGCACATCCCGTTCATCCATCCGGGCAACGGCGTAGCGTCGCGGATCAAGTCAAGGCTTTTCGGTATCACCTCGTTATATCCGAAAACAGTGTTGACCGTCATCACTTCCGGATGCAAATCGCCAATCCAGACCAAACGGTCACGTTTGATGCCGTCCCAAATATACTCCTGCATATTCAAATGCACCGTATAAGCACCGGTCTGCCAAATCCGGTTCAGCCGTTCGTCGTTGCAACGAAATGAGCCTTTATATGGGATGTCCCTAAAAACGGAAATGGCACGTATTTCTTTAATATGCAACTCGGCGGAATCGTCCAAAAGATCAATCCGGGCAAACCGAAATCCGGAATTACCCACTTCCATGACCCCCAACCAAGGCAGGCGAATGGTGAAATCGCGCATGGCATGATCGTTGGAAGCGCCGTTCACCCCGTCAATATCGCACATGGCTTCGCTTACCGACTCCCCCAAACGGATGCGGACGGCGACAGGTTCATGCGAAGCCGGCATACCGGTAACGATTTGCAAGCCGCCTTGCAGCTCTTTTCCAAAATCAAGGAGGATGGCAGGATGTTGCCGGTCGGTACTCGAAAGCTTACAGATGTTATGATTCACAAGATTGGTTTGTCCGTTTCCGGGAAGAAGCAAATGGTCTGCCCCCTTTATCAGCCGGCTTTCCTGTTGCCAAACGATGCGTACGGGAGGAAGATATTCACGGACCCGGCTATCGCGTTGCCGGGCGGACAATGATACGGCAAAGAATAGAGATATAAAAATAAATAATGTTTTCATGGTATATGGTGTTTATATGAATGATGATTTATCGGTTACTTTTCTTTCAAGAGAAAAGTAACCGATAAATCATCATTTACGATCATAATCTATCACAAACCGAAAGCCGGGACCAAATCATCCAACTGCTTGTCGGTCATGCCGGCGGGTTCGTAGCCGGCCATGCGTGCACTGAAATAGATTTGGGCGGACTTGCTTAACGTGTCGATTGCATCGAAGCATTCGATCAGGTCTTCGCCGACTGCCAAAATACCATGTTTCTCCCAGAATACGACATCGTGTTTTTCCAATTGCTTGATGGTGGCACGCGCCAAATCCAGCGTCCCCGGTATTTCATAAGGAACGATGCCGACTCCTTTCGGGACAATAATACGGCATTCGGGAATCATGCTCCACAACGTACGGGTGATGACATCCGAATCCAGGAACGGCTTGCAATGCGTCATACCGATCAGGTCGGTCGGATGCGTATGCAGAACGACCCGGTTATCACGGCCCAGGCCACGCAGATAATTATGCATCATCAGGTGTGAAGGCAACTCGGATGTAGGCAAAATCAATTGTTCGGCTATTATATCATAGCTTTTGCCATCCCCGGCGATACGGATCAGGGAACCGTTGGCAAAGGGATCCTGTGCCACATAACGCATCCGCTTTCCGGTACCGGTGACATAAAAAATATGCCTGGCAAGGGCAGTCATCGCCTCCTGCAAAGGAATAGCCGGCCCCAGTGCAGGAAGTGCTTTTTCGACGTCGCTCATCAGGTCGGTCAGGTTTACGGAAATGTTACCGCCGTTGCGTTCCGCCCATCCTTTTGTCCAGAGATAGCCGGCCACTTCGGCGATACGGCCGATCTCGGCCATCAATTTTTCATTGTTTCTGATTGTTTTCATTTTACTTATATATCTTTTTATAAGTCATGGAATCTTAATTTCATGACTATGAAACTAAAATTCCATGACTATCCATTTTCAGCCCGATTACTATTATTTAATCTCTCCCTTAAATCAAATTAGGCAGCAAAAGCGAGAATATCAGGAGACACATGCCGCAGACCAAAACAACGATCGTCTGCCGGCTCACTCCTTTCCACTCTTTCAGGATAATGCCCCACACATTGCTGAAGATCACATTCAGCGACATCAGGATACTCCATGAAAAGGCCAGCATCACCGGAGATTCGGCAAAATAGCTCTTTCCCATTCCCAGCCCGAAGAATTGCGAATACCACAAAACACCTGCCAGCGCACAAAATAAGACATTATTCAGCAAAGTACCGCCCGATACGGAAAAATAATCTTTCCCCGTCTTGTTCCTTACATTCTGGAAGAGGCAATAAGAAGCGTTCGTGATAAAACCGCCGATCGTCACTAACAGGATGACCGGGTTCAGTGCGAACAATTCACTTGCGCCGGACTGTTTCGCCTTCTCAAGGATCGGAGCACCGGATTCCAGGCCCAGATTGAAGCAGGCGCTCATCACTCCCGCCAAAAGGGCGACAAGCAAACCTTTCGTCAACGCAAAATCCTTTACAGCCGCTTTCTTTTCCTCCTCGGTCATATTGCGGGCGCGAAGGCTTCCGGCATACCCGATCACGGCGATGCCGGCAAGCGTGATACACACGCCGATCAGCAGGACCAGGCCATCGCCATGAAACAAATCCGTTCCGGCAAAAACTGCCGGGAAAAGCGTTCCGAAACCGGCGCACGTCCCAAGCGCGATGCTCTGGCCGAGCGCAACCCCCAAATAACGCATGCTCAACCCGAAGGTCAGGCCGCCGATCCCCCACAGGATTCCGTAGATAACGGCTCCCGCGGCTCCGCCGGCACTCCACAGTTCCGAGAGGCTGCTCCCGGCGGGAATGGCAAGCTGCGCCCCTAAGAACGGGAAGACGAGCCAGGCAAAAACGCCCTGCACCAGCCAGAAACTTTCCCAACTCCAATCCTTGACTTTGTTGATCGGGACGTAGGAACTGCTCTGCCCGAAACTGCCGATTGCGATTATGATTAACCCGATGATTATTTCCATTATCGTTTGCTTGTTACTTCGGCTTCGTATTTCTCTATCTCGGCAATATAATCCTCACCTACCGGGACGTCGTTTTGCAGGCAGAACATATCCCAGACGGCTGTCCACGGAAGGCTCTTCATTTCCTCCTGCAAAGCTAAGCGCTGGAAATATTTGCCTTCGGCCTCGTATTGCTGCAAGGTTGCGGACGGTTCGAGAAGGGCTTGCATAAAGGCCTTCTGTGTTGCACGGCAACCGATCACGTAGGCCCCGATACGGTTGATCGTCGCATCGAAGTAATCCAAACCGATATGCACCCGGTCCAATGCCTTGCAACGGATGATTTCGCGTGCCAGATCGAGCAGGTCGTCACCCAGGATCACCACATGGTCGCTGTCCCAGCGAACCGGGCGGCTCACATGCAACATGATCTCCGGCGTAAAAAGAAGCAAGGCCGAAACCTTGTCGGCAATGCTTTCCGTCAGATGGAAATGGCCCGTATCGAGCGTCACAATCTTGTTTTTCTTCGCACCGTAGCCCAAGTAGAAATCATAAGAACCGACCGTATAACTTTCCAGACCGATCCCGAACAGTTTTGCTTCGATACAGTCCTTCATATTCTTATACTCCGTTGCAAAAATCTCGTCGAGCGACTGTTCCAAGATCCGGCGGTATTTGAGACGGCTGGCGGGAATTTCCTTGCTGCCGTCATGAATCCACAGGTTCATGATACAGGGATCATCCTGGTATTTGCCCATCTCCTCGCTGATCCAGCGGCATCGTTTCGTATGTTCGATCCAGAAATTGCGGATCGCATCGTCGGGATTTGCCAACGTCAGGTCGCCGCTCTTCGGATGCGAGAAAGAAGTGCTGTTGAAATCCAGTTTCATCCCGTTCTCTTTCGCCCACTGCATCCAGCTTTCAAAGTGAGCTGGTTCCACTTCGTCGCGGTCGACCTTCTTGCCCTGGAAGTCGCCATATATTTCATGCAGGCTCAAACGATGTTTACCGGCGATCAGCGAAGCCGCTTTCAGGACATCGGCACGAACTTCGTTGATCGTGCGGGCACGTCCCGGATAGTTACCTGTCACTTGGATTCCGCCCGTCAGCGAACCGCCCTGGTTCTCGAAACCGCTCACGTCGTCCGCCTGCCAGCAATGCATGGATAGAGAGATCTTCTGCAATTTGTCCATTGCCTCTTTTGCATCCACACCGACAGCTGCATAGCGTCCAACAGCTGCCTCATAGGCTTGTCTGATAATGTTTTCTTTTGTCATGGTCTTATTTTTTTGAGGTTACAGATTTATATTTCTTAAAAGCCTCTTCCCACTTGCCGCTACCTTCCGGCAGAAAGACAGCCGGCGAGAGGAAAGAGTTGATCAAGCGGCGCATCTCCCAGCGGTCGGCCACCAGTCCTGCCGCCCTCGCCTGCACCATACAGTTGCCGATCGCCGTCGCCTCCGAAGGCCCTGCCACAACCGGCATGTCAATTACATTTGCCGTAAATTGGTTGAGAAGATTATTCATCGAGCCTCCCCCGATCACATGCAATTTACGGATCGGGAAAGGAGCTATTTCGGATAATAGTGCCAGCACCTCCTTGTACCGGAATGCCAGGCTTTCGAAGATACAACGGATAAACTCGTCGTCCTCGGCAGGTTCGGGCTGCCCCGTCTCGCGGCAATAAGCCTTGATCGCCTCCGTCATGCTCGGCGGATTGGCAAAACACGGATCGTCGGGATTCACAAAACTGCGGAAAGACGTCGCCCGTTCCGCCATCTTGACAATCGCAGGATAGGAATAATCGCGCCCGGCCTTCTCCCACTCTTTCCGGCACTGTTCGAGCAACCACATCCCTGTGATATTTTTCAGGAAACGGGTCGTCCCGTCTATCCCGCCTTCGTTCGTGAAATTATGCCGGAAAGATTCTTCCGAGATAATCGGTTCTTCCGTTTCGATCCCCATGAGGCTCCATGTGCCGCTGCTAAGGTAGGCAAACTCCCGGTCCGCCGCCGGGACAGCCGCAACGGCCGAAGCCGTATCGTGGCCTGCAACCGCTATGACCGGCACTTTGCCGATCCCCGTTTCCCGTGCAAGCGCGTCGGTCAGTTCTCCGACAAATGTTCCCGGCATCACTACCGGACGCATGATGGAGGGAGCTACTCCTGCCGCTTCCAACAAGGATGCCTCGAACTCCTTTGTCGCCGGATTCAACAGTCCGGAAGTGGAAGCATCCGTATATTCACAAACCTTTTTGCCCGTCAACAGGTAGGAAAGCAGATCGGGCATAAAAAGTATCTCTTCGGCAGCCTCCAACGGCCCGAAACTTTCCTGTTTAGCCCGGAATAACTGGAAAATACTATTGAAGTTCATGATCTGTATGCCGGTGAGCCGGTAGACTTCCGACCGGGGAATACGCTGGAAATACTCTTCCGGCGCACCGTCCGTATAAGGATCACGGTACGCACGCGGCAACCCCAACAGCGTACCGTCTTTCGCCAGATATCCGAAATCGACGCCCCAGGTATCGATCCCGATAGAGTCCGGGACCACGTTCCGGCGTGCACAAATCGTAAGGCTTTCTTTCAAGGCATCATATAACCGGTATATGTTCCAGTAATATTTCCCCTGCAACTCCAGGATCGCATTCGGGAAGCGGTGAAGTTCCTGCATTTCAAATTTGTCACCAACCAATGTGCCTAATACGGCACGTCCGCTGGTTGCTCCTATATCAAAGGCTAAAAAGTTATATTTCTTCATGGTACAACAAAGTTGTTTGTTTTATGATTGCAAAAGTAAACGGTAAATTACTATCTTTGCTTTTGAAAATGATTTTAAACCTTTCAAATCTGACAGAGGAGATGGAGAAACGACTAAGCGATCAATTGAGATACCTGACGATAAGTGCGATAGACGAAGAATGGGGAATTGTCGTCACGACTGTAGGCTACCAGTTTATTCCCCCGAAAGGGAACTATCCTCTTTCGAAGCATCCGGACAATTATAACTTCAAGCCGCAGACCGGACGTATCCTGAACGAATACCAACTGGTCTATATCACGAAGGGAAGCGGTTACTTCTCTTCACAATCCTGCAAGATGCAGAAGATAAACGCCGGCACGATGATCCTGCTTTTTCCGGGAGAATGGCACAGCTACTATCCCGACAGCGAGACAGGCTGGGACGAATACTGGGTCGGTTTCCGCGGCGTCCACATCGACCGGCGCGTGGAAAAACGCTTCTTTACCCGCGAGGAACCGTTACAGCACATCGGGCTCAGCGCGACGATCGTCGGGCTGTATGAGGACATCCTGAAATTCGCTTCGCAGGAAAAGACGGGCTACCAGGAGATGATTTCGAGCATCGTCCTCCATATATTGGGTACGGTCTATTATAAAAGGAGGAACAACTCCTTTACGAATACCTATGTTGTGGATAAGATCAACGAAGCCCGCATCCTGATGAAAGAACAGGTGGAAAACCCGCTGACGCCGGAAGAAATAGCTTCCCGCCTGGGGCTCGGTTACTCCTGGTTCCGCCGCATGTTCAAAGAATATACAGGCGTATCGCCCGCCCAGTACCAATTGCAGCAAAAACTCCTGAAGGCAAAGGAACTGCTTACCAGCAGCGGCCTGAATATCTCGGAAATAGCTTACAGCCTTAAATTCGAGAATGCCGGGCAGTTCTCCACCTTCTTCAAGAAGAAAGAGGGCGTGACACCGTCGGAATTCAGGGAAAGGGCGCACTGAGAAAAGGCAGACAAATGTCAAACAAAAGAGCTTTTCCCCGGCCACCTGTCCGGAAGAAAAGCTCTTAAATACATAAAACAATCTAATATTATGTGGTAGTATGTGCTTGTTTCTGTTTCTTCTTCGAAAGGAAATTGTGCGCCATCATCGGGAAAAGCTCCAGAAGCAATACCTCTTTTTCGTTTTCAGCCAATCGGACACCGATTTCTTCCATGACAGGATTCTCCTGCATTTCATAATCGGAAGGATCATAAGGCGCTTCATCACGCGATCCCGTTATCTTCAAACGGAATTCCGGATCGACCGGAACCGGCGTCTTCCCATATTCTCCTTTTACCAGGGCAATGAACTGGTTGGACGGATTGCTGTACATCGGACGTCCCTTCAACTGATCCAATGCGCATGACACGGCCTGAGCCCCGATGATCTGGCTTGTCGGCGTAACCAAGGGCGGCAAGCCTGCCTCCATACGCACCTGTGGGATCAGCGACATCGCTTTTTCCAACAAGTCCAACTGCCCCAATTGCTTCAACTGGGCCACCATATTCGTGTACATGCCTCCCGGTATCTGGGCCTTCTTCACCAATTCATTCGGTTCGGGGAAACCAAAATATTCTTCTATGGCATGGCAGAAGATAAGCAAGTCTTCCTCTTTGTCTTTCCGGGCCGCATCGATCGCATCGTTAAAGAAACGATCTATTTCGGTCGGTATTCTATCTGTCAACGGATTAAACGGTTTAGGCAGTTGTTTTGCCATATCGAAAGTGGATAATTCCTTGCGGATATCCAATAAATGGGCATTGATCTTCGCGATCGCTTCCATATCAATATCGAGTTCGATACCCATTTTCTTACAGAACATGTAAACTAACTCAACTGCCGGAGCCGCCGTTCCACCGGCGAAATACCAGATATTGGTATCGACAATATCCACCCCGTTGACAATAGCGGCCAAGACCGAGGCCAACCCATATCCGGGCGTACAATGGGTATGAAAATCTACCGGAACCTTCAAATGCTTTTTGAACAAACGGACTATTTCGGCACTTCTTCCCGGCGGAATCAGGCCGCTCATATCTTTAATGGTGATCATATCGGCTCCCAAAGCCTCCATTTGAAGCGCTTTGTCCAAGAAATATTCATTTGTAAAAACAGGTTTATGCAACGGATGCCCGTGCAAGGCGGCTACAATTCTCTCAACCGCCGAATGGAACGGATCGATCGTGTAACAGACGGCGCAATCAGCCATTCCTCCGAAGCGTTTAACATATTTGACCGTCGATTTTATATTCTCCACATCATTCAGCGCATCGAATATGCGCATGATATCCAGTCCGGATTCTATAGAGTTGCGGCAAAAACCTTTAATAATCTTATCCGGATAAGGATTGTAGCCAAACAGGTTACGCCCGCGTGAAAGTGCCGCCAACCTGGAAGTATTCCCCACGGCAGCTTTTATCTTCTCCAACCGTTCCCAGGGATCTTCTCCCAAATATCGCATGATAGAATCGGGCACGGCGCCACCCCATACTTCCATCGCATAAAAACCGGCTTCTCTATAAAAAGGAAGCACTCTGTCTATCTGCTTTTGTGACATTCGCGTTGCAAAAGCAGATTGCTGACCATCCCGAAGAGTCAGATCCCGAATCAAAAGTTTTCGTATCATACCTAATAAATTGTTTAGACCGTTTCAGACTTAAATCTATGTTTATAACAAAAATTAAACTGTTTTGATTAGAATTACCTGGTTAAGAATAGCAAATGTTTATAAAAACGGGCTTTACAACTTATCATTATGATATTCCATTCTTTATTACTCCGTGAACCACTTCTTGAATTCTTGCACCTTGGTTCGACTGACAACGATACGTTCCGGTGCAGGCACGCTAAGATTAATTACAACACGATTGCCAAACCAAGTTGTAATGTCAGTTACAGCGGCCTTGGATACGATAAACTGCCGATTTGCCCGATAGAACATAACGGGGTCAAGTTGCTTCATCAGGTCATCGAGCAAGCCGCCAATACGTCTTTTTGTACCATCATATTGCACAGCTACCGCATTTTTATCTTCCAGATAAAAATAAGCGATATTGCCGACTTTAATAGGTATCAGCCTATCGCCGATAGAGACCAACAGCGACGATTTATAGGAAGTGGATCCTCGGAGTATCGTATCGGCTACCTTTTTGATCAACTCGATGTGCTCCTGCGCCCCATGAACCGCGGTAAAGCGGTTCAATTTGTCCAGTGCCCGTTGTAAGGAACTGCGGCTGACCGGTTTTAGCAGATAGTCAATACTATTTACTTCAAACGCTTTCAAAGCGTATTCATCGTATGCGGTAGTGAATATGATCGGGCAGGTTATTTCCACACTGTCGAATATAGAAAATGAGAGATTATCCGCCAAGTGTATGTCCATAAAAACCAAATCGGGCATCAGGTTATTAGCGAACCATTCAACACTTTCGCTGACAGATTGCAACACCCCGATAACTTCTGCATCAGGCATTAGTTCTTTCAACAGACGGATCAACTTCTGGGCTGTCAGTTGTTCGTCTTCCAGGATGATTACTTTCATGATTTACGTAGTTTTAGAAAATTCAAAAACTAAAGGTAAGGTAACTTTGAAGACCTCATCGGTCTGTTCGATGGTGATGTTTTTCTGCCATTTCAACATATATCGTTCGGACAGGTTTGCCAAACCAATACCCGCACCTGTACTTGGCATGGGTTTGGGTTGATAATTGTTGCTGACTACCAATTCATGGTCATCGGTAGTTTGAATGGTGATATGGAGGGGATGTCGCAAGGAGATGACGTTGTGTTTTACGGTATTTTCCATCAATATCTGTAAACTCAAAGGGACTACCGAGTATTTCTTCAGTGCATCGTCTATCGTCATTTCAATTTGGAGGCTCTCTCCGTAGCGGACTTGCAGCAGACCGAAATAATCATTGATGAAACGCAGTTCTTCATCGAGCGTCACCGTCTCTTTATTTTGTAATATATAGCGATAGACTGACGAAAACCGTTGGATATATTCGTGCGTTCTCTGCCTGTCTTCATCCACCAGCGAATCGAGAATACTCATTGTGTTAAACAAAAAGTGAGGGTCGACCTGATTTTTGAGTGCTTGGTAGCGTATCTGCATGTTCTCCACCTTGAGAGATTCATATTGAAGAGCCAAAATTTGACGTTTTTCAGATAAATAAATGATATATGAAATGGATACGACGATTAGCGCAAGCGATAAATTAGTCAGTAAAATAGCTCCGAATATTCCGGAAAAAGTCGTCCATACATTCTCTGACGTGAATAAGATATTATATATAAATAATTGTATGAGGCTGAATAACAGTACAATCAGAGACACCCCACCCACAATAGAAACGTTTCGTTTTGTTGCTACAACTTCCCTCTTCAATATCTGGAAATCAAAAACAAAAAGCAGAAGTATGAGTATAAAGAAGCTTCCGGCACTGTATAGTAAAGATACATATTTGGGCACGGAACCGATAAAGCCGAACATCTCGCCCCCCATCATCTTGAGATAGAGGGGCGAAAAAAGCGGCAACACAAACATCAGTGTCATCAAGGTTGCAAGACAGCAAGCTGTCTGCCAGTTCATATAGCTCTTTTGCTGCATACTCTTGTTTTTAAAAGTAAAAGTAGCTATTTAGATACAATTTATCATCATCTGATGAGAACAAAATTTTATTTTCACACGCCAACCATCCTATCGCCATACTCAGCTCTTTGTCCGAAAATTGGCTTTTCTCTTTCAATTCCATATAAGTTAGCCCCTGCGTATTGTTCATTAGCTGCAATACTATGCCTGCATGAACTGCAATTTTTTTATTCATCCTATTTATTGTTTTTACGATTTTTTGCCATGTAAAATAAAGAAGGAACCACATACAGTGTCAAGACAGTAGAGGTGATGATACCTCCGATAGTAACCAATGCCATCGGCGTGCGGAAAGCTGCGCCTGCCCCTCCACCGAACTCAAGCGCATTGGGCAATGTGCCTACAGCGATAGCCACGCTGGTCATTATCACCGTTTTCAGTTTGGTTTTTGCAGACTGAACGGTGGCTTGATGTAGCGATTCTCCCCGGTCAAGCAATTGCCGGTTGTAATCGTATATCAAGATACTGTCGTTCACCGCCAACCCCAACAAGGTGATGATGGCAATCAGCGAAAGCATATTCATTGACGTTCCACTGAGGAAGACAAGCACCAGCACTCCAATCATCGCCATCGGCAACGTGGTAAGTAACAGGAACGGATGCCAGAAGTTTTCAAGCAACGAAGCTATCAACATATATAGTAATAGGATAGACAGAATTAATGTAAACGACATTTCACGCAACGACTCGTCCATATCTTCGGCCATACCCGCCCATTTCACAGTCACGGATTTGGGTGGCTGAAGTTCCTTCATCAACCGGGTGATTTTACCCTGCATCTCCATATCCGAAACATTGTCTTTGGGCATGATGCCGAACTCCACTGTGGGGAGCTTGTTGACGTGATAGATTTGTGCCTGGGATATGTCGTAGGATATGTCTGCCAACCGTTCCACCGTGTAATGCTCTCCATTCACCAGAACGGGAATATTCTTAATGCGGGATATATCGCTGATGTCACCTTCGTTATAGCTGATACGAATGTCATACTCCTTTCCTTTCTCTTTGTAGACGCCTACTTTGATGCCGTTTATCGCGCTGTTGATAGCGGTTGCCACATCGAATACGGTCAGATTGAGTCTCGAAACAGTCTCTTGCCGCGGGATGACACGGATAAGACGGTTACCGTTCCGGTTGTTCGCCTCGTAGCCGGAAATTTCTTCCATATCCTGCAATGCCGCCACCACCCTGGCAGCCGTGGCTTTGAGATCTTCCGGGTTTTCCGATTGCAGCATAAAGGAAATCGGCAAACCGCCCTCAATACCGTTGGCAGATACCAATGCTTTGACCGACGGGATGCTGTCGAGTTGCTTCTTCAGCATTTCCGCCAATTGTACATTGCTTCTTTCCCGTCCGGCTGCCGGCGAAAGGTGTGCTATGATTTTTAGCAGATTCGGCCCTTTAGGCATGATACCCTTCTCACCGATTACCGTTTGGATAGCCTCCACTTCGGGATACTGCATGATCAGCTTTTCCAGTTGCTTGGCAGACTCTCCCGAAGTTTGCAACGAGGAGCCTGCTGGAAGTTCCACTTCCAAAAACACTCGGCTCATGTCCTCTTTCGGCATGAAATCGAAGTCGATAAATTTAAACAGACCGAAAGAAGCGATAAAAATGACCATCATAGAGGCAAAGAGTAGGATTCCCCGCCGTTTTTTTGCCAAAAGCTTTTCCAACGAACGTCCGTAACGTTCGGAAAGGCGTTCGAATATACGGTCGAGGAAACGGTTGAACTTTGTGATTTTCAAATCCTTCTTCAACAGAACGCTGGCAAGCATGGGCGTCAAGGTGAACGACACGAGCAACGAGAAGACGGTAGCGACGGAGATGGTCAGCGCATACTCCACAAAATATACCCCGATCATAGAACTCATCATCGCCATTGGCAGGAAAACCACCAGATTGGTACCCGTGGAGGCAATCACTGCCATTGTCACTTCGGACGTTCCTTCTATGGCCGCCTGCTTGATGGGCATTCCTTCCTTTTTCAAACGGATAATATTCTCAATCACCACAATGGAGTTGGATATCAGCGCCCCGATAGAAACAGCAAAACTCATCAGCGTCATCATGTTGAGTGTGGCATTCAGTTGTTTCAAGACAATGAAGCTGGCTATGAGGGATACGGGAATGGATATACTCACGATGATCACCGTGCGATAGTCGCCGATAAAAAGATATAGAATAGCCCCCGTGAGAATGATACCGAGAATAACATTCAGCAAAGCATCGTCTACAGCACTTTCCGTATAAGCCGAGTTATCGTATGGTATGCTGAGCGACACCTCTTCGGGCAACTCCTTTTCGAAATCCGGGAGTTTCTCTTTGATGGCCCTTGCCAATTTCACTTCATTGGCATTCGGTTCCTTGAGTATGTTGAGCGTTACGACATTGCTGTAATACAGGTCATTCTTCAAGTCATGAAAAGTTGATTTGTTCGTTGGGCGTTCGATGCTGTCGCTGACCGTAGCAAACTCCCGGACAGACAACGGATAGCCTTTGTGAGAAATCATCAACTCGCCGATAGCCTGAGGAGAAGATACTTCCTGACCGGTTTCTATGGAAAAATTCATTCCGTCGTAATCGTACGTGCCGCCGGGCAGTTTCGTATTGGCAGCCCGGATGGCTTCTCCGGCCTGAGTGAGGTCCAACCCCAACTCGGCAGCGCGACGCATATCAGCCAGAATCTTTATCTCACGTTTCTCTCCGCCGACAATATTCACTTTGGTGACGCCGTTGATGCGGGTAAAGAGATTCCTCAGTTTATTGTCGGCAAGGTCGTAAAGTTCCTTCCCCGATTTATTGCCGCTCATTACGATGGTCAGTACGGGAACATCGGCAATATTCGTTTTCTGTATCAACGGACGTTCGATGGACTGCGGCATCTCCGCCATAGCCAACTCTACTTTTTCCTTGACTTCGTTCATTGCCTCATTCTCGTTCTTACTCGAACGGAATTCGGCCTGCACGGTCGATACATTTTCCATCGAGTAAGAGATGACCCGTTTCAGGTTACTCAACCCGGAAACCTCTTTCTCTATCTTCTCGGTCACACTCTTTTCCAGCTCTTCGGGAGTGGCTCCGGGAAGAACAGTAGTCACCATGATGGAGGGACTGTTCACCTTCGGCATCATATTGACCCCGATGTTCGTATAAGCCATCACTCCAAAAAACGCCAATGCAATGAAAAGCATTGTAGTTGTGACGGGACGTTCTATCGCAAATTTCGTAATTTTCATAAGTCGGAATTCATTATATTGATGGGCGATTCATCTGATATTTTTTCTATTCCGACGGTAACATACTCGTCTCCCGGTTCAATGTCTCCTTCGATAACAGCCTGCTGTCCCACGATACGGGCGATACGCACAGGAGTGGCCACAGCACGTCCGTGAACACATTTATAAATCATATCCTTTCCTCCTACAGAAGCTACAGCCGTCAATGGCACACGAATGGAGTTCCCGCTCCCTGCCAGTTTCATCCGGACATTGGCAGTCATTCCTCCTACAGCCATATCGTGCCGATTGTTGAATTCCGCCCTGATCCTATAAGCCTTGCGTGCATCATCCATGATGGCGCTTTTCCGTACCACCCTGCCCTGCCATTCGGGAAGTGAACCCAATTCAAGAATTACGCTGTCTCCTTCTTTTATCTGAAACGCCTCTTCCAAAGAGACAAAGAACTCCGCAGCCAGTTCATCCATTTCAGACAGGATAAAAAGCGGTGTGCCAGGCGTCACATGGTCTCCTTGGGTCACGGACACATCCGTTACAGTGCCCGAAAACGGAGCTTTCACCACATATTGTTCCTCCATTATCCGTATTTCTTTGGCTTTATTCTCCACCTCCAGTTCGAGATCATCCACCGTTTGCCGGGCTACGAATCCTTTGGTGAGAAGCGCTTTCTGTTTTACGAGTTTGTTTTGCAAGTCTCTATAAATGGCCTGTTGCTGTTCCACCTGTAATTGGTAATTCTGTGGCGGATAAGCAATAAGCATTTGTCCTTCGGCCACCTTTTGTCCGGGGCGTATCATCACTCTGGTAGCAATGCCGTCGGTCTGCGGCGCAAACTTGAAAGAGCGTGCATATTCCAAATCCGCATGATAGAGTTTATCCTCACTACCATCGCTATACGCCATTCGGTCAGTGCTGACGATTATCGCTTCGTCTTTTGGGCTCTCTACATGAGGCTGTCCAGTATGGTTTCCACCACAGGCTGCCCCTACCACTAAAGAGAATGTCATGCCTGCTATCATTCCTATCTTTTTCATATTCATAGTCTTTTTCTATTTATTATTTCAGCAAGTTTTTAATGTTCACTATTGCAGTTTGATAATCTAAAGTCGCATTGAGCAGTTGTAATTTTGCCTGAATATAGGAAATACGTGTTTCACGAAGTTCAAGATTTGTAATCAATCCAAGACTTAGTTTTTCTTCCGAAGCCTGTATTTCCCTACCTGCCAATTCCACCATCTTCCGGTTGATCGTGATTTGGGTAAGAGCAGCCTTTTTGTCTGTTAATAAATTCTGATAATCTATTTCCAACCGGTTTCCTAAATCCAGATATTCCATCTTGCTTTTTTCATAAGCGATCCGTGATTTACGCACTTTGGATTTGTTGTATCCTCCTGAAAAAATAGGGATGCTCAGGTTGATGGATCCATGACCGACCCCGTTTCGATCTTTGAACCGGAACTTATCGTCATAAGTATCTAAGGTATACCCCAGTTCTAAAGTTATTTTAGGCATAAATGCGGACTTGGATAAAGCGACTTCCTGCTTTGCCATATCCATACGTCTGAGGCTTTGTTCCATTTTTAGCGTGTTGCCGGGGAAGGCTTCGTCGTTGTCACTCACGGGGACAGCTTCGGGAGCCTCGATTTTGCCTGTTATATCAAAAGGTTCTTCTTCCGCTATATTGGCAAGCAGGCGAAGCTTGCGCATCAGGTTTACGACTGTTTTCCGGGCATTCTCAATATCCGGTAATGTCTGCTGATAATAAAGTTCGGACTGCTTCATGGAAAACTCACTGGCAAGTCCGTTTGCGAACATTTCACAGACCTGTTGGTATTGATTTTGTGCCAATGCACTGTCCTCCTCGAAAACGACCAAGGATTCCTTCGCATAGAGCAACTGATAAAAAAGGAGGGTTCCTTGTTTCACCACCTCATTAGTCAGGTCTTCCTGCAACAAGTTTGCGTAGGCATTCGCCAACTTGGCTATCTTCCGATTAGCAAGGGCAGGTGCATTATAAACGGACTGTTCCAGTGTGACCGCTCCATTCAGTGTATTCTTAAAATTCACAGGGAACTTGCCGGGTAGTCCTTCCATCCCTCCCTTTTCGCTATTCACATACATATAACTGGCATTAAAATCACGCCGATAACCGAGATTGGCTCTGATATCGGGCAGATATTCGGAACGAGCCATTTTCACATCTTCTTCACTTTGCCTCGTTTCATTTTGTGCCTTTTTGATACTCACATTCTCCTGCTTCACTCTTTCTAAATATTGTTCAAGAGAATATTCCTGTGCTTCTGCGACAAAAGGGACAAATGCAAATAATAGTAAATTCAAAATTTGTCTCATCAGAAATCCATATTAGTTTATCCTAACGCAAAATTACGGGAAAGGCCGCCGAAAAATAGAGGTGGCAGGATAAGCTGCCATATTTGGCTAATGAGTTGCATATAATCGAAATAAACCGGCATGAAGACCAACAGCCGTCCACAGTGGAGTGATCGGGTTATAAGAATTTTATTGCAAAAACAAACATCACCGAGGGAATGGCAAATAAAAATAAAAACTATCTTTGGCGATTCATAACAATAAATTCAACAGACACATGACGATCTCCGGAACATCGGACACATTCCGAAAAGCAGAAGAGAAAGACCTCGAACGAATCTGGCAAATTATCGGGCAGGCAAAAGCCCAAATGCAACGTCTTGGAAGTCAACAATGGGACGAGAACTATCCGGCTATCGAACATATCCGTCAGGACATACAGGACGGAAACGGATACGTCATTTGCCGGGAAGACCGGGTTGTTGCATACGGAGTCATTTCGTTCGACGGCGAACCTGTTTATCAAAATATAGAAGGCAAATGGCCGAACGACCTGCCATACGTCATCGTCCACCGCCTTGCCATTGCCGATGAGATGAAGCGGCAGGGCATGGCAAAACAGTTTATGTTGCAAGCAGAAGAGGTGAGCCGCAAGAAAGGCGTCTACAATTTCCGTGTGGACACGAAATATGACAATGCCTACATGCTTCGCCTGATCGACACGTTAGGATTCAACTACTGTGGCGAAGTGTATTACCGGAACAACAGTGCAAGGAAAGCTTTCGAAAAAACGATCCGTCCTCACTCCCTTCCGATAGGCATTCCCGATTGTACGATCCGGGAAGCGGCTATGGAAGATGCAACCCTTATTTTCGATGCGATCGATAAAAACCGGGAAGACCTGCGTATCTGGTTGCCTTTTGTCGATAACCTCAAGGGCGTTGCAGACGAAGAGGGATTCCTGCAATCCGTATTGTCCGTTCCTTACGAGCAACGCGATCCGGTCTACGTTTTGGAACAAGGGGAAACGATCTGCGGGCTGGCGGGTTTCCATTTCACCGATGCACCCAACCATCGTACGGAAATAGGTTACTGGCTGCTTCCCGCCTACCGGGGAAAAGGAATCGTCACGAATGCCGTCCGTTATCTCTGCCAATGGGCTGTCCGCGAACGAGACATGAACCGCATCCAAATCCGGTGCGCCGTCGGCAACTTACCGAGCAACGCAATCCCCAAACGTCTGGGATTCACATTTGAAGGCACGGAGCGGGATGGCGAATTGCTGGTATCCGGTGAATATGTAGACATTAATGTATATAGTATATTAAAGAATGAAGTCGAATTATGGAACAGGAAATCCAATTAAACGAGCACAACAAACAGGAATATCCTCCTATGCATACGGCTGAACATATTTTGAACCAGACAATGGTTCGTATGTTCGGTTGTCCCCGTTCAAAGAATGCGCATATAGAACGGAAAAAGAGCAAATGCGACTACGAGTTGCAGGAAGAACCGACCGCCGAAATGATGGAAGAGGTGGAACGCCGGATAAATGAGGTGATCGACCGGCATCTGCCGGTTACAATCGAATTTGTGCCGAAAGCGGAAGCCGGAAAGATCGTCGATCTCAGCAAGTTGCCGGAAGACGCAAGCGAAACGTTGCGCATTGTCCGCATCGGAGACTATGACGCTTGCGCGTGTATCGGAGCGCATGTCGATAACACGGCTGAAATCGGACATTTCAAAATGCTAACATACGATTATGCCAACGGACGGCTGCGCCTGCGTTTCAAACTGACCGAATGACCTTTAGCGTCCTATAGCTCCACAGCCGAACAACTCGCCTTGGGAACACCTTATTCCTGCACCTGACAGGCCGGAAAGGTATTCCCAAGACACCTCGCCGCCCTACTCCGATTTGCGTCAAGAAAATACAATATCCCCTCCCGAAACAAGCATATCGCATAAATACATAAGCCACAACAATATACAAGAAGCCCCTGTTTGTTAAAAAATATTACCCTTGCGGGAAATTCGAATTATATGGGGTACAAAATCGAATTAGACGCGGTAGTAGTTTCGATTTGGACCAATGACTTTTTTAAGAATAAGACAATAAGGGAAACGCCCAAATGGACAAAACCGATTCCGAACAAAGCGCAAAACGGACGACTTCCTCTATTCAAAGCATCCATGCAGAAACTGCAGAGCAGGGATGTTTTTTATTTATGCCGATAATTTATAGAACTTGAAACAACGAAATAGAATATTTTTGTGTAAGTTTGCGTCCGCTAAGCAGGATATTTTAATACAGAACTTAAATATAAGAGTTATGCAATCAATTGACAATTTCAATTTTGCCGGCAAAAAGGCATTTGTAAGAGTTGACTTCAACGTTCCCCTGGACGAAAACTTCAACATCACAGACGACACTCGTATCCGTGCCGCCCTTCCTACTCTGAAAAAGATTTTGGCAGACGGTGGTAGTGTAATCATCGGTTCTCACCTGGGACGTCCGAAAGGCGTTACTGACAAATATTCACTGAAGCACATCCTGAAACACGTTTCCGAACTGTTGGGTGTCGATGTTCAGTTTGCTAACGACTGTATCGGCGAAGAAGCCGGCGCCAAGGCCGCCGCTCTGCAGCCGGGCGAAGCATTGTTGCTTGAAAACCTCCGTTTCTATGCTGAAGAAGAAGGCAAGCCGAGAGGTTTGGCTGAAGATGCTACGGACGAAGAAAAGAAAGCTGCCAAGAAAGCCGTTAAGGAAAGCCAGAAAGAATTTACAAAAAGATTGGCCTCTTATGCCGACTGCTATGTAAATGACGCATTCGGTACGGCTCACCGTGCTCACGCTTCTACGGCATTGATCGCCGATTATTTCGACACCGACCACAAGATGTTCGGCTACCTGATGGAAAAAGAAGTAAAAGCTGTCGAAAAGGTATTGAACGACATCGCTCGTCCGTTTACTGCAATCATGGGCGGTTCCAAGGTCTCTTCGAAGATCGAGATCATCGAAAACCTGTTGAACAAGGTAGACAACTTGATCATCACCGGCGGTATGACTTATACATTCACGAAGGCCATGGGTGGCAAGATCGGCAAATCGATCTGCGAAGACGACAAGTTGGATCTGGCTCTCGACCTGATGAAGAAAGCAAAAGAAAAAGGTGTAAACCTGGTATTGGCCGTTGACGCCAAGATCGCCGACGATTTCAGCAACGACGCCAAGACCGCTTATGCGAACGTAAACGAAATCCCTGACGGATGGGAAGGCCTTGACATCGGTCCGAAGACGATCGCTCTTTATGCCGAAGTGATCAAGAACTCCAAGACGATCCTGTGGAACGGTCCTACGGGCGTATTCGAATTCGAAAACTTCACAGACGGTTCCCGCGCAGTCGGCGAAGCGATCGTTGAAGCAACCAAGAACGGCGCTTTCTCATTAGTAGGTGGCGGCGACTCCGTAGCTTGTGTCAACAAGTTCGGTCTGGCAAGCGGTGTTTCTTACGTTTCTACCGGTGGCGGCGCTCTGCTGGAAGCCATCGAAGGCAAAGTTCTTCCGGGCATCGCAGCTGTTAAGGGCGAAGCTTACAAATAAGAATAATCCTTATCCATAAATAAAAGGCCGCTTCTTTCGGGGAACGGCCTTTTTTGTTCCATACAATTTTATGCTTGTCTGTACGTTCTAAAAAAGAATAAACATCCGGAATTGCTGGAACGATACCAAAAAGAAGCATTTAAGGAACATATGGAAATTGTAGGCAAATATTTGCAAGCGATCAAGCAGCAGGAATAATAAGTACAAATATTTTTGTACCTTTGCGCGTCATAATTGGAATCAATAGAAAAAACATATAGAATTATAAGGAAATGGCAAAAGAGCTGAAAGAACTGACTCCGAGAAGTGTGAACTACTCGCAGTGGTACCAGGATCTGGTAATCAAAGCGGATCTGGCGGAAAACTCCGCCGTACGCGGCTGTATGGTGATCAAGCCTTACGGATATGCGATTTGGGAAAAGATGCAACGTATCCTCGACGATATGTTCAAGGAAACAGGTCACGTAAACGCTTACTTCCCCTTGCTGATCCCGAAATCATTCCTGAGCAAGGAAGCCGAACATGTGGAAGGCTTCGCCAAAGAATGTGCCGTTGTCACGCATTATCGTCTGAAAACAAACCACGACGGTACAGGTGTCGTGGTCGACCCGGCCGCCAAGCTGGAAGAAGAACTGATTATCCGTCCGACATCCGAGACAATTATCTGGAACACCTATCGCAACTGGATCCAGTCTTACCGCGACCTGCCTATTCTTTGTAACCAGTGGGCAAACGTGATGCGTTGGGAAATGCGTACCCGCCTCTTCCTCCGTACCGCAGAATTCCTGTGGCAGGAAGGACATACCGCCCACGCGACACGCGAAGAAGCCGAAATCGAAGCAAAGAAGATGCAGGAAGTATATGCCGACTTTGCCGAAAACTATATGGCGATGCCGGTCATCAAAGGTGTCAAGTCGGCAAGCGAACGTTTCGCCGGTGCATTGGACACCTATACGATCGAAGCGATGATGCAGGACGGAAAAGCGCTGCAAGCCGGTACTTCCCACTTCTTGGGACAGAACTTCGGCAAGGCATTCGACGTTACCTTTATCGACAAGAACGGAAAGAGCGACTACGCCTGGGCCACTTCATGGGGGGTTTCAACCCGCCTGATCGGCGCCCTGATCATGTCCCATTCCGACGACAACGGTCTGGTATTGCCTCCTCACCTCGCTCCTATCCAGGTGGTCATCATCCCGATCTACCGCAGCGAAGAGCAGTTGGCGCAGATCAGCGAAAAGGTAAACGGCATCGTTGCCAAGCTGAAAGCGTTGGGCATCTCCGTCAAGTTCGACGATGCCGACAACAAGAAGCCGGGATGGAAGTTCGCCGAATACGAACTGAAAGGCGTTCCCGTACGTCTGGCCATGGGCGGACGCGACCTGGAGAACAATACGATCGAAGTGATGCGTCGCGATACGCTGGAAAAAGAAACCGTGACTTGCGACAACATCGAAACATACGTTCAGAACCTGCTGGAAGAAATCCAGAAGAACATCTTCCGGAAAGCGCTCGACCACCGCACGGAAAAGACGATTACAGTCGACACCTACGAAGAGTTTAAGGAAAAGATCGAAGAAGGCTACTTCATCATGGCTCACTGGGACGGAACACCCGAAACGGAAGAACTGGTGAAGAACGAAACGAAAGCCACGATCCGCTGTATTCCGCTGGACGGCGACAAGACTCCGGGCAAGTGCATGGTGACGGGCCAACCTTCCGCACAGCGCGTATTGTTCGCACGAGCTTACTAAACCGTCCGTACATACGGAAGAAAATAAAGTTCCATAGGCATGAAACTCTTGTTCCGTGCCTATGGAACTTTTGTTTCATGCCTACGAAACTTTTGTTTCCCGCCTATGAAATTTTTATTTACCTTTGGGGAAACTAATTGGAGACCTGTTATGGATTTAATTCTTCCTACCAATCAAAATACTTCAGCCCCCGTTGCCCTCGACACGAAAGTGCTGGTCGTAATCGGGGCTAACGGAGCCGGTAAAAGCTCCTTCGGCAGAAACTTGCACCAACGCTACGCCGGGCAAAGCGTATGGATATCCGGAATGCATTCCCTCTTCCTTAGCAGCGAAGAGAACAAGGCTCCGGCGGACGGCAACGAACTGGCCAGGCTCCAGTCCATGATTGCGGAACGGCTTTTCCTGCCGCGCATGTCTGAATATGAAAAGCTGATCCTGCACCTGCAAACCGAAGAATTCGAAGCTGCCGTCCAGTATAAGGAAGAAAGCAAGCTGACACCCGACCTATTGCCGCCGGTCACCAAGATAGACCGCATCCAGACGATTTGGGAGAAGATGTTCCCGCATAACCGCCTCGTACGCAAATCGGGCTTTATTGAACTGGCCTCCACCAGCATCGACGGAGACTCTTATACGGCCGGCCGGATGAGCGACGGCGAAAAGCTGGTGTTCTATCTGATAGGCGCCGTGCTCTGTGCTCCCGACAATGCGTTGTTAATCATTGAAGAGCCGGAAGTCCTGCTCCACGACTCCATCAAAAATCCTTTGTGGGACGAGATAGAAGCCATGCGTCCGGATTGCACATACGTGTATCTGACGCACGACATCGACTTCGCCGCCTCCCGCGACAACAGCAAGCGCCTCTGGATACGTTCTTACAATGGGGACGCCCGGATATGGGACTACGAACTGATCGAAAACAACGACAGCTTCCCGGAAGAGGTCTATATGGAGATCTTAGGCAGCCGCAAACCGATCCTGTTCATCGAAGGGACCGACTCCAACAGCATAGACAGCCGCCTCTACCCGCTTATCTTCCCCGACTACAAGGTAAAACCGATGGGAGGTTGCCAGAAAGTAATCGAAACGACAAAGGCTTTCGCCCAGCTGAAAGATTTCCATACGCTGGATTCCAAAGGGATCGTCGACCGTGACCGTCGCACGGAAGGAGAAATCGCTTACCTGCGCGAACAACATATCTATGTTCCCAACGTTGCCGAAGTCGAAAACCTGCTGATGCTGGAACCGGTTATCAAGACCGTTGCCGGCCGGCTGATGAAAGATCCCGAGCAGGTCTTCAACCAGGTCAAAGAAAACGTGATCAGACTTTTCCTGAAGGACCTCGAAAGCCAGGTTCTGCTTCATGCCCGCCACCGCGTACAGAAGAAGTTGGAAACGGCTCTGAACCGGAAGATGAGTACGGTGGACGAACTGACCGAACATGTGGAAAGCATCCGCGACACCGTACATGTAGACGAAATATATGCGGGAATCAAGGAGAAATTCATTCAGTTTGCCGAAACCGGAGATTACAAAAACATCCTTCGCGTCTACAATCAGAAAGGGATGTTGCCTCAGTCCCAGCTCTGCAAATATTGCGGCATCAGCAATAAGGAGAGTTATTTAAACCTCATCCTCTCCATTCTGAAAGAGAATAAAGAAGATGCGGATATCATCCGGCTTTCCATCAAAGAATGTTTAGGAACATAAAAAAGTTTCCCGAAATGAACAAAAAGTCCGTAAAAAGTCGTTCTTTTGTAGTTTAGAAAATATATTCAATGGGGCGGAAGCTCCTTACCGATTTAAACTATGCGCACACCTACTCTTCAATATCTTTATCTGCAAAAGCCGGTAACGATGGTTATCGTCATTTGCATAATCTCTGTCCTTCCCTGGATCGGAGTGGGAGATTTTTCGACTAAAGGAGAACCCCGCGAAGCGGCGGTTGCCGTTTCCATGCTCGAAACCGGCAACTGGGTCTTGCCACAGGTCTATGCGAACGAATTTGCTTATAAGCCGCCGTTGGCACATTGGCTGATGGCAGTCGCCTCCTTGCCGCAGGGGTATGTCTCCGAGTTCACTTCCCGCCTGCCGTCTGCGCTGGCCTTTATCACATTGATCGGCTTCACGCTGGTTTTCTTTGGCAAACGGTTGCGGTTCCAGCAGGCGTTCATCGCCACGCTATTGCTCATCACCTGTATCGAGATACACCGGGCAGCCATGACCACGCGTGTGGATATGCTGCTGACGACCTTTATGGTGATCGGGCTTTACCAGCTATACCGATGGGAAGACAAGCTGGAACTGAAAGGGGTTCCGATCGCCGTTCCCGCCTTATTGGGATGTGCCGTACTGACGAAAGGGCCTGTGGGGATTATCCTGCCGCTGTTTGTCTTCGGCGTCTATCTGCTGATGCTTCGTAAATACTCTTATTTAGAGATATTCAAAGCGCTTCTTTATGCCGGCATTTCTTCTATGTTCCTGCCCTTGTTGTGGTATGTTGCTGCCTGGAAACAGGGAGGCGATGCATTTCTGAATGTGGTGCTGGCAGAGAATTTCGGACGTTTCTTCCATCTCAGCACGCCTGACATCCATTACAATTTAGGGCACGAAAACGGAGTCTGGTACAACTTCATGACATTGGCTGCGGGATTTGTACCCTGGACGATCTTCTTCTTTTTCTCTTTATTCGGATTAAAACTGCACAAGCCGGAAAAGTCGGCGAAAGAGATACTGGCCGGTATCTGGAATAGGATCCAGTCGATGGAAAAAGAAAAACTGTTCAGTTTGGTTGCATTGGTTTGTATCATTTTCTTCTATTCGATACCTTCCAGTAAACGAAGTGTCTATCTGATGCCGGCCTATCCGTTTATCGCTATTTTCCTGGCTCAATATACTTTATATATTACGGAATACCGGACGAAAGTAACCCGCGTATTCGCCGCTTTCATGGCTTCCGTCACAGCCGTTGTCATGATCGCCGTAGGCCTGACAATGGCCGGAGCAATCGATCCTGTCAAGATCGCAATCCAGTACACAAGCCGCCAATCGACACTGGAAACGGTCGAGTTGGTGTCGAATATGTTCGCGTATCCCTGCGGGCTGACAATTTGTATCCTGATAGTCCTTTTGGCTATTCTGGCGACTGTCTATTATCAGATGTTCAAGAAGATCAACATTAAGATCCTGTATGCGACGATAGCATTGGCCTTTGCCATTAACTTGCTGATCGACGGAGTTGTCATGCGCGGCATACGCCAGGGAAGTTCCGCCCGTCCTTTTGCCGAGCAGGTCCAGAAAGAATATCCGTTGGATGATATGAATATGTATGTGATGAATGATCTGAAGACATACGCCAATCTTTACGGGCTGAACTTCTATTTAGGTAACAAGTTCCATAACTTCGGGCAGGAACAGCCGGTAAGCGGCTTTATATTCTGCACGGTGAAAGACTTGGAAACGATCCAAAAAAATTATGGAGATAAGTACACATTCAGTCTACTTACCTCCACAAAGAATGTTATCGCTGACGTACGTCAAAGAATCGTACTGTGCAGCTTTTTACAGAACGAATAATCAATATTTAAAGACTTTGCCGCCGGCAAGCACTTCCTGCCTTGCTTCATCGAATGTCGCTTTTTCCCCTGTACGAAGGGAAGCAGTACACATGATGTTGGCAATGGAATGATTATAACCGGCATCTACCGGAGCATTCGGTTGCTTGCGGCTCTTCACGCATTCCATCCAGTTACGCATGTGCAGGTTTGTCATCGGATCGGCTCCTGTATTGGAACCCGTTTCCACCTTGATAGAAGGCAATTCGAATTCTTCCAACAGGTTCGGTTGCATGCCCATTTCATCAGCGAAACGTTTGGTCAATCCACCTTCCGATGTCACTTTATTCGTATCCAGATTCAACGTACCGCCATTGGAGAAGTACAATTCTTTTGTTCCGCCTGCCGAGTTATGCATACGGGAGGAATAGACCACTTGGAAATTCTCACCGGCTTTCCCATAATCGAACACAGCCGTCATCGTGTCATAACTGCGGCGTCCGTCATTCCATTGATAGATTCCGCCATTGGCAGCTACACTATTCGGGTGGTTACAACCGGTAAACCAGTGCACCGTATCGATCTGATGTGACATCCACTGACCGGGAATGCCGGAAGAATACGGCCAGAACAGGCGATATTCCAAATATTTACGCGGGTCCCATTCTTCGTACGGACGATTCAGCAGGAAACGCTTCCAGTCAGTATCCTTCTCAAAACATTGTGCAACCAAAGCCGGACGGCGCCAGCGTCCGGGCTGGTTAACGTTCCAGCACATTTCCACCATCGTGATCTTACCGAACTTACCGGAACGGATAAAGTCGTTAGCAGCATGATAATTGGGCGCCGAACGGCGTTGGGAACCAATCTGCACGATCTTTCCACTTTCCAACACAGCTTTGCGGGCGGCACGGGCATCCTCCATCGTTTCAGCAAAAGGTTTCTCTACATAAGCATCGCATCCGGCTTGAACCGCTTCGATGCAGTGCAAGGCGTGCTGGAAGTCGGAAGTGGCAACGATCACGGCATCGCACATTTTTGCGTCATACAGTTCTTCGTTGTTACGGAAGGCTTTCACTTTCTTTCCATATTTCTCCTGGAAGAAAGCAACGCCTTCTTCTCTGCGCCGTTTCCAGATGTCGGAAATAGCGACGATTTCAAATCCCAACTCGTCGGCACAAGCCATAAAAGCAGGAATCAGAGAATGGCGGGCACGGTCTGAAAAGCCGACGATACCCACACGAATCTTCTCGTTTGCGCCCATTATGTTAGCGTAACTCTCTGTGCTGAACCCCAGTCCGCCAATAGTCAGACCGGCTGCGCCTAAGGCGCTGTGTTTAAGGAAATTTCTACGTGTTGTCATGGTTCCTATTTTTTAGTAAACTATTTGAGTTCTCTAATCTTGATATTCCGGAAAGAAACTTCGTCCCAGTGATCCTGCAAAAGGATATGACCTTTATCGGCAGTACCGAAACCACCGAATTCATTATATTCTTTCTTAGCAAACTTGCTGCCCTTCACGACTTCCAGGAATGCATCCGATGCCCAATCATACTCAAGGGTCTTAAAGCCGTTCATCCAATGTTCGACATGTTTGTTTGGGAATACTTTGATAACTCCCTTGTTCCACTGTCCGACACCATTGAAGCGTTTGTTTTTCGCAGGGATAATATCGTACAAGCTGGAAACCGTACGGCTACCGGGATAAGTCGTGTACAGTTTGGCATCCGGATGCAGCTTGTCATCCAACACCTGGTATTCCGGACCGATCACAAAACCTTTATTCTTCTCGCTTTCCTGGATTAAATATTTCATACCGCTATTTGCACCTTCCGTCAATTTGAACTCAAAGCTCAGTTCAAATGCACCAAACTCATCGACAGTCAGGATATCGCCGCCTCTTTTACCTTCCGGACCGCCATTCTTCATAACAGTCAGTTCGCCATTTTCGATCTTCCATCCGTTTTCCGGGAATGTTTCCTGTCCGGCACCACGCCATCCGTTAGAAGTCCTGCCATCGAACAACAGTTTCCAACCGGCCGCTTTTTCCGTTTCTGTCAGCGTGTTCGGAATACAGTTCACTTCCGGTGCCAGTTGGCCCTGCATACGCTCGGCTTCCAGATTTTCCGTCTTAATACGGATATTACGCCACCAAATTTCCTTGCCCTCTTTAGACATATCTTTACCGATTCCATGAACCTGGAAAGCGATAAAGCCCTTCGGAGTCATGTCGTCTACCAAATTGGCTGTATTCACACCGTTCAACCAGATACGAATGCTGTTACCGATAGCTTCAATCCGATACTTATTCCAGTCATCTCTTTTGTAAGCAGCGCGACCGGCATCATTATCCGTCAAAGGAACCAGCCAGCCACGGCGTGCTTCATCATAAACACCACCGCTCCAGGCACGGTCGGACGGGTCTATTTCACACTGATAACCGTGTACACGCCCATTCTGATAATCCGGCAAACTCTCGCTACGGAACTGCACTCCGGAGTTTAAGCTCGGATCGCACTTCACTTCAAATTCCAGAATGAAATCGCCATAATCCAACTCTGTTGCCATAAAACTATTCGGTTGGCCAGAGACGGATTTACCGACCAAACAACCGTCTTCCACACGGTAAGGGGCTTCTCCGTTCAACTGCTTGAAGCCGGTAAGGTCCTTACCATTAAACAACTTCTGCCATCCGTCGTTAGGTTGGCAGGCACCACACAGCAAAGTCAGAGACAAAGCTGCTAATTTCAAATACGCTTTCATTTGCTTTTTCTGATACTATATTAGTTAGACAATCAATTTCCTTTCGTTAAAAAACATGTGTACGTGCACAAAGATATAAGTTTTTACACTTCCACAACATTAAATCTCAAAAAAGTCAATAAGATTTATGAATTTGTTCTTTAATTACAGCAACCGAAGCCGCCAATTGATTATCCATGTTCTCCCATTTACATTCAATAGAGAGCGCCCCGGCGTACCCGGCATCGTGCAAAGCCTTAAAAAACGGCGTAAAGTCATCTCCTTTCACTCCCGGAGCCGACCGGATCTCCTTTTCCGCGATATGGCAATGCTTCAGCCATTTACCGGCATCGATAAGCGCCCCGGCATCTTCATTTTCACGCAGCATGTGGAAGAAGTCCGCCAATACGCCCAAATTAGGATGATTGACCGCTTCGGCTATTTCCGTTCCTTCGCGTACCGTATTGATAAAATTGGTTTCCGAACTTTGTAAAGGCTCGATCACGATACAGACATCATGGCCGGCCGCATACTCGGCAAGTTTCCGGCATAAGGCAGCAAATTGCCCGACAGCCTCTTCCCTGCTGAAACCGTCAGGAATATTGCGGGCACTTCCACTTCCCAGCACCAGAACCTTAACCCCGGCTTCCTGCGCACGCCTGATCGCAATCTTTCCATATTCCATAATCTTATCCAGGCAAACATCCGGTCCGGTCAGCCGGAGATCTCCGGGGAAAAAACTGTTTCCAGAATATAGCGGCAATACGGCATCTCTTGCCTCCTTCAAATTCGCGGCAAAAACACTGTCCGGTTTATCCGGCACCAAAAAAGAACGGATGCCGATCTCCACATACGAACAACCGGCTTGTTTCAATAAAGAAGCTTTATTCACAGAGGTACAAACTCCAATACGGTCTGCCAATGACTGTGCCTGTGAGAAGGGTACAAAACAAAATAAAGCAACAACGAGGATAACAAATCGTGTCTTCATGGTCTAACGATTTTTGTGATTTTACGCAAATGTAACTAATTATACTCCAATAAGAAGTATATTTGCATTCAAATTATTATAAATGAATGGATTTTTATGAAACAACAGTTTATGAAGACTGCCTTTTTTGATTTCGACGGTGTGGTTGTAGACACAGAACCTATTTACGATATTTACTGGAACGAAGCGGGAGAACGCTACCAGACAGGAATTCCCAATTTCGCATCCCATATCAAAGGGACGACATTACCTTATATATTGGAGAAGTATTTTTCCGACCGATCTGAAGAATTTAAGGAAATGGTAACCCGCGAATCAATGGAATTCGAACAGCAGATGCCTTTTCCACCGGTTCCGGGTGCGATGGAGTTTATCCATCTTCTGAAAAGCAAAGATGTAAAAGTCGGTTTGGTCACCAGCTCCGACGATGCCAAGCTAAAACGGGCCTTCCGCCTTTTGAAACTCGACAATCTGTTCGATACGGTCGTGAGCGCCGACCGGATCACAAAAGGGAAACCTGATCCGATGTGTTATTTGCTTGCCGCCTCCGACCTGCATGTATCACCTTCCGACAGTCTGGTTTTTGAAGATTCTTTTGCCGGAATACAGGCCGGGACCAATGCAGGTATGCGGGTTATCGGACTTAGCACGACCAATTCCGAAGAGTCTTTAAAAGACAAGGTCTATCAGGTCATACCCGATTTCCAAAACATTACGTTCGAAGAATACGAACAGTGGTAGAACGAACATAAAAATAAAAAGGGGATGTGCCGCCACTCCCCTTCTTATTGTACAAAAATCCGGTTACTTAAAAATTATATCCGACACGGACAGCCAACGCTGCGGCATCCAAATCTTTTATAATATTATACTTGGCTTCCAAGCCGACAGAAACCCGATCTGTCGCATACACTTCACCTCCCAAGCCGATATTGGCTCCAAAACGAGTTGCATCCCAAGGACCTGCTTTCCAAAACGAAAGGCTTAAGCCTGCCAACGGATAAAAACCGAACATCTCACTCAATTTAAATACATAATGAGCATTCATATCGATTGCCCATGCACTTAACCCATCATTCTTTACTAAATGAGTAATAGACGGGGTCAAACGAAACGCATCCGTTACACAATAACGATAATCGATGCCTAAAGTAGCATTGCCGACATCATTAAAGTTGTAACCTAAGTTGAAACCGAATGAAGATTGACCCTGCTGTGTCTGTGCATACGCACCTATACTAAACAGCGTCAACATCAACATAACAATTAATTTTTTCATACTTTTCTTATTTAGTTCAACAATATCTATCGCCAAATATAGTATTTTTTCCTATAAAGGCATATTATTTTACTTTTAATTTATCACCTGCGCTCTTTACAATACTACGGTAATAGTCTTCATCGTAGCCGGGGAAATCCGGATATTCGGATAATCCGTAACCATTCTGTTTGAATTGACCGTTTTCTTCCTTCTTCACATTACCGTCCATATATTTGACTAACAGGTATTCTCCCAATTTTTTCCAACGGGCCGTTGCCTGGTCGGCAGTCGTAGAACTGAACCAAGTGAGGAACCTGACCGCTTCCGCCGGATCCTTGGCATACAATTCCATTGCCGCCTTATCGATAGCCGGAACTGTCTGTTGATAACCGTTCTCCAACTCCTGCTGAACCGGACGGATATCCTGAATCATATAGCTATATTTGCCATACGCCATATTAGCCACCCAGTTATGGATCCAGAAAGCGGATGTCCAGGAGAAATTCATCATATCACCGTTTCCGACGCGATAACATTCGGGAGAAGCTGTCACCGAACAATAGACAGGCGTAAAGACAGCCATATCCGCATCATCCACACCGAACCAAAGAATACCACCGACAGCATCCGGCAACCAGTTACGCATCTGCGGAACAATCACAAAACCGGTCTGTTGCGTAGCAATCGCACGCTCGTTCGTATATTCCTGGCCGTCCACTTCGAAAGTCATCGGACGCCAACGATACGGAACCTTGTAAGGACCGGCACCGGCATCCTTCGTCATATCCAGATCCGTACCTTCAAAATGGTCGCGCATGCCATTCTGCACATCCTGAACAGACAGCAAACGATCAGGCTTGACATACAAAGGCATCGGCTTCTTCGTCACATCGCCCTTGATCAGGTCTGCATATTGATCCATCGATTTATCGTATTTGCGGAAGAAAGACCATACACGAGCTTCACAACCACGCAAGGAACCGAAATCATACGGACAATAGGCTTTCTGGAAGCTGAAATCCTTATCCTTCCCACTGAAATAACCTTTTTCACGGGCAAAAGAGACAACATCCGGTGAATAGATGCAGTTCTCCTTATCATCAAACGGGATCTGCTGGATACGGGATTGGTTGGCATGAGCCGAAATACAATCGTCCGGAATACGGATAGCTACCCAGACAGCCCCTTTATTGCCAGGGCCTTTACCGATCATTTCCATCACCCAGGCTTCGTTCTTATCGGCAATAGAGAATGTTTCCCCACTGCTATAGTAGCCGTAATCCTTAACCAGCCCGGTCATGACCTGGATAGCCTCCCGCGCCGTCTTGGAACGTTGCAAAGCGACATAAATCAGACTGCCATAGTCCATGATGCCAGTCGTGTCGACCAACTCGGAACGGCCCCCGAAAGTGCTTTCCGTAATCGCAACCTGATGTTCATTCATGTTACCGACTACAGAATAGGTCTGTTCCACCTGCGGGATCTGTCCCAGCGGTTTATGGGTATCCCACTCGATGATATCCAGCATTGCCCCTTTCGGCCAGGTAGCTGCCGGCCAGCGATACAGTTCCCCATATAACGTATGTGAATCCGCCGCATAACTGATCATAACGGAACCGTCGACCGAGGCTTTCTTTCCTACCAGCAGTCCTGTGCATGCAAGAGCTTCCATTCCGGAAAGCATTACGGCACAGACTGCCATCAAAATCCATGTTTTTCTCATATAAATAAAGTTTATGTAAATAATAATATATATACGCCGGCACCGCAGCAATAGCCAATCAGTGCCAGAATTGAAAATCGTTTGGTATAATACATAAAATCGATCTTTTCCAGTCCCATTACCGTTACACCGGTTGCAGAACCGATAATCAGGATACTGCCACCGGTTACGGCACAGTAGGCCAGGAACGTCCAAAAACCTCCGTCCGACACGAAGAATTGGGCATAAGGAGCCAGATTAGCCGCATCCGGCACAATCGGATACATACCCATTGTTGCCGCCACCAAAGCCACGTTGTCCACACAGGAAGATAAAACACCGATCACGAAACTGATCAGATAAGGTTCATGCACATGCTTATCCAGGAAAGCGGACATCAAGCCCAACTGGCCGGAGGTTTCCAAGGCCCCTACCGCCATCAGGATACCCAGGAAGAAAAAGATCGTCGACAGGTCGATGTTCGGAAGCAACTGGGAGATACGCAACTTATCGGATTCGTGCATATGCAGTTTGCTATACATAATATCCGTATAAAACCACAGGATCACCAAGCCAAGCAAAACACCTAAGAAAGGCGGAAGATTCGTCAACATCTGAAAGACCGGCACCAATGCCAGCGAAAGGACACCGATCACAAAGATCACCCGGCGTGAATGATTCGGAATCTCCGGTGTATATTCATCAGCCATTTCCTCCTCGCTCATCACACGCAAAGTCGCATCCTTCTTAAACAACCAGAAATTGGCAATCGTCAGCGGCACAAGCAAGTTTATCAATGCAGGAAGGAACACGTGCGAAATCTGGTGCATCGCCGTGACATTCTTGCCCACCCAAAGCAAAATAGTCGTCACGTCACCGATCGGAGACCATGAACCACCTGCATTCGCCGCAATAATCACCATACAAGCATATTTCAAACGATCCGTCCGGTCCGGAACCAATTTTCGCAACACGGCCATAATCACGATAGCAGCTGCCAGGTTGTCCAGCAAGGCGGAAAAGAAGAAAGTGGCAAAACTTATATACCACAATAATTTCCTTTTATTGGCAGTACGGATATATCCGGTAACAGCCCGGAAACCACCATGCTTATCCACGATATCGACAATCAGCATGGAGCACATGACAAAGAAAAGCGTTTCGGCTACATTCCCTAAATGATAAACAATCGAACGGTTTGTAATAAATGTAATAAACTGATCTTTCAGAGGGGCATTTGCCATTTCCGGATTTTGAGTCAGAAACTCCTGGAACAAAGGACTAGAGCGTTCGACGAAAATGTCATAGGCGTCAAACATCAATATCATCCATAGTGATATTGCCATAAACAGAGCTATCGCAGCTTTATTTATCTTTATCTTATCTTCCAATGCGATTGCAAGAATCCCTAAGACAAAGATGACAGGCATTAAAATAAACATAGCACAATATATTTAAATTTGTTATCAAATCACAAAAGAGAGGCTTTTTCACCTCAAACTCTTGCGCGTTTAAAAAAAGCATTATACATTTGGACTTTCATAGTTAAGGTTTTGGTTAAATAGAAAGGAGTGATCTGAGAAGACCGCTCCTTTCGCTTTTATATAGAATACAGATATTCAATCTCTTCCGCCCAAATAGACTCATCCGGCGTTTCGAGAATTAAAGGAATGTTATCAAACCGGGGATCTTCCATCAGCATCTTAAATGTAGTCAGCCCCATCACTCCTTTCCCAATACTGTCATGGCGGTCCACACGGGTAGCCAGATCTTTCTTGGAATCGTTTACATGCATGCCGCGCAGATAAGAAAAACCGATTACTTCATCAAAATGGCGGAATGTTTCCGTAAAACCTTCGACAGTCTTGATATCATAGCCTGCTGCCAACGTATGGGCAGTATCTATACACACTCCGACACGGGATTTATCTTCCACTTTGTCAATAATGTAAGCAAGTTGCTCGAAGGTATATCCTAAATTGGTTCCCTGTCCGGCTGTATTTTCCAATACGGCACATACCCCCGAAGTCTGGTCCAACGCCCAGTTGACCGAATCGGCTATACGCGTCAGACAATCCTCCACATCCATCTGGTTCAGATGGCTTCCGGGATGGAAATTCAGACGGTCCAGTCCCAGTTGCTCACAACGCTGCATCTCATCCAGGAAAGCATCCCGTGACTTCTGCAAACCTTCTGCTTCCGGATGTCCCAGATTGATCAGATAGCTGTCATGCGGAAGAATATGCTCCGCCGCATAACCAAATTCCTCACAACGTTCTTTAAAAAGGGAAATGCTCTTTTTCGTCAGTGGAGAAGATTTCCATTGACGCTGGTTACGGGTAAACAAGGCAAAGGCCTTCGCCCCGATCGCATTCGCATTCACCGGAGCATTCTCAACTCCACCTGATGCCGACACATGTGCTCCAATATACTTCATTTGTTATTTATGTTTTATTGTTCATTCACCTTCTGCTTTGCATCCTGCAAAATGAAATTTTTCCGTCGCCTGTTCCTGTGTGACTATAAAATAGACCAGATCGGCACGCGTACATAATTCATCTTGTGAATTATAGATTTCCGTTTCGATAAAAATTGCATTTCGTTTACGGTCTTTGATACGTCCCCGGATTGTCAGCCGGGGTTCGCGGGTAGAAAGACTTTTCAGAAAGCGGGCATCCAGGCGTGAGGTCATTCCCGAAGTCTGTAACTTCCTAAGCACCACCCAACCGGCCAATTCGTCCATCAAGGTTGTCAGGATTCCGCCATGCAACGTGTTCAACCAGCCCTGATAATGGACTTCCGGCTCCCAATAAGCCACAATATCGTCACCGTCCTCATAAAACTCCATATGAAGTCCCATCGGGTTACTCGGAGCACAGCCAAAACACATATATCCATCCAATCCCTCCCAGGGATTAATAATCTTTTTCATATTTGATAATTATTTGCCACAGCCCTATTAATCTACAAAGATAACAAAAAATGGAGAAATAAGGTTTATTAAAATAGCGCCGCAACAAAGCAGTAGATAAAATAACCGCAAACCGACACTTTCATCACCACACTGAACAGAAAACCGGCAAAAGCCCCTAATCCCGCTTTAAAAGCTTCGGCAGACTTCTTTCCCCCAAGCAACTCGCCGATTACGGCCCCTGCAAACGGACCGATCAACACACCCCAGGGTGGAAAGACGAAAAGACCGGCAATCGTTCCGATCATACATCCCCGATTTCCCCATTTACCGCCTCCACTGTATTTTGTGCCCAACATGGGCGTCACATAATCCATCACCTGGACAATAATGACCAGAAAAGCCCATAAAATCAAATGTGTAGTACTGAAATGGATTTTGTCCGTAAAGTGTAAAAGCAACAAACCCACATAAGAAACAGGCGGACCGGGCAATACAGGCAAAAAACAACCTGCCAGCCCGGCCAGCAAACAAAGTATCCCTAAAATAATAAGAAGGATATCCATATAGTTCTATTTTAGCTGTATGAGTATTCGTGCACACCTCCTTTTCAATATTTCTTTTATCAGAGCAAATCAGAAGCTAATTCGGACAATTGGCTACGTTCGCCTTTGATCAGATTGATATGGGCAAACAGTTCCTGTCCTTTCATTTTATCAACCATATAAGCGAGGCCATTACTCTGTGCATCCAGATAAGGAGAGTCGATCTGCTGGATATCCCCGGTAAATACCATTTTCGTTCCCTCTCCTGCACGGGTAATAATCGTTTTAATCTCATGCGGAGTCAGGTTCTGCGCCTCATCGATGATACAGAAGGTTTCCGATAGACTTCGACCCCGGATGAACGCCAATGCTTCAATCACAAGTTGCCCGTTCTTTTGCAAATCATCTATCTTGCGGGCATCCGATCCACCGGGTGCAAACTGTCCCTTAATCACATTCAGATTATCAAACAAGGGCTGCATATAAGGAGCCACCTTCTGCTTCTCATCGCCAGGCAAGAATCCTAAATCCTTATTTGCCAAAGCAACGATAGGACGTGCCAGCAGAATCTGTTTATAAACATTCGCCTGTTTCAAAGCAGAAGCCAAAGCCAGCAAGGTCTTACCGGTTCCGGCCTTTCCCGTCAGCCCGATAAGTTTGACATCCGGATCATTCAGCACTTCGAAAGCAAAACTCTGTTCCGCATTGCGAGGCTGAATACCATAATTACTGCCTTTGTCTACTTTCTTAAATTTATTGGTAAACGGATTATAACGAGCCAAGACAGAATTACGCACGCTCTTCAGGATAAAACATTCGTTCGGGTCCAGTTTCGACTTTATATCGAACAGATCGGCATCGATGCCGTCAGCCGAAGCATACATTTTATCAATCAGATCCGGATCTATATTTTCGTAAGTATCTTGTGCACGTTCGAAAATGTCTACATTAATAACTTTGTCGGTTATATAATCTTCCACTTCGATACCCAACGAACGCGCTTTCATACGCAGGTTCACATCTTTTGTCACCAGAATGGTTTTTACCTTCCGGTCTTTTTCCGCCTCGGCAACCGACAACGTACATGACAAAATACGATGGTCCGCGGTCTTTTCCGGGAACGACTGATAAATCTTTTCCTGATATTTGTCACCGGTCACCACATGCAAAGTACCCTTACCCGGTCCAAGCGAGGCTCCCTTTAAAAAGAGGTCGTTGCTGGTCAACGTATCCAACTCGCGTACGAACTCGCGGGCGTTGTAATTAATCTGGTCGCTCCCCTTTTTAAACTTATCCAGCTCTTCCAACACGACGATCGGAAGATAAATATCATTCTCCTGAAAGTTCTCAATACACTTGTAATCGTGCAATATGACATTCGTGTCAAGCACAAAATTCTTCTTTGCTCCCATGATCTTTCGATTTAATGATTATCTAAATTATCTATAGCTAAACCTTCTTTTCATCAATCTTTGGCCCCGACTCTCATCAAAAGGCTTCTTTACAAAGATACACTATTATATGAATCAGCATTCTTCAAAACAAAATCTTTTTTAGGTTATAATGAATTATACTTTATATTTGAGCATAATATTATCGGGACAAGTACATTATTTACGTACTTTTGTAACGTTAAAATTAAATCCATGAAAAAATTGTTCATTATCCTCACTTGTTTAGGTATCATCCTTCAACATTCCGAAGCATGTACTTCTATCATCATCTCCGGCAAGGCGACACCGGACGGAAGGCCGTTAATGTGGAAACACCGTGATACGGGTGTACCTTATAACCATATCGTTTTCATGAACGAAGGCGGATATCGTTTCCTCGGACTTGCCAACAGCGACAGCACTCAAGCGGATGCTATCTGGACAGGTAGCAACGAAACTGGGTTTTCAATTATGAATACTGCGTCTTTCAATCTGAAAGATGACGATATAAAGGATATGGATCAGGAAGGAATGCTTATGAAAAAAGCCCTCGGAACATGCAGGACGATCGCCGACTTTGAGCATTTGTTAGATACACTCCCCCGGCCTTTGCGTGTGGAAGCCAACTTCGGTGTAATCGACGCTTATGGAGGGGCAGCCTATTACGAGACAAACAACGAACGTTACTATAAAAAGGACGTGAACGACCCAGCTCTCGCTCCTGACGGCTATATTATTTACACGAATTTCTCTTTTGAAGGACATAAAGATGCAGGCTTAGGTTATATACGATATGACAATGCCCGGAAAATCTTTAAAGAAATGAAAGCAGAAGGTTTCACGCCCCGTAATATCTTTAGAAAAGCATCCTGCTCTTTTTATAACAGCCTGCTGGATATCGACCTGATGACAGAGGACGGAGATCCGAACCGTCGTTCCGGTTGGTTTGTCGAACAAGACTTTATTCCCCGCTCGGAAAGCACGGCCTCCATCGTCATACAAGGCGTCAAACCCGGAATGAATGCGGAATTGACGACAATGTGGACATCCTTAGGTTATCCTCCCACTTCCATGATGGTCCCTCTATGGGTAAAGATGGGAACAGATCAGCCGGCTCTCACCTCCTATGATGCCAATTATAAAACCGCACCTCTCTGCTTATATGCTTTTAAGTTGAAAGATCGCGTTTATTCCATCCACCGTGGAAACGGGCAGAAGTACTTACACTGGCAACTATTGTGGAATAACAGAAATACCGGTTATATGCAAAAACTCGCTTCCACCAATGATCAAGTATTCGAATTGTTTATTTCAAGACAGGCCGAATGGGAGAAAGACAGGTTAGACACTACACTGATAAAAGAACTGTACCGGGACATGGAGCTAAAAATAAAGGAAACGTATGAGCTACTAACCCATAAGGAGTAGAGACAATTATCACCTCTTAATATATCTATAATAATAACAAGACGGCGCAACCTTTCGATGATCTCAAACATCATTATTGTATCAACACATAAAACATTCAGTTATGAAAACGACACAAGGACTTTGCTTTTTACTCCTTTCGGTTATGATAGGATGCAATGATATAGATTACGAGCATTCCGCCATGGATTCTTTCAGTGCATATCCGGTTATAGGAGATCAATCTATCCGGATAGACCTGAGTAAAACCCCTAAATTTGTCTGCGGAACAGTTGACGGGCCACCAACCGAATACTACGCACCGGATCATTGCGAACTTTATGTCTCCGACAATCCGGACGGACCTTTTGACAAGATCTACACAGCCGGCCAATTGAGCAACGATGGCGACTCCTATACATTCAAGGCAACAAACGGTAAGCCGTATTACATTTATACCTTGTCCCATAAAAAAGGATTCCCTACAGTCCAAACTCCGACAATCATGGTTGTTCCCAATCCGCAACCGGTACAACATACCATAATCTCAGTGGCACGACAAGATTATACCTATGGGCAACATATCTCATATAATCCTGTTAAAGGCAAAATCGTTTATTACAATTCCAATTACGAAGATTCTTCTTCGATTTTGTTAACCGATCTCAACGGATCATCTACGGAACAGATTGTAACGGACGGAACCAACCCAAGTTGGGACAGGACAGGAGAGAAAATATTTTTCAAGAACAAAGAAGAGCTGCTTCACCTGTACGACTGCAAAACAAAAAAGATAATACCTTTTCCAACAGACAATCCTTTAAAATGTAGCAAAGAGGCACTCATATCCCCCAATAATGACCGGCTTATATATCAAGATGCTTCATTAAAGAACCTACATATATTCAACCTCTCATCCAAGAAAGACACGGTTATCCTGAATCTCAATAAAAATTATGGTCTTTCAAGCTTTTGTTGGATAGACGAGAATGAATACCTTTTCAGTGGAGGACAACAAAACGAGAATATCCGCAGAGCCTCCATATCAGGCAAAAACATCATATCGACTATGACTTCCGATTGGAACGATTATGCACCTTCACTGTCTCCGGACCAACAGAAACTTGCTTTTATTTCAGACCGGTCAGGGAGTCTTCAAGTATGGATTTACGACTATGCTTCTCAATCTTACAGGCAAATAACCGGATACCAGAAAAAAGATTTCACAAATCCCGTTATAATACAAAGCAACATCGAATGGATAGACAACTCGACCATATGCTTTATATTCGACAATCAAATAATCCGGGTGAACCTATAATTTATATTTCTACCGGTTCATACCGCAAGTGCCAACGGAACATTGCAGGCAGAAGCAATTCCGGAGCATATGAGCACAAAAAAAGTATAAATAGCTTTTAAACAATAAATCTGCTCAACAAACTGATGGTTACTTTTGAAAACTTAACGAATATTCCCTACTTTTACAACCGGATTTTGAGAAACCGGCATCAACGAATACATTAAAATTAAACACATAACAAATTTATGAAAAAGATTTTCAGTTTATTGTTGGCAGCTTCCGCGTTTGCGTGCACGCAGGAGAAAGTGGTCGAGATAACCATCAGCAATCCGTCTGCCACGGACCGCACGAACGAAATCACCGAAATCACTTCAGACGCCGTCGCCAAACTGAAGGGTGAGACATTCGTCATTTCAGACAACACAGGTTCGCAAGTTCCTTACCAGGTAACGTATGACAACAAGATCATTTTCCCGGTTTCCGTTAAAGCCGGTGAAAACGTAACATACAAAATCATGCCTGGAACACCCGAAGCGTTCAAAACAATTGCCTGCGGTAAACAATATCCCGAACGTGTGGACGATGTTGCCTGGGAAAACGACCGCATCGCCTTCCGCACCTACGGCCCGGCCTTGCAAGCTACCGGCGAGAAAGCTTATGGTTGCGATATCTGGGTAAAATGCGTATCCGAACCGATCGTCGACATGCGTTACAAAACCGAACTGGATCCGGAAACAAGGGCTAAAATTGCAGAACTGCGCAAGACCGATCCGAAAGCAGCACAGCAGTTGGCCGAATCTGTTTCCTATCATATCGATCATGGTAACGGATTGGATTATTATAAGGTAGGCCCGACGTTAGGTGCCGGAACTTCCGCCCTATTGGTAAACGACTCTATTGTCTATCCATATTGCTACAAAGACTACCAGATTCTAGACAACGGCCCGTTGCGTTTCACGGTAAAGCTGGTTTACAATCCGCTGACCGTGAAAGGAAACAATAATGTGATCGAAACCCGTGTGATCTCTCTCGACGCTGGTTCGCAGATGAATAAATTCACCATCACCTACGATAACCTAGCCGAAGCGACTCCTGTTGTGACCGGTATCGTTTTGCATGAACCAAGCGAAGACTACCAGGCCGATGCGACAAAAGGCTACATCGCCTATGCCGACCCCGCTGATCCCGTAAACGGACAAATTTATGTAGCAGCCGTATTCCCGGAAAAGATCAACGAAGCTAAGGCCGTCACATTCTCCGACAAAGAAAAAGCTGAACGCGGCGCAGACGGCCATGTTTTGGCCTGCAGCACCTACACCCCCGGTAGCAGCTATACCTATTACAGTGGCGCCGGTTGGAGCAAATGGGGGTTTGAAAACTCCGGCAAATGGTTCGATTATGTACAGAAATTCGCACAGAATCTGAAAGAACCGTTGACTGTAACGATAAAATAAATCCGAATCAAATAAAAAAGAAAAGGGGACATCCGATTTTTTCGATGCCCCCTTTTCTTTTATTCGCCCCTATCTTCTTTAAAAAGATCATCCATTTCGGGATCAATATAAATGGAACATCCGCTCCATCATCCGCCATTTCTCGGCAGAGGTAGCACCCGGACGGGCTACTTGGAAGATAGACATATACGTTTCCCACTCCTCCTGGCGAGGCAAAGCGGCCAACCGCTCAAAAGCCTCGTCCCAGTCAAAATCGAGCGGAGTCTCCACAATCATAAAAAGACGGTTATCCAGGATATAAATCTCCATTTCCAAAATGCCGACACTCCGTAGACCTTGCAGGATCTCCGGCCACGCTTCATTCTCCGTATGCCGCTTCCGATATTCGGCGATCAGTTCGGGATCATCTTTCAGGTCCAATGTCTGGCAATACCGTTTTGTCGGCACGCCATATTCCTTCATCTTATATCCAGCCTGTTTCATCTTCTAAAATCCGGTTATGGAATTATTTAAGCCCCCTGTTCTTCAATAAAGGTTCCGTATTCGGCTCCTTGCCGCGGAAATTCTTATACATATCCATCGCATCGTCGATTCCGCCCGGTGTCAGAACATATGTCCGGAATTTGGCCGCCATTTCAGGATTGAAGATATCTCCGGTTTCTTTAAACGCCTCATAAGCATCGGCATCCAGCACTTCCGCCCAGATATAGCTGTAGTAACCGGCCGTGTAGCCGCCGCCCATCGTATGGTTGAAGTAGGTCGTCCGATAACGGGAAGGTATTTGTTTCAGCAAACCCCGGTCACCCAAGACCGCCTTTTCAAACATCATGACATCCGCACCGTCGTGTACTTCCTTCAGGACATGGAAATCCATATCGAGCAAGGAAGCAGCCAGATATTCGGTCGTCGCGAACCCCTGCCCGTATTTGCCGCTCTTATCCAGTTTCTCGATCAGGGCAGCCGGAATGACCTCGCCCGTTTGGTAATGCTTTGCATATACTTTCAGGACCTCCGGTTCGAACACCCAATGTTCCATGATCTGAGACGGCAACTCGACAAAATCGCGGGGAACGCCCGACACTCCGTAATAATGAACATCCTTGAAGAGGTTATGCAGGCCGTGGCCGAACTCATGAAACAATGTCTCCGCTTCGTCGGCACTCAACAGGGCAGGCTGTCCTTCCGCCGGCTGGGAAAAGTTGCACACGATCGTGACAACCGGAGCCAGCCGCTCGCCGTCCTTATAGGTCTGTGAACGATAGGTTCCGCACCAAGCCCCTCCCCTTTTGCTTGCACGCGGGAAGAAATCGAAATACAGGATGCCTAAATGCGTACCGTCCTTATCCTTACATTCGAAAGCCTGCGCTTCGGGATGGGGCAACGGGATATTCCGGACCGGTGTAAAAGTGATACCGTACAATTTACCCGCGACATAAAAAGCACCGTCGCGGACATTATCCAATTTCAGGTAAGGACGCACTTGATTCTCGTCCAGATCGAACTTCGCCTTCTTCGCCTTTTCGAAATAATAACGCCAGTCCCAGCCTTCCGCTTCGAAGTTACCGCCCTCTTTCTTGATTTCGGCATTGATATCGGCCAGTTCCTCTTTGGCCTTCGCAAGGGCAGGCGTCCAAACTTCATTCAGCAAAGCATATACTTTATCCGAAGACTTCGCCATGCGATCCTCCAAAACAAAAGAAGCATAATCGTCATATCCCATCAGTTTAGCCTTTTCCAGGCGTAAGGTGATCAGATCGCGGACCACCTTCTTATTATCGGCCTCATTGCCGTTATTCCCCCGGTTGATATAACCGTTGAAGATTTTCTCACGCAAAGCGCGATTATCCGCATATTGCAGGAAAGGCATCACGCTCGGATTATGCAACGTGAAAACCCATTTTCCCTCCATCCCGGCAGCTTTAGCCGCTTTGGCTGCATTCGCAACCAGGCTTTCGGGCAAGCCGGAAAGCTCTTCCTTTTTATCGATCACTAACTGGAAATCGTTCGTTTCCTTCAGCATATTTTGCCCGAAAGTAAGCTGAAGCATGGAAATGCCGCTGTTCAGCTCACGCAGCTTCTCCTGTTTGTCAGCAGGCAGATTGGCTCCACCACGCACAAAATCCTTATAGGTTTCTTCCAGCAGTTTTTTCTGCTCCTTGTTCAGATTGAATTTGGCCTGGTTATCATACACCTCTTTCACACGGGCAAAAAGGGCCGGATTCAGGCTGATATCGTCACTATGTTTAGAAAGCAGTGGAGAAAGTTCGCGGCTGAGTGCCTGCATTTCGTCATTCGTATTGACGCTGTTCTGCCCATAAAACACGGAACTCACTCTTTTCAGCAGCTTTCCGCTCTGGTCGAGCGCGACAATCGTGTTTTCAAAATCAGGCATGGAACGCTGTTTCACGATCGCTTCGATCTCCTGTTTCTGCTCTTCCATACCTTGCAAAAATGCAGGCTTGTAATCGGCTAACGTAATCTTATCAAACGGAGGAACGCCAAACGGGGTGGTGAACTCTGTCAGAAAAGGGTTCTCTGTTGTTTTTTCGTTCTTGTCGGTCGAACCGCATGCATTCAACATGACGGCCAGACCGGCAGCAATAAATGTTCTCTTCATTCTTTTTCCTGGTTTATATATGAATAAATAGCTATTTCCATAATCGCTACAAAAGTAGGCAATATCTTGTTTTTTTCATTCCCTTATTGTCATATTTATAAAAATGCCATTGGTCCGAATTGAAACTACTACCGCATCTATTTTGATTTTCTACCCCATTTAATTCAAATTACATGCAAGGGTAATATTTTTTAACAAACATACCTTTTCATCATACCACTAAATATCAAACAATTACACCATAATTCACATTTCAAGGGGGATATTGTTGTTTTTGCAAAATCAGACTTGCGTTCTGTTGCCGGACCATCCCGCCTTGCTTCAATAAAAAAGGGCTGTGCCGCAATTGTCCTTTCCCTGCGTCAAGCATGGGAACAGGACAGTTGCGGCACAACCCCTTTCACCAAATAAAACCTTATTCTTATTTCAAACCGCGATTCCGGAGTAACGGGTCGATGCTCGGTTCCTTGCCACGGAAGTTTTTGTACATGACCATGCCTTCGTCAATGCCACCCGGTGACAAGACATAGGCGCGGAACTTGGCGGCCACTTCGGGATTGAAGATATCGCCCGTTTCCTTGAACGCCTCGAACGCATCGCAATCCAGCACTTCCGCCCAAATATAGCTGTAGTAGCCGGCCGTATAACCGCCTTCCATCGTATGGCCGAAATATGTGCCCCAATAACGAGGAGCGATCTGTTTCAACAAACCTCGACCGTACATGGCATCCGATTCGAACTTTTCTATATTCAAATCCGCCGGAATCTCTTTCAAAACATGATAGTCCATATCCAACAAAGAAGAAGCCACATATTCGGTTGTTGCAAAACCTTGTCCGTACTTACCACTCTTCACTATTTTATCGACAATAGCCTGGGGAATCACCTCGCCTGTTTCATGATGCTTAGCATAGACTTTCAACACTTCCGGTTCGAACACCCAATGCTCCATCACCTGCGAAGGAAGTTCTACGAAATCACGGGGCACACCGGAAACACCATTATAATGTACATCGGCAAACAATCCGTTCAAGGCATGCCCGAACTCATGAAAGACCGTTTCAGCTTCGTCGGCACTCAGCAGGGCAGGTTGTCCGTCAGCCGGCTTGCTGAAGTTGAACACAGTCGTCACTATCGGAGCTACGCGTTTGCCCTCCTTATACGTCTGGTCGCGATATCCGCCGCACCAAGCACCACCGCTCTTTCCCGGACGGGTAAAGAAGTCCATATAAAGCACGCCCAAAGTCGTCCCGTCCTTGTCCTTGCATTCGAAAACCTGCGCATCCGGATCGGGAAGCGGCATGTTCTGCAACGGAGTAAAAGTGATGCCGTACAGTTTGTTCGCCACATAGAAAGCGCCTTCCCGGACATTGTTAAGTTCCAGGTACGGGCGAACTTCGTTCTCGTCCAGGTCAAACTTAGCTTTCTTGGCCTTTTCGAAATAATAACGCCAATCCCAGGCTTCCGCTTCAAAATTGCCGCCTTCTTTCTTAATCTCGGCATTAATATCCGCCAGTTCTTCCTTGGCTTTTACAAGCGCGGGAGTCCAGATCTTGTTCAACAGATCGTAGACGTTCTTTTCGTCCTTCGCCATGTTTTCTTCCAACACGTATGCGGCAAAGTCTTCATAGCCCATCAATTTAGCTTTCTTCAAACGGGCGGAAACCAACTTCTTGATCACGTCCTTATTGTCGTTCGCATTGTTGTTATTACCGCGACGAACATAGGCATTATAGATTTTCTCCCGCAAGGCACGATTGTCGGCATATTGCAGGAAAGGCATCACACTCGGATTATGCAACGTGAAAACCCATTTTCCCTCCATCCCGGCCTCTTTAGCCGTGGCAGCGGCGGCGGCAACCAATGTTTCGGGCAGGCCGGACAGGTCCTCCTTCTTATCGACCACAAGCTGGAAAGCATTTGTCTCTTTCAACGAATTTTGTCCGAAAGTCAGTTCTAACAAAGAGATCTGTTCGTTGAGTTTACGGAGTTCCGCCTGCTTGTCCGCATCCAGGTTGGCACCGCCACGGACGAAGCCTTTATAGGTTTCTTCGAGCAACTTCTTCTGTTCCTTGTCCAGGTTCAACTTTGCCTGATTCTCATATACGGATTTTACGCGGGCAAAAAGTTTCGGATTCAGGCTGATATCGTCACTATGCTTGGAGAGCAGCGGAGAAAGTTCCTGTTCGAGAGCCTGGATCTCGTCGTTCGTGTTGACACTTGCCTGACCGCTGAAAGCGTATGCAACCTTCGTGAGCAGTTCCCCGCTCCGGTCCAATGCAACGATCGTATTCTCGAAAGTAGCTTCGTCGGGATTGTTTACGATCGCTTCTATTTCCGCCGTTTGTTCCTCCATGCCTTTCAGGAAGGCGGGTTTGTAATGTTCTACTTTGATTTGTTCAAAAGGAGGAACACCGAACGGTGTCGTGTACTCGGTAAAAAAAGGATTGGCGCCGGCTACATCTGCCACGTCGCTTTTCTTTGATGAGTTACATGCTCCTAAAACAACTGCCAGGCCGGCAGCCATAAGTGTCTTGTTCATGTCTGTAATTATATTTATATGTTCTGACCGCAAAGGTATGTAATTAAACTAAAAATTGGTCTTCTTGCCCGTTTCTCTTTTCAATTGTTCAAAACGCATCATCATCTGTCGGAGACGGCGCGGCTCCCTGGTCGCCAGATTATTGCGCTGCCCCGGATCCTCCTTTACATTATATAATTGATAGCAATCGCTGAAACCCGCAAACTCCGCTTCTTCCTTATCGCCATAATAATCGGGATAAGGCGGGATCATCACCCAGTCGCCCTGGCGGAAAGCATAGTTGTAGTAACCTTCTATCACCAGTTCGCGGCGTCCCTGATCGCTATTTCCCAAAAAGACAGGCAATGTGTTCTGGCTATCGGTCTTATCCGGATAGGCCTGTCCCGTCAGCGCCGCCAGCGAAGCCAGCAGGTCCATCTGGCAAACCAGCGCGTCCGAAACAGCCGGTTTGACCACAGCCGGCCAGCGGAGCAGGAAAGGCACGCAGGTCCCTCCGTCATACAGACTTGTCTTGCCGCCACGGTACGGTCCGGCGATCTTATGATCACCCACCAACTCGACCGCCCGGTCCTGATAGCCGTCATCCAGAACAGGACCGTTATCGCTCGTAAAGATCACCAGCGTATTCCCGGCCAGGCCGAGGCGGTCCATTTCCTTCAGGAACTCCGTCACGCACCAGTCCGCTTCGAGGATCACATCGCCACGCGGCCCCATCCCCGACTTGCCTGCAAACTTCTGATTCGGCACGCGAGGCACATGCGGTTGATGCAAACCGTAATAAAGGAAGAAAGGTTGGTCCTTATTCGCCTGCATAAAGCCTTTTGCCTTTTCGAGGAACAACTCGGCCATATCTTCATCTTTCCATTGGGCCATCTTACCACCCTTCTGGAAACCGATGCGGGGGACACCGTTCACGATGGAGCCGGCATGCCCTACACTGGGATGCATGCGGAGCAGTTCGGGGTTATCCTTCCCGGTCGGTTCACCGGGAAAGTTTTCCTTATAGCTGACATAAAGAGGATCATCCGGTTGCAGGCCGACCCCTTTCCCGTTTTCGATGAAGATACAAGGAACCCGGTCATTGGTAGCCGCCTGGATAAACGAATAGTCATACCCGACTTCCTTTGCTCCGGGATAGACGGTTTTGTTCCAGTCCACTCCCCCGTCACCCAAGCCCAGATGCCATTTGCCTACGGAGCCGGTCACATAACCGGCCTGTTTCATCACTTTCGGCAAAGTCACTTGTTGCGTGTTGATGATCAGGGCGGCGTTTCCGGGCAGGATCTTCGCATCGGTATTTGTCCAGGGGTAAAGACCGGTCAGAAGGGAATAGCGGCTCGGCGTCGAGGTGGCCGCCATGCAATAGCCCTGCGTAAAGCGCAACCCTTCGTTGGCGATCCGGTCCATACCGGGCGTATGAAGGGCAGTCGCACCATAACAACTCAAGTCTCCGTAGCCCAGGTCATCCGCAACAATTACTACGATATTTGGTTTTTGGGGAGATGTTTGCGCCAGCACCGGCAAGGAAAAAGCTCCCAGAGTTCCCATCAAAGGAATAGAATAGTGTCTCATTCGTTTATCGATTTGTGTGTTAGATTGTAATAGCCTTTACTTAAAACTTGTGATAAGTCGCAAATATAGCTATAGTTGATGAGAATAAGCTACATATTTTATTAATATTGCAATCTATACGAACTAAATAAAAGATGAATATGAATAGAATAAGTCAACTTTTCGGTATTCAATACCCGATTATACAAGGCGGAATGGTTTGGTGCAGCGGTTGGCGGCTCGCCTCGGCGGTCAGCAACGCAGGTGGTCTCGGATTGATCGGTGCAGGCTCCATGCATCCGGACGTTCTACGCGAACATATCCGTAAATGCCAGGCAGCCACCGACAAGCCCTTTGGCGTAAATGTCCCTTTGATGTACCCGGAGATCGACGCCTTGATGACTATTTTGGTGGAAGAAGGCGTAAAGATCGTTTTCACCTCCGCCGGCAACCCCAAAACATGGACGGGATTTCTGAAAGGACACGGAATGAAAGTCGCTCATGTCGTCAGCAGCTCCAAGTTCGCCGTCAAATGCGAACAGGCCGGCGTCGACGCCATAGTCGCCGAAGGGTTTGAAGCCGGCGGGCATAACGGCCGCGAAGAGACAACGACTCTTTGCCTGATCCCCGCCGTACGCCGCGCCACCTCTCTCCCGCTAATGGCTGCCGGAGGGATCGGAACAGGTAGCGCCATGTTGGCTACTTTCGTTCTCGGAGCCGAAGGAGTCCAGATCGGTACGCGTTTCGCCTTGACGAAAGAAAGTTCCGCACATGAGAACTTCAAGCGATTGTGCCTCAACCTGAACGAAGGCGACACGAAGCTCTTGTTGAAGAAACTCTCTCCCACCCGCCTGGTAAAAGGAGGTTTCACAACTGCCGTCGAAGAGGCCGAAGCCCGTGGCGCGTCCGTCGAGGAAATGAAAGAACTGTTAGGGAAAGGCCGCGCCAAGAAAGGCATTTTCGAAGGCGATCTGGAGGAAGGCGAGTTGGAGATCGGACAAGTCGCATCCTTATTCCGGGAAACACAGACGGTGGACGAAGTCGTGAAAGAGATTATAGAAGATTTCCGCAATGGATATCTAAAAACCTTTACTCAATCCGGTTCACCTCTCCTATGAAATAGATTGCTCCTGTGCTGTATTCGCTTATCAGGTAGATGAACGGACGGTTCACGAAGAAATCCATCTTCTGCATTTCCGGCCGGGGGCCGGGGGAAGAAACCCATCCCTCGCCCAAGGTAACCGTTTCGGCTTTCGTCCCTTCTTCATCGACTTCGATACGGGCCTTTTGCAGGGCGCGTGACAAGAAAATACGTCTCGTGCTCAATTTGGAGAAATCAGCAGCATCGGAAGAATAGGCGGAAACAATCCCTAACGATTGCAACGCGTCATTGAGGTTAATATCGTAAGAGGTTGCGAAACGGGGAAGTTTCAAATGAATCTTGTAACCATTGCGATTCTGGAAAAGTTGTTTCCAAGACGCACCATTCAGCGAGGCGATCACTTCGGCATTCGTCACACCTTCATCCGGCAACAGGACGGACATGGAAAAAGCGCCGTTGCCATACGAACGTGACAACATACGGTATTTTTCATGTTCATATACGATACCGTCATAAGTGGCATTCATCATCTGCACTTCCTGTTCACGCCCCTTTGCATCCGTAAAGACCTCCTTTTTCGTACTGCTTTTCTCGAAAGGCGTGCTCCATTCGCCCCGAAAGGCAATCGCATTCAGCAGATAGATACAGGCATTCGGACTGATCTTTTTCAAAATCTCAGGAATCCTGCCATCCGTATTCTTGGCCGTCCAGCCGTTGATCTGTTCCAATGCATCCGGCTTGGAAAAATCCAGATTGCGCACGGATGCCTTGTAATAGGATTCATTGCTTTCCCGGAAAGCAGGCAGAATGTCGAAACCGTCCCTTACCCAAATAGAGTTTGCCGTATGCACCGTTACCTGCGGATCGAGATCAGCCGAGGCGACGATCATCTTCCGGTTATACGCGTTTATTTCCTCCGGCTTGGATTCTCCGAATCCAAGTGTACGGGATATTTCTTCCGTCGTCTTGCCGGCTGCCCCGTTGTTCAACATGGACATCATGTAGTTCACACTGATCGGCGACAGGATAATATTGGACGGTTGCGCATGGCTGCTACTGACCCGGCGGAACAAAGAGAAAGCAAAGTCATTGCCGGCATCCGCCAAGGCCTGTTCGGACTTCGTCAGCGGAATATCCGTGCGGTCTTTCTTACGGGGGATATCGTCACCATTGTCACAAGAAGCGAATGCACAAAGTGCAAGCAAAGCAAAAACAAGTTTTTTCATGATTCTTTTCGTTGTTTGATTATCGTTTATATACAATAAATGCAAGGCGAAAAGAAACCTTGCATTTATTGGAAAGAAAATTTACATCTAAACTATTCCAGTACCAGCACCTCGTTGTCCTTATAGCTCTCATAGCTGGAAACGATTACCTTCTCACCGGCCTCCAGGCCATCGATGACTTCGTAATATTGCGGGTTCTGTCGGCCGATCTTGATCTTGCGGCGATAAGCTTTCTTGCCGTCTTTGTCAAGAACGAATATCCAGCTGCCGCCTGTGCTCTGGAAGAAGGTTCCACGCGGGATGATGATGCTTTCCGTCGGTTGTCCGAGTTCGAGGTTAATGTAATAAGTCTGTCCGCTACGGATATTGTCAGGACGTTCTCCGGTGAAGACGAAATCCGTACGGAACTTGCCGTCACGCACTTCCGGATACACTTTGCGCACGCTCAATTCAAAATCGGCTCCCTGGCGTTCGAACGTCGCGGACAAGCCTTTTTTTACCCGGTCGATATAATGTTCGTCGATCAGAGCTTCGATCTTATAGTCCGACAAGTCGTTTATCTGCCCGATCTTCTGCCCGGCCGAAACATTCTGGCCCAATACGACATCCAGCAATCCCAATTCACCGTCGATCTGCGAGCGGACATTCAAATGCTCCTTGCGTTCATGCACCAAGGCAATATTTTTACGCATATTGGACAAACTGGTTTCCATTTCGTCCATCTGGATCGTGCGGGAGATCGAATCCTGGCGCAAACGTTCCACGACCAAGTCATATTTCTTGCTTGCCAATTCAAAATCTTCTTTCGCTTTCAGGAATTCCTCCTTTGCAATCAGGTTTTCCTCATACAACTTTTTTTGCTGGTTATAAGCACGACGGTAACGCGTCATGTCGACATCCAACTGGGCTTTTTCGAGCTGATTGTTCAATTTATCCTGTTCCATCGCCACCTGCGTATTACGAAGGAAGTTCTGCTTTTCAGCCAATTGGGCTTCGGCGTCGAGAATTTGCAAGTCGAGGTTTGAATTGGAAAGACGGATGATCACATCCCCTTTCTTCACCTGCGCCCCTTCTTCCACTACTTTCTCCTGTACGATACCGCCTTCTTCCGGGCTGAGCTGCACGACCGTAATGGGCTGTACCTGGCCGTTCACACGGACGAAATCATTGAACTGCTCTTTCGTCACATTCCCGATATTGACACCACGGGCGTCCACCTTCAACGTCGAAGCATGATCACCGAAAACGATCCATCCCACCAAAACCAGGAAAAAAGCGCCACCTGCTACATAAGGAATATGCTTCTTCTGAAGACCTTTCTTTTTCTCTAACTGTATATCCATGATCGTATATTTTTTTATTTTTTATTTTTTAATTCTTAATTCTTAATTTTTAATCAACGGTTGCCCTTTATAATAATCAACCTGGCGGCATTTCATCAAGTAGAGCAAACGCCTCTGTAAAAGATCGGCCTTCGAGTTCAACAAAGTCGTCGCATTTGTCTGCACATCGAGCGGACTCATCAATCCTTCCTCAAATTTACGCAGAGTAACCTGATAAGCCAAAGCATCGGCCTTCACTTTCTTCTCCATCTGGATCGTTTCTTTCGCATAGCCCTCCCGATCGAGAACGGCTTGCTCTACATCATTCTGCAACTGACGCAACGTTTCAGTTTGCTTTTCATAAGCGATCCGGACATTGTTGCGGGCCTGGCGCATATTGGTAATCCGGGACAGGCCGTCAAACAAAGGGAAACTGAAGCTAAAATAAATATATTCTCCACGGTTGTTTTTAAATTGGCTTTTAAAAGCAGCGGGAGCGTTTTCCGATTTCAAATTCTCAAAATAGCTGGTACTGATACCGGCTTCGACGGAAAGAGACGGAAGTAATTTCCCTTTTGCTATCAGATAGTTCATCTTACTGGTTTTCAATTGGAAAGCGGCCTGCAAAGCAGTCGGGTTGTTTGCCATAGCATAATCCTGAATGGCACTGACCGATTCCCCGGCCAATAGATCTTGTACGGGAGGAACAACCGTATCGACATCGAGTGCCAAATCCGACGGATAGTTCATCGCGTTCTTCAGAGTCATCATCGCCGTATTATAAAGGTTCTGCTGATGCGTCAGATTGTAATCGTCACCGGCTACCTGCGATTCGATCTGGGCAACGTCCGCCTTTCCTTTCAAACCCAATTCTTCCTGACGGCGTGTTTTGTATAAAAGGCGCTGGCTGTCTTCTAATTTTTCGGAACACATCTTCACCAGTCCCTGATAATAGACAACCGTAATAAAGGCATCCATAATGCTGATTGCCAAATCATCTTTCTGCTTTTGCAAATCATTTCTCCCCATGTGGCGGTTCACATTTGCCAAACGCCATTTGTTGATCAATTGCCCCCCTCTGAAAAGCGGCAGAGAAGCATAAGCCCCGTAACCGTTGTTAAAGGTAGAAGTGTTTACGTATGTATTCGTTTCGGGGTCTACCGAACGTCCGAACCGGTACTGCGCATCCACTTGCGTGCTGATCGAAGGCAAAAAAGAAGCTATGGCGGACTGATGTTCGGCCTTGTACGTATTGTTGGTATAAAGCTGCTGCTTCACCTTCGGGCTGTTCTCCACCGCATATCGCATGCACTCGTCCAAACTCCATATTTTATCCTGCGCCATTACCGAGGTTGCCAGGGCAAAAGAAAGTACTGTTGTAAATATGATCTTTTTCATTGCTATGTTATTTTCTACCTGATAAAAAGCAAAGAGCGTGCCAAAACAGTCAAAATATTAGATTTCAACGCATTAATAAATTCATCTTTTTTATCGAGTGTCCAAAAATTAGACACTGCTGTAAAAGAATTGGACAATGGAAACGGCTTTCGGGCCGTAATCGGAACTTTTCAATACCGATCATACAATCTCATCGACTGTTGTTGGATTGTAACTATTTTGTAGTTACATTTGCAGAAACTTAAATACATAAATGGGAACAAAAGAAAAACTTATCGAACGTTTCAAGTCGTTACCTACAAATTTCACATTTGAGGAAATGGAACGTCTACTATCCATATTTGGTTATGAGAAATCAAATAAAGGAAATAATTATGAATACATTAAAATACAAAGGGTTTATTGGTTCCGTCAACTTCAGTGAAGAGGATAGTGTTTTCTTCGGCAAAATAGAAGGAATTAACGGTATGGTCAATTTTGAAGGACAAAGTGTTCAAGAACTAACGGATGCTTTTCATGAAGCAGTCAATGATTATATCGCATTTTGCGAAGAAGAAGGGATACAGCCTCATAAGAGTTATTCGGGATTATTGAATGTGCGCCTGACCCCCGAAATACATAGCCGCGTTGCAATGCTGGCAAAGCGCACCGGCATTTCGATTAATGCTTTTATCAAGCAAGCATTGGAGAAACAAATCACGACTATGTTATAGACATTTATCAAAACGTATAAACCATACATGACAAAACAAGGCACCATACTGGTAGTAGACGATAACAAAGGGATCCTTACCGCAGTACAGATGTTGTTAGGCACGTGCTTCGAGAAGGTGATCACGATCTCTACTCCCAATAAGATAAAAGCGACACTACACGACGAGAATATAGACGTAGTCCTGCTGGACATGAATTTCAGCGCCGGTATCAACACCGGCAACGAAGGGTTGTTCTGGCTTTCGGAAATAAAAAAGGAAGATGCTTCGATACAGGTCGTTCTTTTTACGGCCTACGCGGATATCGACCTGGCCGTACGGGGGATCAAGGAAGGGGCGACCGATTTCGTGGTCAAGCCGTGGGACAACGCCAAGCTGCTCGAAACATTGAAAACAGCCTATAATATCCGGACGGCAAACCGCAAAGGCATTGCGATCGACACGGGCAAACTCGTCGTCTCCAAAGAAAGCGGAATGTTCTGGGGAGAAAGCAACGCCATGCAACAACTCCGTTCCCTGATCGAAAAAGTCGCCCGGACGGACGCCAACATATTGGTCACGGGTGAAAACGGGACCGGCAAGGAGATGCTGGCCCGCGAGATCCACATGCTTTCCAACCGGAAAAAGGAAACATTGGTGCCGGTCGATATGGGAGCCATTACGGAAACGCTTTTCGAAAGCGAACTGTTCGGGCACGTCAAAGGCGCCTTTACCGACGCACGGGCAGACCGTCCGGGGAAATTCGAGGTCGCCGACAACGGCACCCTGTTCCTGGACGAGATCGGAAACCTCTCCTACCATTTGCAAGCCAAGTTACTGACCGCCTTGCAACGCCGTAGCATCGTGCGTGTGGGAAGCAATACGCCTATCCCGGTCAACATCCGCCTGATTTGCGCGACCAACCGCGACTTGCAGGAGATGGTTCAGAAAGGGGATTTCCGCGAGGACTTGCTCTATCGCATCAACACGATCCACGTGGAGATACCGCCTCTCCGGGAACGGCCGGAAGACATCGTTCCGCTCACCGAAATATTCCTTTCCAAATATGCCAGAATCTATGGGAAAGCCGCCATGCGCCTCAGCCCGGATGCCCAAGAGAAGCTGAAAGCGCAACCCTGGTTCGGAAATATCCGGGAGCTCGAACACACGATCGAGAAAGCCGTGATCATTGCCGAAGAGAGTGTGTTGGACGGTAACGATTTCGACTTTCCGCGGACGAAAAAAGAACCGGCTCCCCAAGAGGCGACAACGCTGGAAGAGATGGAATATAACATGATCAAAAACGCGATGGACAAGTATAGCGGCAATTTGTCGCTCGTCGCAAGCCAGTTGGGGATTTCCCGACAGACTTTATACAATAAGATCAAACGATACGAACTATAATGCCGTTGAAAGGACTTTACCATAATTACCATTTCCGCATCGCCGTTTTCACATTCCTGACAATGGCGGGCACTTGTGTCGCCCTTCAAAAGGAATGGATATGGTTTGTCCCGGTCTTGGCCGTATGGTTTTTCTTCCTCCGGCTGGTCCTGCTGTCCGACAAGCGGAACGCCCAAAAGGTGGCTTTCATGTTCGACGCGATCGATAATAGCGACTATGCTTTCCAGTATGCGACACGCGGACGCTCGTCGAACGACAAACTGGTCAGCGAATCGCTGAACCGCATCACCCAGATTCTATTCCAGGCCAAAGCGGATGCCGCCCAGAAAGAGAAATATTACGAGCTGATCATGAATTGCGTCAATACCGGTATTATCGTGCTCGATGACAACGGCGTGATTTATCAGACGAACAACGAGGCTTTGAGGTTGCTCGGACTGACCGTCTTTACGAACGTGCGGCAACTTGCCCGCATAGACGAGAACCTGAAAACCACCATACAAAACATCCAGCCGGGCGACAAGCACCAGATATCCTTTGCCAACGAACGCGGCAACGTGCACCTTTCGATCCGCGTTTCGGAAATGACGCTACAAGAAAAGCATGTGCGCATCCTGGCGATCAACGATATCAATAGCGAGCTGGACGACAAGGAGATCGATTCGTGGATCCGCCTGACCCGTGTCCTGACACACGAGATCATGAATTCGGTCACTCCCATCACTTCCCTTAGCGACACGCTTCTCTCCCTGCACCAGAATGCGGACGACGAGATACGCAACGGCCTGGAAGTGATCAGCACGACGGGAAAGAGCCTGATCTCTTTCGTGGAGTCATACCGCAAATTCACGCATATCCCGACGCCGGAACCCACGCTCTTCTATGTCCAGAAATTTGCGGAACGCATGGTGAAGCTGGCCCGCCACCATACCGATTTTCCCAACATCGCGATCCATGTCAGCGTAGAGCCTTCCGACCTGATCGTCTATGCGGACGAGAACCTGATCTCGCAAGTTGTCCTGAACCTGCTGAAAAACGCCATGCAGGCCATCGGTAGTGAACAGGCGGACGGCCTGATCGAGGTAAAAGCCTATTGCAACGAAGAGGAAGCCGTCCTGATCGAAGTCAGCAACAACGGGCCCGTGATCCCGCCAGAAGAGGCCGAACACATTTTCGTCCCGTTCTTCACCACCAAAGAGGGCGGTAGCGGCATCGGGCTTTCCATCTCCCGCCAGATCATGCGCCTTTCGGGAGGCAGCATCGCCCTTAAGAGTGCGCCGGCCGCCAAACGGACGACATTCATACTGACATTCCCTTGATAAATTGACAATTATAAAGATAAAACAGATCAGCCGATAAAAATTATCAATTATCATAAACATTTCTACCGGCAAATATTTTATATCTTTGAACGGTAAATAATGATTTATTTCAGGCACGGATTACACGGATTAACACGGTTTTTATTTGAAATCAATATATTATCCGTGTAATCCGTGCCTAAATATCACACCGGTAAATGATGATTTACAACAATAACATAAACTATTAATATGAACATATTAGACAAACTCAAAATCAACCACCGACCGAGTGCCGGCGCTCTGGACCTGCTGAAATATATCGGGCCGGGACTACTCGTTACCGTAGGTTTCATCGATCCGGGGAACTGGGCGACCAATCTGGCTGCCGGTTCCGAATTCGGCTATGCCCTGCTCTGGGTGGTCACTTTCTCTTCTATCATGTTGATCATCATCCAGCATAACGTCGCCCACCTGGGGATCGTCACCGGACTCTGCCTTTCGGAGGCGACCAACAAATATATGCCGCGCACGCTGAGCCGCCCTATCCTGATCTCGGCCATGCTGGCCAGCATTTCGACCTCGCTTGCCGAGGTGCTGGGAGGCGCCATCGCCCTTCGGATGCTGTTCGGGATGCCGATCAAAATCGGGGCCGTCATCGTGACGATCGTCTGCCTCGGCATGTTGCTCACCAACACATATAGCAAGATAGAGCGCTGGATCATCATGTTCGTTTCGATCATCGGGCTGTCGTTTTTGTATGAATTGGCACTGGTGGACGTACAATGGGGAGCCGCCATCGAAGGATGGATCAAACCGACTTTCCCGGAGAACTCCATGCTGATCATCATGAGCGTGCTGGGAGCCGTCGTCATGCCCCACAACCTGTTTCTCCACTCGGAAGTCATACAGAGCCGCGAATGGAACCTCGAAGACGAGCCGGTGATCAAAAAGCAATTGAAATATGAGTTCTACGACACACTTTTATCCATGGTTATCGGCTGGGCGATCAATTCGGCCATGATCATACTGGCAGCGGCAACCTTCTTCAAGCAGAATATTGCGGTGGACGAACTGGATCAGGCCAGGCAGCTATTGGTTCCGCTGGTCGGAAACAACGCCGGAGTCATATTCGCCGGAGCGCTCCTGCTGGCAGGCATTTCCTCCACGATCACGTCGGGAATTGCCGGAGCCTCCATCTTCGCGGGGTTCTACGGAGAAGCATATAACCACAAAGACCTCCACTCCAAATTAGGAGTTTTGCTGTCTTTTATCCCCGCTTTACTCATTATTTTTGTCGTAGGAGACCCGTTCAAAGGCTTAATTTACTCGCAAATGTTGCTGAGCGTGCAGTTGCCGATCACCGTTTTCACACAAGTTTATCTGACATCCAGCAAAAAGGTGATGGGCAAATTTGTGAATTCGAGGTCCACAACTATTCTTTTAGTCACCTTGGGAGCACTTGTCACGTTCTTGAACATTGCGCTATTAATCAGTCTTTTAGCATAAAATTTCACGACATAAGACAATGCCGGTCGCGTGACAATAATGACAATAATGACAATTATAATAACTGAATTTTGATTTTGTAGAATGTTATAGAATAGTATTTATATATATATATTATATATATAAATACTATTCTATACTCTTGATTTCAGTTTTATTATTATCAGATTGTAATTGTCATTATTGTAATTGTCATTATTGTCATTATTGTCACACAGGATTGCTCCCCCCAAAACATAGTGTTCCCCTCCATGAAACTATGTTTCACCCCCCCTCGAACACCGATCTTCACATATTAACTTATTTTTACACCTTAACCCCTACTTGTTTTTGGAAAAGGGCCTGATCATCCCGTATCTTTGCCTCAAAGAAAAAAGGAAAACGAAAAAGTTGCATTTCAACCTGTTTTTCTCTACCTTTGCGTTCTTTGACATAGAAAATATTAAACTACAAAGATGAGCGATATCAAAACAAACGAACCGGAAGAAAGCAAAAAGAGCTTGAACTTCATCGAAGCAATGGTCGAAAAAGATTTGGCGGAAGGCAAGAACAAGGGCCGTGTACAGACCCGTTTCCCGCCCGAACCCAACGGTTACCTGCATATCGGACACGCCAAAGCCATCTGCATGGATTTCGGCATTGCCCAAAAGTACGGAGGCGTCTGTAACCTGCGCTTCGACGACACCAATCCGGTAAAAGAAGATTTGGAGTATGTGGACGCCATCAAGGAAGACATCGAATGGCTGGGTTACCACTGGGATAATATCTACTACGCATCCGACTACTTCCAGCAACTCTGGGACTTCGCCATCCAGCTGATCAAGGAAGGAAAAGCATACATCGACGAGCAGACGTCCGACCAGATCGCATCCCAGAAAGGGACGCCGACACAACCGGGCACAAACAGCCCCTACCGCGACCGTCCGGTCGAAGAGAACCTGGAGCTGTTCCACAAGATGAACAGCGGCGAGTTGGAAGAAGGTTCGATGGTGTTGCGTGCGAAGATCGACATGGCAAACCCGAACATGCACTTCCGCGACCCGATCATCTACCGCATCGTCAAGACCCCGCACCACCGTACGGGCGACAAATGGAAGGCTTACCCGATGTACGACTTCGCACACGGGCAGAGCGACTATTTCGAAGGTGTCACCCACTCGTTGTGCACGCTTGAATTTGTCGTGCACCGTCCGTTGTACGACCTGTTCATCGACTGGCTGAAAGAGGGCAAGGACCTCGACGACAACCGTCCGCGCCAGACGGAGTTCAACAAACTGAACCTGAGCTACACGCTGATGAGCAAACGCAACCTGCTGATCCTGGTGAAGGAAGGCTTGGTACACGACTGGGACGACCCGCGCATGCCGACCATCTGCGGTTTCCGCCGTCGCGGTTATTCACCGGAAGCGATCCATAAGTTCATCGACAAGATCGGCTACACCACCTATGATGCGCTGAACGAATTCGCGCTGCTTGAAAGTGCCGTCCGCGAAGACCTCAACACCCGCTCCACCCGTGTATCGGCCGTTCTGAACCCGGTCAAGCTGATCATCGGGAACTACCCGGAAGGACAGGTAGAGGAGATGGAGGCGATCAACAACCCGGAAGATCCGACGGCAGGCAGCCACACGATCGAATTCAGCCGCGAGCTGTGGATCGAGCGTGAAGATTTCATGGAAGACGCTCCGAAAAAGTTCTTCCGTATGACACCGGGTCAGGAAGTGCGTCTGAAAAATGCCTATATCGTGAGATGCACGGGCTGCAAGAAAGACGGGAACGGCGAGGTCGAGGAAATCTATTGCGAATACGATCCGAACACCAAGAGCGGTATGCCGGACAGCAACCGGAAGGTGAAAGGCACGCTCCACTGGTTGAGTTGCGCACATTGTCTGCCGGCAGAAGTCCGTCTGTACGACCGCCTGTGGAAAGTGGAGAACCCGCGCGACGAAATGGCGGCTATCCGCGAAGCAAAGAACTGCTCGCCTTTGGAGGCGATGAAAGAGATCATCAACCCGGACTCCCTGAAGGTGTTGACAAATTGCTATGTCGAAAAGTTCCTGGCAAACGCCAAGCCGCTCGACTACCTCCAGTTCCAGCGCATCGGCTATTTCAATGTAGACAAGGATTCTACGGCCGACAAATTGATCTTCAACCGTACCGTATCCCTGAAAGATACCTGGAGCAAGGTGAAAGATAAATAAAAAGAGATTTGTATGAAGAAAAAAGATATTTCACGCCTGTTACAACGCTATCTGTCCGGTCGCCAGGAAGGCAAAGAGGCCTATTTCGATGCCGATGAGATCGATGAGTTGTTGGACAGCTTTGAAGAATCTGATGATTATACTTACTATGATGAAGTCCTGGCCTTAGGGCTGAGGCTTCATCCCGGTAATCCCGATTTGCAGGTCAGGCAATGCAAGTCGTATGTCTACAACGAAGACTATGAAAGTGCGCTCGTCCTGATCGAATCGATAGCCGAAACCGACAACCAGGATCTCGACATGCTACGTCTCGAATGTTACGTCATGCTGGACTCGTACGACAAAGTGATCGAATATGTAGAAAAACTCATCGCCGACAAATGCGAGTACCTGGAAACGTTGTTCGAATATATCGCACCGATCCTGGGAGACGTGGAGATGACCGATGAGGCACACGATTTCATCAATCGCGGCCTAATGCTTTTCCCCGACAACCTGATCCTGAAAGACGAGCTTTGCTATAATTTGGAAATAGAGGGCGATATAAAAAAAGCGATCGAGATTTGTAACGAACTGATCGACAAGAACCCCTACTCCAACGACTACTGGTTCACTTTGGGCCGCCTCTACTCCATCAGCGGAGACTATGAGAAAGCGATCGAAGCGTTCGACTTCGCCCTCACCTGCGACGACTCGGACGAAGAGTTGAAGATACTGAAGGCTTATTGCCTGTACATGAACGAAAGCTACGAGAAGGCGATCGAGGTCTATAATGAAATCGCGACGACCCAGGAGGTCCGCGACCGTATCACTCCCCTGCTTGCCGAATGTTATATCAAGCTGGAGAACTACGAAAAGGCTTATGCCTTGCTGAAAGAGCTGCTAAAACAGAACAGCCTGAAGGAGGACTCAAGCACGTATATCAATTATATCCAATGTTGTGTCGAAACAGAACGTGAAGAAGAAGCCTCCGATGCCCTGATGCAAGCATCCAAGCTATTCCCGAAGAACATCCGCATCCTTTCCTTGCTGGCCCTTACCTATCTGGAAAACGGGGACGAACATAAGGCGATGGAAGCGACCGAAAACCTTTTCAACGCACTCGACCAAGTGGAGGATAAGCAGCCGGAAGACTTCGAGAGCTTGTATCGCGCCGGACAATACCTATTCATGAAAGGAGATATCGACAAGGCCTTGCAATACTACAAGAAGGTGTTGGAAGCCCATCCGGAAATGCCTTATATGCACCTTCATATGGCAATGGCATATCTGGCAAAGGGAGATATGAAACGTTTCAGCGAGCACTACAAGCAGACCTCTCACGAAGAATTGCTCGATTACCTGAAAAGCGCCGGACTCAATTATGAAGGGATAGTCGAGCGCATCGACGGCAAATATATTCCACCGGAAGACCTGGTGAAAGAATTCCTCAAGAATAAGGATAACAATAATTAAACATGAAAAGAAATCTAAAAGACTACGGCCTCTTAGTTCTAAAAGGCATGGGCATGGGCGCGGCAGATGTCGTGCCCGGCGTATCAGGCGGAACCATCGCCTTCATTGTTGGGATCTATGAAGAATTGATCGACTCGATCAAAAGTATCAACGGAGCCGGCCTTAAGCTGCTCTTCACCGGAAAAGTCGTTGCATTCTGGAAAGCGATCAATGCCAACTTCCTGCTATCCATCGTCGCCGGGATCGGGATCAGTATCTTCTCGCTGGCAAAAATCATCACCTGGTTGCTGACAGACCACCCGATCCTGGTCTGGTCCTTCTTCTTCGGATTGGTACTGGCTTCCACCTGGTTCGTATCCAAAGACATCAAGAAGTGGGATTGGAAAACGATCCTGAGCTATCTCGTCGGGATCGTCATCGCGTTCTACATAACCGTCGCGACACCGGCCGAGACGCCTTCCAACCTGTTCTTTATTTTCCTTTGCGGGGCGATCGCCATTTGTGCCATGATTTTGCCGGGTATATCGGGAAGTTTCATCCTGGTGCTGTTAGGCAAGTATTTTTATATCATGGAGGCGGTAAAGACATTCAATATTCCCGTAATGTTAGTGTTCATCTGCGGCGCGGCAATCGGTATCACCAGTTTCTCCCGTGTGCTTTCGTTCGCTCTTCGCCGGTTCCACGACATTACGATCTCCGTATTGGCCGGTTTTATGTTGGGTTCGCTGAACAAGGTTTGGCCCTGGAAGGAAACGATCGAGACCTATACGGACAGCCACGGCATTGTAAAACCGTTGGTCGAAGCCAACATCATGCCGGACCAACTTGTCTGGGAAGCTCTCGGCCTGATGATTTTAGGCTTCGCCATCGTCTATTTCCTTGAGAGACTCTCGATGAGGACATCGAAATAATAAAGTACAACTCCATCCCGCCTTGTCATAAGGTCGTGTAGACAAACGCCTCTACCGCATGAGTAAGGATATAGGCGGCAGGCGTAGGATGGGTTGCCGAATAGCCTTTTTTCAGCTCTTCGAGCATCTCTTTCTTTCCCGCCCCCAAGACCGGGACCAGCAACGGCGAATCGTTCAGGATCAGCGGGCCGGTCATCGTGATACGGAACTGATGGGATTCGGGATGTTGGGAAACGGCGTAATTACGGCTGTCCGTCAACAACGGCAAGGTGTCCGGGAAGATGGATGCGGTATGCGCATCGCCTCCGATCCCCAGGATGATACAATCGAAATAGGGCAATTGCCCGTGCCGGGGCAGATACTCCTTCACGACACGCGAATAGCGCATCGCTTCCGTACCCGGTTCCACCTCGCCATGAATGCGGTGCACATGGTCGGCGGGTATGTGTAGCGGCTTGAACAAAAGCTCGTTTGCATGTCCATAATTGCTGTCCGGGTCGGTTGGCGGAACACATCGTTCATCCACCCAAAAGAAACGGATCGCATCCCAGTCGATCACGTCTTTATATTCATCCGCCCAAAGAGCGAACATCTTCTGTGCCGTCCCTCCTCCCGACAAGGCGAGGTTGAAAGGCAGGTCATCCTCTTTCCGGTCCATATACCGGATCAGCTCTCCGGTCATTGCCCGGAGGGCCTCTTTATCATCTTTAAAATTCTCTATGATCATAATCATCCTTTTTTATCATTGACAACTTTGGCAAGGGCAATCCTTCGGTGTCATCCCCAACTTGGCCTTTTCGATCGGGCCGTCTTCACCGGGAGCGTAGAAGAACAGGTTCTTCGCGCCCTCTTCTTTCCAATGATGGAGGATCGGGTCGATCAGTCGCCAGCTTGCCTCCAAAGCGTCGCTACGGGCATACAAAGTCGAATCGCCCAACATGGCATCGAGCAACAGGCGTTCATAGGCATCGGGCAGATAGTTCTTCGAAAGCGAATCATAGCGGAAATCCATACCCACCTGCTTCACCGTGAAACCGGCCCCCGGCATCTTCAGGCCGAACTTCAGCGTGATGCTCTCGTCCGGCTGGATACGGATAATCAGTTTGTTGCAGGAACCTCCCGAACATTGTCCGACGAAAAGCTGGTGAGGAGTGGACTTGAAGTTCACGACGATCTCCGAACTCTTTTCCGGCAATTTCTTTCCGGTGAAGATATAGAACGGGACATCGCTCCAACGCCAGTTATCGATAAACATTTTCATAGCGACGTACGTCTCCGTAGTGGAGTCAGGCGCCACATTCTTCTCTTCCCGGTAGCCGTCGTACTGGCCACGCACAATCAGGTTGTCCATATCGTGCGTCTTATACGGACGCAAAGCGCGGAACACCTTCACGATCTCGTCGCGGATCGGCTCCGGGTCGAACACCGAAGGCGACTCCATCGCCGTAAATGCCATCAGTTGCATCAGATGGTTCTGGATCATGTCGCGCAAGGCTCCCGCCCCGTCATAATATTTCCCGCGATTCTCCACGCCAAGCGTTTCCGAGGCGCTGATCTCGATCGAGTCGATGTAATTACGGTTCCACAACGGTTCGAATATGCCGTTGGAGAAACGGAGCACCAGGATGTTCTGCACCGTCTCTTTCCCCAGATAATGGTCGATACGGTAAATTTCCTTCTCATCGAAGATATGGATGAGATGCTTGTTCAGGCGTTCGGCCGATTCGAGGCTCGTTCCGAAAGGCTTCTCCACGATCACGCGGCGCCAACCGTCCTCGCTTCCGGCAACATTCATCCCGTTTTCTTTCAGGCAGGTCGGAATCAACTCGTACATCACCGGCGGCGTGGCAAGATAATAGATGATCTTGTCCGGCAACTGCTGCTCGTTTTGCAACTGGCGGATACGATCTTTCAGTTTATGATATTCGGAGGACTGGGTCGAATCGAACGCAAGGTAAAAGACGCGGCGGAGGAAATTGTCCAGTTCCGTTTCGTCCACCTCCTTGTTCTTCAGGGATTCCCGGATATGCACCTTTTCGAAAGCGCGGTACTCGTCATCCGTATATTCCGTACGGGCCGCCCCCAAGATGCAGAAACGTTCCGGCAATAAGCCCCGAACGTGCAATTCGTAGAGCGAGGGCAAGAGCTTCCGCCCCGTCAGGTCGCCGGAAGCTCCGAATATGACTAATAATTGATTGCTTGCTGTTTTCATTTGCTTTTAAAATTTAATGATGTCGGAAAGTTCCGAAAAGCCGGAAAATCGTTTTTGAAGGCGGCGGAACTTTCCGAAACGATGGAATCAGACGCTATACGTCCCCGAAACCGTATTTCCTCCCTCCCCGGTCCAATTGGTGTGGAAGAAATGACCACGTTCGCGATCGGTACGTTCATAAGTATGGGCGCCGAAATAGTCGCGTTGCGCCTGAATCATATTCGCGGCCGAATGCAACGTGCGCAACCCGTCGAAATAGCTCAGGGCCGAGCTCATGGCAGGCAGGGCGACACCGCTCAGCGCACCTTCGGCGACAATCCGGCGCCAGGCGGGAAGAGCCTCCTGTATCTTAGTGTGGAAAAAGTCATCGAAGAGCAGGTTTTCCAAGTCCGGGTCCTTCCGGTATGCATCCGTGATCTTTTGCAGGAAGACGGAACGGATGATACACCCCTTACGCCAGATGCGGGCAATCGTCCCGTAATCCAAATCCCAGCCATAATGCCCGGAAGCACGGCGAAGCAAGGAGAATCCCTGTGCATAGGAAATCAGCTTGGCCGCGTATAGTGCCTGACGGACGTCCTCAATCGACAATTGAGAATTGACATTTGACAATTTTTCTTCCTCTTCCAATTGTCCATTGTAAAGGCTTGCCGCCTTCATTCGTTCGGGATACAAGGCCGAGAGCAAGCGGGCGTAAACCGCTTCGGTGATCAACGTCAGCGGATCGTTCTCGTCCATCGCCGCGATCGCGCTCCATTTGCCGGTTCCTTTCTGCCCGGCGACATCCAGTATCTTGTCGAGCAACGGTTTTCCGTCTTCGTCACGGAAACGCAGGATGTTGGCGGTTATCTCGATCAGGAAACTATCGAGCTCCCCTCCGTTCCATTCGTCAAAGACGACGGCCATCGCATCGTTGTCCAGTCCTTTCCGGTTTTTCAATAGCGAATAGGCTTCGGAAATAAGCTGCATATCGCCATACTCGATGCCGTTGTGCACCATCTTCACAAAATGGCCGGCGCCACCCGCTCCGATCCATTCGCAACAAGGCGAACCATCGTCCAGCTTGGCGGAAATCCCCTGCAAGATGTCTTTCACCAGCGGCCAGGCTTCCACCGAACCTCCGGGCATCACGGACGGGCCGTGCAAGGCTCCTTCCTCGCCTCCCGAAATTCCGGTCCCGACGAAATAGATCCCTCTCTTCTCCAACTCCTTCACACGGCGTTCCGTGTCGTGGAAATCGGAATTCCCCCCGTCGATAATCACATCGCCCGGCGAAAGGAAAGGGAGCAGTTGCGAGATCAACTCGTCTACGGGACGTCCCGCCTTGACCATCATCATGATGACGTGGGGAGTTTTTACCGAGTCGACCAATTGTTCGATAGAATGCGTTCCGATAAAATGCCTGCCTTTTCCCCGGCCATTGATAAAACGGTCCACAACGCCCTCTTCGCCCGGTGCGCTCCGGTTATATACGGCAACCGTGAAGCCTTTGCTTTCCATGTTGAGAGCCAGGTTCTCGCCCATCACGGCGAGCCCGATCAATCCTATATCTGCTTTCATATTTCAGCTCTTTTATTTTATGTTGAATAAATCGTTCAAAGACTCACTCATAGAAGGGTGAGTGAAAATATTGTCACGAAGGAGGACATAATCATTATCGGTACGCATCGCCAACGACACGAGGTTGATGATTTCGCTCGACTCGGCACAGAACAGCGTTGCTCCCAATATCTGGTTCGTATCGGCATCCACGACCGCCTTCAGCAACCCTTCCGGTTGTCCGATCGTACGGGTTCTCGGCATCGAAGCGGCCATGACTTTGGAGACTTTTATGTTACGTCCCGTCCGGCGTGCCTGCTCTTCGTTCAGGCCGACATGCGACAGGGGCGGATCGATGAACACCGAATAGGCGACCGCCTCCCGGTCATTGGTATTGCGTTTGCCGTCTCCAAAAAGTTCATCGCGTATGATGCGGTAATCATCCAGCGAAAGATACGTGAATTGCAAACCGCCTCGCACATCCCCGATTGCCCATATATGATCCGCGGTCGTATGCAGGCGGTCATCCACCTCGATTGCCCCGCGCTCCGCCAACTTCACGCCGGCAGCCTGCAAGTTCAGTCCTTCGGTATTCGGACGGCGTCCGGTAGCCAGCAGGATGGCATCGGCATCGATCCGTGACGTATCTCCTGTCAGGGCATCACGGTAGACGACGGTAGCTTTCCCGGCATCGTGCTCGATCTCCTGTACGACGGCGTTCAGGCGGATCGAAATGCCTTTCTTTTCCAAAACGGTCTTCACGGCTTCGGCGATATCGCGGTCTTCACGGGGAATAAACTTGTCGCCTCCCTCCAGAACCGTCACGTCCGATCCGAAATTAGCAAAGATCGAAGCAAACTCAAGCCCGATATAGCCTCCTCCCACGATCGCCAGGCGACGGGGTAGCCGGTCCAGTTCCATGATCGAAGTGCTGGTGTAGACAAAAGGATTGCCTTCGATCCCTTTTATATTGGGGACGATGGTGGAAGCGCCGGTATTGATAAAGATTTTATCGGCTTGCAACACGATAGTCTCACGATCGGTTTTCACTTCCACTTCCGTTGGAGAGAGGAACGAGGCGATACCGGTATAAACAGTCACCGTCTCTTTGTTGTCGAGATTCTCAAAATTCTTCTGACGCAAAGCAGCCGTGATCTTCCTTTTTTCCTCGATCGCCTTATGAAAGGCATCGGCATATTGCTCGAATGTCGTGAAGTGGGAATATTGCGCCACTTTGGAAAGATGTACCAGCGTCTTGGTCGGAATGCATCCGATATTGATACATGTCCCGCCATACATGTCTTTCGAACGTTCCACAACGGCAACAGTCCATCCGCGGCTGCCTAAATCAGCGGCCAGCGTCTTTCCGCCCTTGCCGAAACCAATGATGATTGCATCATACTTTTTCATCTTTTGTCATCCTCCTTTTTATTTTCTACTTAAGGAACATTTCTTTTAACCTGATTGTTCCCGATAAGTATCTGTTTATTGTCCTGTTTTTTCTATGATGCAAAAATACACAGCCTTTTGATTTCAGAGGATAATGATTTTGCCCTAAGATTTGGCAATATTCCCTGCCAATCAGGGAATCATTGTTCACCGCCGGATGCAACTCTATAGGGATATAAGTATCGTGACATCCGTCATCGCGACTATTGTCATTTTTTATATTGGCGGCGATATTCGGTCGCGCTCAGCCCGGTTGCGTTCTTGAAGAAACGGCTGAATGCCGCCTGGTCTTCGAAACCTAACAGCAGGGCGATCTCTTTCGAGCTTTTGGCCGTATAGAGGAGCAAGCGTTGGGCTTCGGCCTGGATGCGGTTATGGATGATACGGATGGCGGAAGGCTGCTGATAGGCGGAAAGGATATTGGCCAGTGTCTTCGGGGATTTGTTCAGCATATCCGCATATTCCTGCACCTGTTTCTTCTCCTTAAAATAAGTATCGACCAGGACATGGAACTTGCGGATCGTCTCGAACTGGAAACTGTTCTCCCGAACGACTCCCTGCCTGTCTTCCGCTATTCGCGTGCATAATATGATGAACCGCTTCAACAATACCCGGAGCATCTCGTCTTGCAGGTGGTCGGTACTGAGAAACTCTTCCTGCATGATCCCCGTCAGCGTATCGATCTTCCGTCGCTCATCCTCCGAAAGGATGAAAGTCAACACATGCGACGAACCGTGAAACAGCAATCCGTTGCACGACACCTCATGGTCGTTGCCATGTATGCAATAGAAGTTACTGTTGAACATCAGAGCATAGTATCTGCCTTCGACGCGCAGAAATTCCAGATGATGCAAATGGGAAAGCGGAACGAGCTGCCCCTTTTCCAAAACAATCTGCTGATGGTCGATATCCAACTCTACTTCGCCGGAATCCACCCATATAAATTTATACAGCGTTTTGTCTTTCAGAAGATCCGAGTCTTCATGGAGCGAATCGGTCAAGACGACCCGCCCCTTTATCTTCGCATTCTCAAATGTCCATCTCATGGTATTATTTTTTAATTCTCAATTTTCAATTTCCATCACCTCCAGTTCCCCGGCAATTCTCCCGTATGCCGCCTGAACCAACGTGCAAAGGTATCATAATTTGAGAAATTAAGCATCACGGCAATGCGGGAAGGTCTCATGCGAGTCTTAATCAGCAAATCTTTTGCCTCAAGCAATACATACTGGCTGATCCATTCCGCTGCCGAAATGCCGGAATGCGATTTGCATTTGTTATTCAGTTCCGTCGAAGTCATCCCCAACTTCTCTGCGAAATAATAGACCGGATAATGATGGTAACGGCTAATCAGCAAAGCGAAATCGTGGAAAAAAGGCGGAACCTCGCTATCCCGGTCGTCTGCCAAATGTCCTCCCTGCTGGAGGAAGAAAATAAGGGCACGCAAAAGCGATTCCACCACTTTGACCCGGACATCGCTCATTCGCTCGATTTGTGACTGTATCAGCCGGATATAAAGCCCGGACTCTTCCAACTCGTCCGGTGTAATCGTCCGGAACATCAGACGTTGCCGGTTAATCAGCAAATCACTGCCGGCATAAATCACGATCCCTTCAAAACCAGTCTGCGAAAAACGGGATATGTCACTCACATCCTCCGCAGACGCCAGGAACACCTGCCCGGCAACTATGGAGATTTCCTTTTCAAGCGCTTTGCATGCGAACTTTCCTCCCCGGCAGATCACCGCAAGAGTTCCCGGTTCCAAAGGCAACAGGTCATGATCCTGCCCGGCTTCGACGTGAATGATCTTCAATGTACTTTCCAATGTCAAATTAGCAGTCGACACGGCATGATAAAGATCGATCGGTAATATTTTATCTGTATTCATTTCCTTCTCACTTTTAAATAAAAATCATTTCACTTCGAACATTTAAAGATAGATGTTAGTTTACTATGCACAATCATTTTTATGTTTAGTTAAATTGCTATTAATAACATTTATAGGGTTTATCACGCGATATACAAAATCGATTGTTTTTATTTCGCATAAAACATTCATACATTCTTATTAGTTTTATATTTGCACATCAAAAAAGAAAAAGATGAAGATACCGTTCAAACCTATCAGAATCGAAGATAGAGATATTATAACCTCCTTTACGATCCCGAGCAATTACAAGAATTGCGACTATTCATTTGCCAACATCTGTAGTTGGCGATTCCTCTACGATAGCGAGTTTGCCGTTGTCGACGGTAACTTGTTGATCCGCTTCTGGATCGAAAACAAAACGAGAGTCGCTTACATGACGCCAACCGGACAGGGCAATCTGAAACAAGCGATCGATCTGCTGGAAGCCGACTCGCTCGAACAGGGCCATCCGCTTTGTATGTTAGGCGTAACGCCCGATGCCAAAGAGGAACTCGAAAAGGCAATCCCTGGCGGCTTCTTCTACATCCCCGAACGGGATTATTTCGATTACATCTACTTGCGTGAAGACCTGGCAATCCTGAAAGGGAAGAAATACCAGGCGAAACGCAATCATATCAACAACTTCAATAAGAAATATTCTTACAAATATATCCCTATCACACCGGAACTGGTCCCCGAATGCCTCCAACTCGAATGTAAATGGTTCAAGGCAAACCGGGAAGATAACGACGTGGAGGACCTGAACGACGAACGCCGTTCCATCATCTATGCCTTGGACCATTATGATAAGTTGGGGCTGATAGGCGGCGCTATTTGCGTAGACCATCAGATCGTTGCTTTCACCTTCGGCGCCCCGATCAATCACAACACCTTCGGGGTGCATGTCGAAAAGGCGAATGTGAACTATGAGGGGGCTTATGCTGTTATCAACAAAGAATTCGCCTCCCACCTTCCGGAGAAATATATATATGTGAACCGGGAGGAAGACTTGGGGATTCCCGGTCTGCGACAGGCTAAACTTTCGTATAACCCGTTCATCCTATTGGAAAAATCCGCAGCAATAAAGAAACCTGCAAAATAATATTGAACGATGGATAACAACAAGCCTCAATTGATCGACCTGTGGCGTACTTCTTTCGACGACAGCGAAGAATTTATCAAACTGTTCTTCGACCGGGTCTACAAAAAGGAAAACGCCCTGTTTATAGAGAAAGACGGAAAGATCGTTTCCGCCCTTCAAATGCTTCCGTTTGTCATGACCTACTATGGGACGGAGATATCCGTGAACTATATATATGGTGCCTGCACCCTTCCTTCCGAACGCGGGCAGGGGCTCATGCGCCAACTGATACAAGAAGCCTTCAAGGTGATGGAAAGCCGGAAGGTGGCTCTGACGGTCATTATCCCGGCCGATCCGTGGCTGTTCGATTATTACCGCGATTTAGGATATACGGAGGCTTTCGACTATTCGGAAGAGACGTATGTCCGCCCTTATGAAATAGCTTGGGAACAGGGGATCTTAGTGGTTCCGCCGGAAGTTCCTTCTATGGAATCTCTTTATAAGTTCTTCAATAAGAAGCAGCGGGAACGTACCTGCTATGTGCTGCACGGTTATGACGATTTCGTCACCATCCTGCGCGACTTGCAGATCTCCGGCGGACAGATGCTGACCGCCCTGAACATTCAGGACGAACCGATCGGCATGATCTTTTTCCATCCTGCCGGCGACCATATCTATGTCAAAGAATTGATGTACGACAACGATCACATCAAGAACCTGCTCTTGCAGGAAGCGACAACCCAAAACAAGGTGGAAAAAGCCGTCTACCGCACTCCTTTCACCGGACCGGGAACTTTTCCCTTAGGCATGGCACGTGTCCTCGACCGCGACCGCCTTATCCATCACTGGGCTTCCACCCACGAAAACTCCGTTCTCAACATCGGCGAACTGAAAGAAATGGACACCCAATCGCTCACCCGCCTGTTGCTCGACTACCAGAGCCGAGAGGCTTATATGAGTTTGATGCTCGATTAGTTTTCAATTTTACTCTAAAATAAAGTCCCTCGCCATTTCATCATAGCGAGGGACTCTCCTAATAAATATTTTCCTATATAATTAATAGCTTCTTTTCAAGAATTCATCTGGTGTAATTACAGGAATAGCCGAAGCCTTATAATCTTTTACATTACGAGTAACTATTACCTTAACACCATTTTCTATAGCAGAATAATATTGTATTGCGTCCTCAAAGTCGGTAAAGTCCGAGTCTAAAGCCTTATCCACAGTGGTATCCTTCACCGGGAGTATATGCACTAACATTCTGAAACGCCGTAATATGTCTATCGCATCTTTGGCTCCCAATTGTTTGCGTAACAAATAAAATATGGTAGAAAAAGATAACGATGAGATATACAATTTTATATACTTTTTATCCCCTAATGTGAACAAAATAGCAGCTGCATCATAAAATGGCTCACGTTTAGATAATAAATCTATCGCAATATTCGTATCTAAAAATACATTCTTCATTGATATTTATTTTCAAGATAGTCCGAATAATCATTCTTATAATCAAAATCAGCAGGGACTTTCAACACTCCACTTAACTCTTTCACTAATGGAGTCAATTCTATTTGCTTACTTGAAATATCATTTGTTGAAACGACAGAATCCAAATACTGTTCTACCATTTTAGAAAGACTCATATTCCGCGACCGCGCATATTCTTTTGCTTTCTCTATTATCGACTCATTTAGTCTTAATGTTAATTTTGTTTCCATAGCCATTCACTTTTCTGCAAAGATAATCATTCTCAATCAATATTCTATATAAAGCACTTATGTTATCCATCAACTGTTCTTCTCGGATAAGATAAAAGGGAAGAACCTCGCGGCCCCTCCCTTTCCTCACTTTGAATCAAATGTTCCTGCTCTTATGAGAAGGATTCATTCCATTCTTTCTGTACCAATGTTAATGTACAAAGACTTTGGTTGTAGTCGTAGTACCGGATGCGGACAGACATCTCCATTACCTTCACCGTCACGGCACGTTTCACGGTCTCTTCCCGCTTTAACCGGATCCCTTCGAACGGATGTATCTTCGGTTTATAACGGGCTTTCCGGCAAATCTTGTTATACATGGACCGGAAACAACTAATATAACTGTTTACCGTATTCACACGCAAGCCTTCATTTCTCAGGGAAGACATAAAATCGGTCACTTGCAGGGGCTTTAATTCCTTAAACGAAAAAGTATCATTCCCGCAGAAACGTAAAAAGCGGTTCCGCACCGCTCGGTAGAGGTCAGCAGTACTCTCTGCACCAGCCTCCCGCTTCTTCTTTTCCTGCTCCCGCATCAATTCATAAAAATCATTCTTTTCCATAAGCTAATCACCTCTTTTTAAAAAAGGTAAATATACAACAGGATACCCGAAGGAATGGTTATCTGATTAAATTCGTACTTTTGCAAACTCATACAAAATTATATGGATAAAAAGAGCTGATAATGTTACGGAAAGGAGACCTTACCCAAGGAGGCATAACCACCACCCTGCTACAATTTACATTGCCGATGCTGGCAGGATCGCTTTTGCAACAATGCTATAACATAGCCGATACGCTGATCGTGGGACAATGTATCGGTGCAAATGCGTTGGCCGCGGTCGGTTCCGCCTATACCTTGATAGTTTTCCTGATCTCTATCCTGCTGGGGTTGTCGATGGGGAGCGGTACGGTTTTCTCGCTGCAATACGGAGCCGGCAACCTGTCCGCCCTGCGACGTAGCGTCTATATTTCTTTCCTGTTGATCGGCACGGTGACCGTCTTGTTGAATGGGGCGGCGTTTTTCTGGCTCGATCCGATTTTGCGATGGTTGCAAGTTCCCAATGATGTTTATCCGTTGATGCACGGCTATCTATGGATCATTTTCTGGGGGATAGCCTTTACTTTCCTGTATAATTTTTATGCGGCATTGCTTCGCGCCGTGGGCGATTCCGTGACACCTCTATGGTTTCTGGCCGTATCGGTTGTTTTGAATATCGGGCTTGATTTGTTCCTTATCCTCATCCTGGACCGGGGTATCGAAGGAGCAGCGGTCGCAACGGTCGTCGCACAAGGAGCGGCAGCATCCGGCATTCTGTTATATACTTACAAGAAACGTCCCGAACTGCGGTTGCACCGGGAGGATATGCGCTTCGACCGTTCCAGCCTGAAAGAAATCACTTCCTTCTCCACACTGACTTGCATCCAACAATCTGTGATGAACTTCGGTATATTGATGGTACAAGGGTTGGTAAATAGTTTTGGCACGGCTGTCATGGCAGCATTCGCCGCGGCAGTCAAGATCGACTCTTTCGCCTATATGCCCGTTCAGGAATTCGGGAATGCTTTTTCCACTTTTGTCGCCCAGAATTTCGGGGCGCGGAAAGGAGATCGCATACGCCGGGGAGTACGCAGCGCATTTCTTATAACGATCGTCTTTTCCCTTGTCATCTCGCTGTTGGTTTTCTTTTTTGCCAAGCCGTTGATGCTTATTTTCGTCCGTCCGGATGAAACCGAGATACTTCGCATCGGAGTAGAATACCTACGCATCGAAGGGACTTTCTATTCAGGTATCGGTATCTTGTTTCTCCTTTACGGTTATTACCGTGCCGTCCGTATGCCGGGAATGTCCGTCGTGCTCACTGTTCTGTCTTTAGGCACACGTGTCGTTCTTTCTTACTGGCTGGCCTCCATTCCTTCTATCGGGGTCACCGGTATTTGGTGGTCTATTCCTATCGGTTGGTTCCTGGCCGACTTGGCCGGCATCGCTTATTACCGCTACCGCAAATATGCAGCCTTACGGGCCTGACAAAAAAGGAACAGACATAACAGGATAACAGATAGAACGGCTATCGGTCAGAAGGATGTTAATACTCCAAGCCGAATTGCCACAAAGGGATTACATTCATATAGCCGGTTTCGATATCATCTTTCACAATGAAACCATTGTCCAAACCCTGCAGTTGCTTTTGTTTCTTATTTCTACCCCCTACCTCAAACGTGAGATCATCAATCAAGAAATCAGAAACCGGGGAAACAATTACATCATGCCTGACACGCATTTGGTTTAAAAAGAAAGTCTCACGGATATTACCGACATCAGAGGCTTCATGACCTAAACAATAAATCAGATTCGTATTGTCAAGATAAATTTTATCAACCTTTCCCAAACCACGGATTCCCCCCGTCGCATCCCGCAGCTGTACAATCAACTCGGCTTTTTCGATATAGAGGCAATAATCAGCGATGCTGTTCCGGCTTGCTCCCAGCATCATGGCAATGCTGCTCATATTCGGCTTAAACGGGACACTTTTAGCGATAATGGCAAACAGTTGTTTCAACTTACGCCCTGTAGAAACATTCAAATCCGCAAACAACGGGATATCGGATTCAAGTGTTTGATTTATTATTTGCTGTAACCGCAAATCAAAATCTTCATCCAAGGCAAAAGGATAATATCCTCGTTTCAGATAATCCGAAAAGAATGTGAACGGATGAAAGCCTTCCGGCAAAATCACTTTATGTTGAAGAATATCCGACAACGTATATATATCGATATCGATATTATGAAACAATTTCAGATATTCCCGAAAAGACAGACCCTGCATTTGATACATAACAGCCCTGCGGCTCAAATCAGATACACCTTTATTGATGTCAAGTACAGAAGAACCTGTGAAAACGACATTCAGTTCAGGATGATAGTCATAAATCAATTTAAGTTCTTTAGACCAGTCTTTATATTTATGAATTTCATCTATAAACAGATACTTTCCTCCCAACTTTACGAAACTATCAGCTAAGTCTATCAATTTATGGCTGGCAAAATAAAAATCTTCGGCTGTGACATATAAAGAAACATTCCTATCCAATTCTTCTTTGATATATTGCAGGATTAGCGTTGTCTTGCCAACCCCTCGCGGGCCGGTCAAACCAATCATCCGGCTCTTCCAGTTGATCCGGGAATACATATAACGATGAAAACCGGTTGTAGTCTCTTGCAACAGTTTACTAAAATGCTCTTGAAGTTTATTCATGATCTTTATTTCTTGTCTCAGACAAAGATAGCCATTTTGCACTTTGATAGTGCAAAATGGTATATAAAATTGCACTCTCACAGTGCAATTTCGTATAATATCTACATAACAAGAGGATGAAACAGTCAAAAACATCTATTCCAAGAGATTTGACTCTTGCCGGATTTTTCTATCTTTGCAGCCGTAAAAAGTAATGATAAATTATGGACGACAGTATTCCGCGAGAAACAGAAACAGTAAGTAACACGTAACGCGCAGGGGTAAAAACAGCAAGGCCTCTGTACGTTGACAAAAAAACGAAAGGAGGCAATAATGAGAACTTTTCTTTATTGTGAAGCCGGCTTTGTGGAAAAAGACCAGTGGCTTCCAAACAGCTGGATCAATGTAGAATGTCCCACACCGGAGGATATCCATTACCTGACAAACCAATTCAATGTTCCCGAATCTTTTTTAAGCGATATTGCCGATACGGACGAACGCCCGCGTATCGAATATGAAGGGAATTGGTTATTGACCATCATTCGAATCCCGGTGCAGAGCCAGGAACAGGGTATTCCTTTCACGACTATCCCTTTAGGGATTATGACAAACAATGAAATCATCATATCCGTTTGCTATTATAAGACGGAACTGATACCGGACTTTATCCGCTACACCCGCCGTAAAGAGATTGTCGTACGTCATAAATACGACCTGATCCTGCGGCTGATCCATTCGTCCGCCGTATGGTTCCTGAAATATCTGAAACAAATCAACAACGAGGTGGCGCATGCCGAAAAAGCTTTGGAAAAAAGCATTCGGAACGAAGACCTGCTTCGCCTGATGAAGTTGGAGAAGAGCATGGTTTACTTCAATACTTCCATCCGTGGCAATGAAGTGATGCTCACCAAGCTTCAAAGCATCTTCCAAGAACCGGTTTATATGGACAACGAGCTGGTGGAAGACGTGGAAACCGAGTTGAAGCAGGCGCACCTCACAGTCAATATCTATAGCGACATCCTGACCGGCACGATGGACGCGTTCGCCTCCATCATCTCCAACAACGTGAATACCATCATGAAACGCATGACCTCCATCTCCATCATCCTGATGGTCCCCACCCTCATCGCCAGCTTCTACGGTATGAACGTCCCGATCTATGGTGAGAACATGCCATACGGTTTTGCCGTCATCGTCATTGTCTCTATCACATTGTCGGCCTTATCGTTCTTTATTTTCAAGAAGATAAAATGGTTCTAAAAACAAACTATTCTTGATTACCAGTATGGTTAGGGCCATACTGGTAATCAAACTCAACATTGACGCCACTATATTTTTTTATACTGATATGATGAGTAACCCATATATCTTGAAAGAATAATATGAATCTAAACGTTATATCTTCCACACGTGCAAAACATTTAACTTCCATTTTGGTATCTCCGCTCACTTTGGCAACGCCTAATGAGAGATCCGTTTCATCTATTCCGAATAAAGAACCATTAATGGAAGCCAAGACCCTGTACAAAGTAGCAGTCGTATATTTGCAGTCGTCATCAACCAACCCAGGGTAATTTGAATAATAATCATCCATATTCGTTGTAATCTCCCAACCCATTTTTTGTTTGACCATGACTTCAACCTCTTTAGATGATAAATTGCCTAAATTATCAATCGTGACTTCACCCAAGCTCTCTAAAGACGTATCGGTGGAAACTATTTCAAATACAGGGCCTATGGAATGTTTCACATAAGAGGATTGTATGGTTGTCTTAAGAACATTCTGTCCCCAATCAAAAGTGGAAACATCTCCTAACAGGGTCCACTGCCCGTCTATTTCGGCATACTGAACAATATTTCCGACGCGAATGAGAGGATGCGCCTGATTTTTTATTTCAACAGGCAAAGTACCCTCCATCCCCGATATTTCCAATTCAAAGGTGGAAAAGCTTGCACGTTTAGCATTTTCCATTGCCCCATTTATAAACTCTGTTGCAGAAACTTCAATCGGTTTATTAGTTATACCCGCCGGAAATATTATAGAAGTAAGTTTATCGGCTCCCGGATAAATAATAACCGTATCTTTTGATGGGTCTATTGTAACCGTCGCGTTTTTCTTAGTCATTTGTAAAGGCAAGGAGACAGTACTCCCGGTATGCATATTTCCGGGAATCGTGACAGATGATGTCAGCGGTATATATCCGTCTTTCGTAAACGATACGACATAATCTCCTTTCTTTTTCACAGGCAATTGATACATGCCATCTTGCGATGTTTTGACCGTGACGCCGGAAGCGCTCACAGCAACATCTTCCACAGGCATATTTCCCTGATTCAATTTGCCTACGATATAATAAACTTCCTCTTCCAAAGGATTTTTGACAATCTCCAATGTATTTTCTTTACTACAAGATACCCAACCTATGTTTATGAGGAACATGGAAAGAATAATGAATATCGGGATTTTCTCTGATTTCATAATAATAGATTTATACATCCTGTAAAATTAGCAAAGATTATTTATTAATTCCTTGTTTACCAATAAAAAATCCGCTTTACCTTCACAGGCGAAGCGGATTTAAAATCGATAAGTTTTTTCTAATCAAATATCTAATCAGAAAACAATATCTTGGGAAGGATAATATCTAATTTTGATAAATAAGTTGCAAAGGACGTGCCAGAAATGAAAAACAGGATGTATTTATAAATAAGATACTGATATACACGGTTATAAAAACGACACATAGTATAAAAGGAATCGGGAAAGTGTGGAACAAATTGGGGAAAGTGTGTAAAAATTCCACAACCGGTTGTGGAATTCCTACTTTTTGATGTGGAAAGAGCAATAATAATCGACAGCCTTTTTCAGCAAATCTTCCGGGAGATCGAAGGATTCATCGAACAAAGAAGTTTCGACAGCAAGTACTTTCTTCTTCGGATCTTTTTTCCAGTTGCCGACGATACGGCCATTATACAGGATAACAGGGTAAAAGATGCCGTACGTATTGAATGCCTTAGGATGATGTTCGCGTAGCATAACGGTCGTCCGGTCTTTATAACTGATCAGATATTCATCATACGAAGGCAACAGATGCAGCACTTTCCGGCAACGGGCCTTCAAGTCACAGGTTGTATGCAGATAAAAGATTTCCGAATCAAACTTTTCGGCAAGCAGATCGCCTTCAATCAAAGCAACCGCTTGCCGCGCCTCAGTCGTCGTCAAACCGGACCACCAGACAAAATCGGGCAATGTCGCCGGAGAATGGCTTTGGAAATACAAGGTAGCCAACCGGGCAAGCGCCTCTTCCCGAAGGAGTTCTTTCACAGGCGGCACACGTTCTTCCAACAAAGCATAGGTCGGCTTCCTGTTCTTATCCACCCCGCTGCATATAAGGCCATCCGTTTCGGCACGGACCAGGAAATAATGTATCAAGTGATTGTCTGCCTCGACCCCTGCCCGGCCGAACTCATCCATCAACTCCTGTTTTGTCAGGCTCTTGTTCCCGCCCAACAATTGTTCCAGCAGTCTGCAACCTTTCGCATAGAAACTTCCGGTTATCTCCATCTTCCGGCTTTTGGCATAAGAATCGAAAGCCGTCCGTATACGGCCTCCCGACAATTGCAACATCCAGCGGATATCCTCTGCTGCAATGAAATGCCAGGTCGGCCGTAATATATGGGTACGCAGGATTTCCCCCTTTGCAAGCGCATCGTCCACCGCCTGCAACGATGACGATTTCAAGCGGGTTCCGACCGCCCATTTCGCCATTGCATATTCCTGTGCCTGGATAGCTCCCATCCAGGCAACCACTTCCTTCGGACTCTTGAACCGGGGTTTTGCCAATTGCTGGCTTAACAGGCGGATATCGGTCAGCATATTCTTATTGTCAGCAGGATTTTCCGGTCATGATATCCAACACCAGCTTATCGGTGGCTTCCATACCTTTGGAACCGATGGAAGTCAGGTTGATGATCGACTTGTCGACATCCTCATCGATAATGCCTTCGACCGGAGTCACCACCTTGTTTTCCATTGCCATCAGCGCGGACAACATCGCGGTCGAAACGCCGCTGGAAACTTTCATGGCGCAACTGGGTTTAGCCCCGTCGCAGATCATGCCGGTGATGTTGCCGATCATATTCTTGATCGCATAGGAAATCTGCACCTTATCGCCCCCCATCAGATAGGTGATGCCGCAACTGGCTCCCGTAGCGGCCACCACGCAACCGCAAAGAGCGGACAGGCGTCCTAAGCTTTGTTTGATATAGATGACCATCAGATGGCTTAGCATCAGGGCGCGGATCAACTGTTCTTCCGTACATTCGATGTCTTCGGCAAAAGAAAGGACGGGAAGCGTCGCGGCAATCCCCTGGTTGCCGCTGCCGGAGTTACTCATCACCGGTATCATGGCGCCATCCATGCGGGCATCGCAGGCGGCAGCCGTCATAGCCAACATGTGGGTATAGGCAGAATCGCCCATATATTTACGTCCGTATGCGCCGGAAACGGTCTTGCTGACCGTATGCCCGAAGTTCCCCTTCAGGGAAGCCTCGGCCGCTTTCCGGTTCAGATCGGCAGTCTCCAGGATAAAGCGGATCTCGTCAAGCGGCATTTCCATCGCAAACTCATACACGGTAGAGAAAGAGAGCCTCAGTTCGCCTTCATCGTCCGAAGCATCGCAGGCAACGCCTTCTTTCCTCCGGTCTGTCAGGACAGCGCCATTCTTCTCCACATACACGATATTCGTATGTTCATGGCAGATCACCACTCGCGAAGTTTCATTTCCGGTGGAACAAACCACTTCGATATAGAGCTTGTCGACATTTTCCTTTAAAGCGATATGAATCCGTTTATCTTCGATCACCTGCTTTCCTTCGGCGAGCGCTTCCGGTGTCAGGTCGCGCAAGACTTCAAGGCCGTATGCGGACTTGCCGATCAGCGTACCCAAAGCGATCGCTATCGGCAACCCGACCATTCCGGTTCCGGGTATTCCGACGCCCATCGCATTCTTCAGGATATTGGCACTCAGGAATACTTCCGTCTTCTCCGGCTTGCAGCCTAAAACCTCGGCAGCCTTAGCGGCAGCCAATGCGACCGCAACCGGTTCCGTACAGCCGATAGCGGGAATCACTTCCTGATGTATAAGTTTGATGATTTGTGTTTGAGTTGTTTTATCCATGATATAGATCTTTTTTTCTTCGACTTTATCCGGCAAAGGTAGCTTATTAATTGAAAATTGAGAGTTGAAAATTGAAAATTATACCACAATCCGCTATTTATCATCGTTGCCGACAGTTTCGACCGTGAACGTCTCCTCCTCCGTGCCATTGCCACGTCCCTCTTTCAGGCGGACGCTGAACACAGCTTCGCCCGTACGCAACTTCGGGGAGGCCTGCACCGTGACGTTATAGGTGATACGGTCGTCGCGGGTGATTTTAGCTATCTTGACCGGTTCGGAGAGTTTCAGATGCTTTCCTTTCTCAACTTTCACTATCGGTTCCACGTCCAAAGCATCCTGAAAGCTGTTGTTCACGATCACGAGGGAGATACGGCAGGTTTCGCCTGCATTGATCTTGTTATCGCGGGTGACGCTGTCCTCTTCCAGCAGGATGTCTTCGATCTGCAAATCAGGAAGCAAAACATGCGAGGACGGCGTATAATTTCCCGGATTCCTCTTCTCCACTCTTACCTCGTCGCCTGTATTTGCAGCAATCTGCGCACCGGCGATTCCTCCGACCGCCGTCCCGACAAACGCCCCTATGTCACCCCCGATATCATCGTCTATGGCATTTCCGACCGCTCCGCCGAAAAGCCACCCGACAAAGGCGCCGATCTGGGCTCCTACGCCTGCCCGGTCTTCCCGGCTCATATTCTTCATCGACCCGCATCCCGTCAGAATTAACAAAGACATAATCACGCATAGAATTTTATTTTTCATACTCAGCTATTTTAATCCTTCCAAATTAATAAACAAAGATAGTCATCCGTTTGACTTAATGACAACGGAAAGGAGAAAAACCCCTATCCGATTGCGTTTTTTTATGTAAGTTTGCGCCCGATTAAACAAAGAATGATGGCAACTCAATTCAAGACTCCGGCAGCAGAATTACAACACCAGTACGATCTTCTGCAAAAAGAATTCGAATATGAAAAGGAGATGTACCGCCAGCAAACCGAACGGGCCGGCATACACCGCCGCATCCAACAAGGGCTTTGCTGGTATCCTGTCGTACCGGGGAAGAGCTACTATAATTCCCTGAACCAGCTCGTCGTCGAAGTCGAACGGCGGGAGGACAAGGAGATCGAACACAATTTCGAATATGGCCGTCCGGTCTGCTTCTTCACGACAAACGGAGGCGGAAAACCCGGATATTTGAATTTCCCGGCTGTCATCAGTTATGTGGAAGACGACCGGATGGTTGTCGTGCTTCCTTCACCCGCCGCACTGTTCGACCTGCAAAAGGCAGGCGAGATCGGCGTCCAGCTTTATTTCGACGAGACCAGCTACAAGACGATGTTCAACGCCCTGTCTGCCGTTATCCAGGCGAAAGGGAACCGGCTGGCTTACCTGCGGGACGTCTTGTTAGGCAAAATTCCCGTCGCCCGGCGCACGCTTTTCCCCGTGCGCTTTCCCTGGCTGAACCTGTCGCAGGAGGAGGCGGTCAACCACGTATTGGCGGCAAAAGATGTGGCTATCGTGCACGGTCCTCCCGGGACCGGCAAAACGACCACTTTGGTTGAAGCGATCTATGAGACTTTGCACCGGGAGAACCAGGTAATGGTCTGTGCCCAAAGTAATACGGCCGTAGACTGGATATCCGAAAAACTGGTCGATCGCGGCATCCACGTCCTGCGTATCGGCAACCCGACGCGGGTAAACGACAAGATGCTTTCCTTCACATACGAACGGCGTTTCGAGTCGCATCCCGACTATGCCGAATTATGGGGAATCCGCAAGGCGATCCGCGAAATACAATCCAACCTCCGCAAAAAGAGCCACAGTGAGAAAGAAACAATCCGCAACCGCCTCTCCCGCCTCCGTTTCAGGGCAACGGAACTGGAAGTGAAGATCGACACGGAACTGTTCGACGAGGCGCGTGTCGTAGCCTGCACGCTGGTCGGATCTGCCAACCGGGTGCTGACCAACCGTAACTTCACGACTCTCTTTATCGACGAGGCCGCCCAAGCGCTCGAAGCCGCCTGCTGGATTGCGATCGGCAAAGCGGACCGAGTCATTTTGGCGGGCGACCATCACCAACTCCCTCCTACTATCAAATGTATGGAAGCGGCACGCGGCGGCTTGGATCACACCTTGATGCAAAAAATAACCGACCGGAAACCCGAAACCGTCTCGCTTTTGAAAACACAGTACCGGATGAACGAGGACATCATGCGCTTCCCTTCCCGCTGGTTCTACCATGACGAGCTGCAATCCGCACCGGAAGTCAAACATCGCGGCATCCTGGAATTCGATACGCCTGTCGTCTGGCTCGACACGGCGGATTGCCATTTTGAGGAAGACCGGCTCACCGACAGCATGAGCCGTATCAACAAGGATGAAGCGGCATTGCTTGTCTCGACATTGCAGAAGTATATCGAAAAGATCGGCAAAGAGCGGGTCCTGGACGAAAGCATCGACTTCGGCCTGATCTCGCCTTACAAATCGCAGGTTCAGTATATCCGCGGACTGATCAAGCGCAACGCTTTCTTCAAACCCTTCCGCCGCCTGATAACCGTCCACACCGTAGACGGCTTCCAGGGACAGGAGCGCGACGTGATCATGATCAGCCTCGTACGCGCCAACGACAAAGGACAAATCGGTTTCCTCGGCGACCTGCGCCGCATGAACGTCGCCATCACCCGCGCCCGCATGAAACTGATGATCTTGGGAGACGCCCCGACACTGACACGGCATGCCTTCTACAAAGAGTTATATGAGTATATCCGACTGAACGGACAGGTGGTAGAAGTTCATCCCCTTCCACCACCATGACCCCTTATTGTCATATTCATAAAAAAGACATTAGTCCAAATCGAAACTACTACCGCATCTATTTCGAATTTATACCCCATTTAATTCAAATTACACGCAAGGGTAATATTTTTTAACAAACAACTATTTTTACAGACTATTGTAAATCAAACAACTATACAAAATCGCCATTTTCAAGGGGGATATTGTATTTTTTTGCAAAGTCAGCATCGCCTCTTCCGTCAAAAAACTGCGCAAAGCGCCTCTCGACAAAAGCCTTTTCGAGGAATACGGAGATTGGGAATATTATATTTAATATTCTTCAAGAAAAGATCTGTTTATTCAAAAAAAGTTATTAAATTTATGGCATTCATATGAAAAGGATAGCTGCCATATTGTTGTTGTTGCTATTTTCCTGTTCAGAAAAGAAGCAGAGCTTGCCGGAGTTATTGGAAACATGGCAAGGCAAGACTGTGAGTTTCCCTGATGAATGTGACAAACCCAAGCACTCCTTGTGCCAAGATAAGACAGTATGGTTGTGCTCCATGTGTAAGATTTATAGATTGGTTTTATTTATAATTTTATATGGCATATCCTTATCTTGTTCAGATCACACAAGAAATTCCTCTTCCGATATGGAACCTTTGGATATCGTCGAACTTCGTCCTGCGGATAAATGGCTGAAGTTTCCGGTGGATGAAGATACGGAGGTAGACTGGTATCCGACGGTAATAGAGGAAAATGGTAAAGAATATATTGTGATTAGTAATGCAGGAAGTCCACAGTTATTGATATATGATGTACAAATAGAACGTTGTATTAAGAAAATAACATGTCAGAGAGAAGGTCCTAATGGAGTAGGTAATGCATACCGTTATTTTATCAAGAATATGAATGAAATCTATTGGGATGCTGTAGGGGGTGCACCGTTACTGGTAAAGGTCAATGGAGAAGGATTGGTTCAAGGACGTTATTATTACAGTGTGGATAAACAAGGTAATTATTTACCGGCATCAGAAGCCGTTATGGTTATAGATTCTTTGATATATATAAGGTTGTCTCATTATAATCACAATCAAGAAGATAAACAGACACATGTGGCGGCTGTTTTAGATACGATGAAGTTGCTCGTTAAACAGTTACCTTTTTATCATTCGACAAGTCCGACAATGGAAGATAAAAATTCAGGGAAATTGAGAGAAGGTGACACTTACGTCTCTTGGGTTTACAATGGCAAAGAATTTATTTATACATTCGGGCAAAATGATTCTCTGTATGTAGTGTCTCCTAATCATGAAGAAATATGTACTTACAACGCAAAAAGCAAGTATTTGAAACCAGCTAAATATATTCCAAAGCCTCATTATGTACATAAGAGTTATTTGTATGAAAGTAACCAGCAGCAATTTTATCATTACATTTACTACGACAAATACCGTGAAGTCTATTACCGCATTGCCTATCCCGAATCGGAGGTCGATCCGAAAGAGAACCAACTGGATATTTGGAGCTTCGGCCGACGGACCTGTTCGATTGTGATCTTGGACAAGAACTTTCGCATCATCGGCGAGACGTTGTTGCCGGACTACCGCTATCAGAACCGTTCGATTGTCGTCCTGAAAGACGGCCTTTACATCTGCGACAGCCATTACAAACGAGACGATTACGACGAGAACGTTTGGAGCTTCCAACGGTTTGACTTGGTAAAGAAATAGAGATAAAGATGATAGGTAAATTGAATATACTGATAACATTGCTCTGTAGCATCTCCCTTTCATGCTCAGACCATCCTCAAAGTTCCTCTTCCGATATGGAACCTTTGGATATCGTCGAACTTCGTCCTGCGGATAAATGGCTGAAGTTTCCGGTGGATGAGGATACGGAGATCGGGTGGTATCCGAAAGTAATAGAAAAGGATGAGCGAGAATATATCGTGATTGGGAATGTCGGACAGCCTCAACTTTTATTTTTTGATACATCTATTGAAAAATGTACCAGAAAAGTAACTTGTCATAAAGAAGGCCCCAATGGCATAGGTGATGCGTATGATTATTATGTGAAAGATTGGAATGAAATATATTGGAATGCTCCCGGTGGAGGCCAGTTTCTAATGCGTGTAAATGGGAAAGGAGAAAGACAAGGCAATTATTCTTTCAGTCAGGATATCAATGGAGACTATTTGCCACCCTTTAAAGATGTCATATTTGTCGATTCTCTTTTTTATATACAGTTATACCATTTCAATCATAATCAAAAAGAAAATATGACACATGTTGTGGCAACATTGGACACTATCAATATAGCAGTCAAGCAATTGCCATTCTACCATCCTACGGAGCCTACGATGGATGATTTGTATCAAGGGCGATTATGTGTTGGCGATGAAGATGTGGATTGGTTATATGATGGGAAGAACTTTGTCTATGTATTCGGTCAAAACGATTCAGTCTATGTAGCATCTCCGAACCATAAAAACATAAAGGCTTATGGTGCCAAAAGCAAATATTTGAAGCCTGCTAAATATCATGCCAAGGCACCTTTTCCGGATCTGAATAGCTATTTCATTGGATGTAATAAGTTGCAATTCTATGATAGGATCTACTACGACAAATACCGTGAAGTCTATTACCGCATTGCCTATCCCGAATCGGAGGTCGACCCGAAAGAGAACCAACGGGATATTTGGAGCTTCGGCCGCCGGACCTGTTCGATTGTGATCTTGGACAAGAACTTTCGCATCATCGGCGAGACGTTGTTGCCGGACTACCGCTATCAGAACCGTTCGATTGCCGTCCTGAAAGACGGCCTTTACATCTGCGACAGCCATTACAAACGGGACGATTATGACGAGAACGTTTGGAGTTTCCAACGGTTTGACTTGGTAAAGAAAAAATAAGAGGAGATTTTTGCACTTTTGCAGGGCAGACAAAGTTATTTTTAGCACGGTTGTCCTCTCGGTTAAGCGGGCGGAAGCAAAAATTCCGTATATTTGTATCATTAACAAAAAATACAGAGAGGCCATGAAGTATAAATTATTAGTTCTCGACGTAGACGGGACGCTGCTCAACAACCAGAAAGAGATCAGTCCCCGTACCCACGCTGCCCTTCTGAAGGTACAGCAAATGGGGGTACATATTGTATTGGCATCAGGAAGACCGACTAACGGAGTCATGCCCATCGCTGAAAAGCTGGAACTGAATCATTACGGAGGTTACATTCTTTCTTACAACGGCGGTCAGATCATCAACGTGCAGACCGGCGAGCTATTATTCGAGAAACGTATCGATCCGGAATGGATTCCCTATTTTGAGAAGAAAGCGAAGAAAAACGACTTTGCCATCTTCACCTATCACAAAGATTTCATCCTGACGGACAAACCGGATAACAAGTATGTCATCCAGGAAGCCAACCTGAACAACATGCAGGTGATCGGCGTCGACAACTTTGCCGAAGCCGTCGATTTCTCACCCTGCAAATGCATGTTGGCGAGTGACGACGAGGAATCGTTGGTCGGCTTGGAAAATCATTGGAAGAAACGTCTCGACGGTGTGTTCGAGGCATTCCGGTCGGAACCTTATTTCCTGGAAGTCGTTCCCCAGTTCATCGACAAGGGAAACACATTAGGCGTGCTGATGACCAAACTGTCCGTATTGCCGGAAGAAGTGATCGCCATCGGCGACGGCGTCTGCGACGTGACCATGTTGCAACTTGCCGGTGTCGGAATAGCGATGGGAAACGCGGAAGATTCGGTGAAGGCCTGTGTGGATAAAACGACGCTCACCAACGAAGAGGACGGCGTGGCCATAGCCGTCGAACGGGCAATCCTGGCCGAGATACGTCCGACGGAAGTACCGCTCGACCAGTTGAATATGCGTGCCCGACACGCCTTGATGGGAAACCTCGGCATCCAGTACACCTACGCATCCGAAGATCGCGTGGAAGCCACCATGCCGGTAGACGAACGTACCCGCCAGCCGTTCGGCATCCTGCACGGCGGGGCGACGCTCGCACTGGCCGAAACGGTTGCCGGATTGGGATCGATGATCCTCGCCAAGCCGGACGAAATCGTGGTCGGCATGCAGGTCAGCGGCAACCACATGTCATCCGCCCACGAGGGCGATACCGTTCGCGCCGTCGGAACCATCATCCACAAAGGACGCTCTTCGCACGTTTGGAACGTCGACGTGTTCACATCCACAGACAAATTGGTATCGTCCATCCGTGTAGTCAACAGTATATTAAAAAAGAAATGACACCAGACGAATCAAAGGTTTGCAACGCTGTCGATACATTCATCAAACAGGACCGGAGTTTTGCACTCTGGCGGATACCGGGAGAATCGCCCCGTTTCGCCATGCAGGCCTCCGGTTCTGCACGTCTTCTCTATAACATCGAAGAGCTGGACGGACAGAGCGGTTTCGTCGTTGCCCCGTTCCATGTCAGCAAACGGCATCCGATCGTACTGATCCGGCCCGACATACAGGAACTTCCGCTCGACGAGGAGAAAGACGCTCCATGCCCACGGGACAAAAGTTTCATGCTCATGGATCAAACGTTTCACGCTCATGTAACAAACGTCTCATGCAAAGAGAACCCGAAGGAAGATTACAGCCGCCGTTTCAATTCCTTCATCGAACCGTTGCGCCGAAAACAATTCGAGAAGCTCGTGCTGTCACGCAGCCAAACGATTCCGGCAGGCAAAGCGGACTTCTCCCCTGCCGCCGCTTTCCTCAAGGCAACCGGACGGTACAAATATTCGTATGTTTATCTCTGCCATACTCCCGCGACAGGCACATGGCTGGGCTGCACGCCCGAAATCATCCTCTCCGGCGAGAAAGGAGAATGGCATACGGTCGCCCTTGCCGGTACCCAACCGCTCCAAAACGGGGAACTGCCGACAGAATGGGACGACAAAAACAGGGAAGAGCAGGAATATGTGGCCTTTTACATCCGCAAGCAACTGCAAGCATTAGGCATCAGACCGACAGAAACCCCGCCGGCCCCGGTACGCGCCGGCGAACTGTCGCATCTGAAAAGCGACTTCTGCTTCCCTCTGCCCGACAATAAGAAACTCGGCGACCTGCTGAAACGACTCCATCCCACGCCTGCCGTCTGCGGGCTGCCCAAAGAGGAGACGTATCGTTTTATCCGGGAGAACGAAGGCTACGACCGGAGCTACTATTCAGGCTTCATCGGCTGGCTGGCCCCCGAAGGGAAGAGCGACCTGTATGTCAACTTACGCTGCATGAACATCCTTGCCGACGCGTTTGTTCTATATGCAGGCGGAGGCATTCTCGCCTCTTCGGAAACAGAGAGCGAATGGCTGGAAACAGAAGCAAAAATGCAAACAATGAAGCAGCTGATTCATAATTTTTAATTCTTAATTTTTAATTCTTAATTTATAATTCACATGTCATCCATAGCAAAAAAACTGACCGACCTCGTCGGCAACACACCGCTGTTGGAGTTCTCAAACTTCAACGCAAGTAAAGGACTGAAAGCGAAAGTAATCGGAAAGCTGGAATACTTCAACCCGGCAGGCAGCGTAAAAGACCGCATCGCATTGGCCATGATCGAAGATGCGGAAGAAAAGGGCTTGCTGAAACCGGGAGCGACCATCATAGAGCCGACCAGCGGAAACACCGGCGTGGGGTTGGCTTTCGTCTCGGCCGCCAAAGGGTATAAATTGGTACTGACAATGCCCGAAACCATGAGCCTTGAACGTCGCAACCTGCTGAAAGCATTAGGAGCCAACCTGGTCCTCACTCCCGGAGCGGAAGGGATGAAAGGCGCTATCGCCAAAGCGGAAGCATTGCGCGACGAGACACCCGGCTCCATCATCCTGCAACAGTTTGAAAACCCGGCAAACCCTGCCCGCCATGCCAAAACAACCGCACAGGAAATCTGGCGCGACACGGACGGCAAAGTCGACATCTTCGTCGCAGGAGTCGGAACAGGCGGTACGGTCAGCGGCGTTGGCAAGGGACTGAAAGCACACAACCCGGATGTCAAGATCGTGGCTGTGGAGCCGGCCGACTCGGCAGTGCTCTCAGGCGGCAAGCCCGGACCGCACAAGATACAGGGGATCGGCGCAGGCTTCATCCCTAAAACCTACGACGGCTCGGTGGTGGACGAAATCATCCGGGTAGAAGGAGACGACGCCATCCGCACATCGCGCGAACTGGCGCAAAAGGAAGGCCTGCTGGTCGGCATCTCTTCCGGCGCAGCCGTATATGCCGCCCTGCAACTGGCCCGGCTCCCGGAGAACGAAGGGAAAACGATTGTGGCATTATTGCCGGATACGGGCGAGAGGTATTTGTCTACGGTGTTGTACGCGTTCGAGGAATATCCTTTATAAACCGTCCGGACTATCGGCATCCCCAAAGCCTCAAGAAGGTGTGTCAAAAGAAAATCCTGCTTACAATAGACATAATTTAGGCACGGATTTCACGGATTTACACGGATAAATTTATTTTCTTTCCGTGTAATCCGCGTAATCCGTGCCTTAAAGATCGTGATAAAGGAGTTTTGACACACCTCCATGTGGCATGAGGCTTGCCTCACTTGATGCGGGATCGCAAATGTAGCAGGCGGTATCGGCCATCCCCAAAGAGCCGTCAGGCTCTATTTCCGGCCTAAGCTGGTGAGCGTTAAGCGCAGAGACCAGTGAGCGTCCGGAGCGTCTGCTGTTTGAGCGAAGCGAGTTTCAGACGCGACAGCGAACGGAGGGAACGGAGTAGCGAAGCAGGTTCGGCCTTGATCTTTTGATTACTTTTGGATCAAGCCAAAAGTAACCATCACTTATAATCTTTCCGATAAGAACAAGTCGTCTCCGTCGGGAAGTCTTTGGGGACTTTCTGGGTCACTTTTCCGGTTGCCGCCCATTCGGCGCCGCGAAGCAAAAGCACCTGGAAGCCTGTACACTGCATCGCGATATTATCTTCCGGAGTAGCGCCGGCATGACCAAGCATCGTATGGAAGATGCGGGCATTCCCGTAATCGACAGTAAAGACCAGCGGTTCTTCACGGCCGGAACCATTGGTTTCCTTATCCGAATAGGCCGTGTACAAAATATCCCGGATATTGCCCGGACCCCGCATACGGTCGTAAAGTTCGTCTTTGGCATGGCGCCATTTCAAGGGCAGGCCTTTCATGATCGGATGCACTTTGTCACGCCCGTTCAACACATATTCGTGCTGGCGTCCATGCGAACCGCCGACCCCCGCCGAGCTGTCCTTGACCAGCTTGCCGTCCTGCCAATACACATACGGACCGGAATTCTCATTACGTCCTTCCCAGCCCCCCAAGGCACAGATCTTGTTGAACTCCGGCCACTTGGAGAAAGCATTGTCGGCCGCATGGTAGATGACAACGCCGCCGCCGTTCTGCACATATTCCAGGAAGCGGCGGTTCGTCTCCTCCGGCCACGAATCGCCGTTATAGTCCAGCACCACCAATTGGTAAGGGCTGAAGTCGAGCACAAAGCCGGACATATCCTTTCCCTGTCCGGGAGAGACGGCAAAGTCCACATCGAAACGGCCGGAATTTTCCAGGATTTGCTTCAGCACAACGTGGCTCACCTGCCAGTTATGGTTGTTTTGTCCTGTGATCAGTAATGTTTTAATCGGTTTACGCGCCGAAACCGTACAAGCGAACAAAAGGGAAAAGACAACGAAAAGCAGCTTTCCTAAATGTAAATGTCTCATGGTATTCTATGGTTTAAAGATTTGTATGAGGCAAATGTACTAAATCAATATGAAATATGTACTTTTGTGCCCTTAAGAAAAACATATCCATGATGAAATATCTATTCCGAATACTACTGGCAACATCCATATTTGCTCTTTCCGCAACCGACAGCCATGCCGACAGCTGGCGTGACAAGACAGAACTGCTCATCTACTCCCCGCGCTATTTCGGCCCGAACGCTTTCCCGATGCCGGAAATGAGGGACGGGCAGGTAAGCGAGCGGTACGAGGCGGAAGTACGGGGCGAATACCATTATTATACGGGCGACAAGACCTGGGACATCGTGGGGCGTGCCCTGCTGCCGTTCTTCAGGGGGCGTGCGGGCGTCGAAGTGAACTGGTGCTTCAAGGAAAAATACAAGATGACGCCGGAAACGCGCGACGAACGCTTTGCCGTAGAGACGGAAAGCCCGATCAAATATAACGGCGACATCGTGATCAGTTCCTTTTTCCAAGTCCTGAAAAGCGAGAAATGGGTGGATGCGACCCTCAGCGCCAACATCAAGACGGCCAGCGGAGGCCGCCTGTGCGACGCCCGTTTTACCGATGCCGCCTCCTACTGGTTCGATGTAAACGTAGGCCGGAACCTGTGGAAAAGCGCCGACGGGAAAGCCTCAATCCGTATGCAGGCGCTCGCCGGGTTCTATTGCTGGATGACGAACGACATGGAGCACCGCCAGAACGACGCCATCACCTACGGGATCGGGTTCACCGGAAAATACAGGGGGTTCACGCTCGCCACCAACCTCACCGGATTTCACGGATACGAGAACAACGGCGACCGCCCCATGCACTGGCGCAACAACCTCAGATACGAGATCAAGAAAAACATCCTCTCCTTCCGCTATACACACGGGATGAAGGATAACCTGTATGAGAGCTGGTCGTTGGGGTATATCAGGTGCTTTTAAAATTAAAAATTAAGAATTAAGAATTAAAAATTAAACTAAGGGGCTTCGCTTCCTGTTTAAGGGGAGATGGAGATGAATCGGATAGTAAAGCTGAAGCTGGTAGATGCCAGGCTCTATTTCGTGAGCCTGATCGTGGGGCTGCTGACCGGGCTGGTGGCGGTTCCTTACCACTATCTGCTGCAACTTTTCTTCAATATGCGGAAGAGCTTCTTCCGGTCTTCGCCCCCCTGGTATGAGCATATCGCCTTATTCCTTGCCCTGTGGGGCGTCCTCTGCCTCGTCGCCTGGATGGTCAGGCGGTGGCCTTACATCGGAGGCGGAGGCATTTCGCAGACCCGGGGCGCGATCAACGGACGTATCGAATACGAACATTCCTTCCGCCAGCTTTTAGCCAAATTTGCCGGAGGCGTCCTGACGCTCAGCAGCGGCCTTTCGATGGGACGCGAAGGGCCTTCCGTACAGATGGGTTCCTACATAGGCGACCTGGTCGGCAAATGGGGGCATATCCTGAGCGGCGAACGCAAGCAGCTCCTCTCGGCAGGTGCAGGCGCCGGACTGGCGGCAGCCTTTACCGCGCCACTCGCCGCGGCCACGCTGGTGATCGAATCGATCGAACGCTTCGACGCTCCGAAAACAGCCATTACGACCATCCTGGCAGGCGTCGTCGCCGGCGCGATCGCCAGCACGATCTTCCCGATCAATCCGTACCATGACATACAGGCCATCGTGCCCGACATCACGCTGGGGCTGCACATCAAGCTGTACCTCCTGTTTGCCGTCATCGTTTCGGTCTTCGGCAAATTCTATTCCCTCCTGATGCTTTACGCCAAACGGATGTACCCGGCTATCCGCCAACCGGAATACATCAAGCTTCTGGGCCTCATGGCTATGGCCTATGCCATCTCCTTGACGATCACCGACCTGACAGGCGGAGGCGAACAGTTCCTGATGCAGCAGGCGGAAGGCGGTAACAGCAACATCTATTGGATTGCCGGAATGATGCTCCTGCACATGGTCTTCACGGTCTTTTCGTTCTCCTCCGGGCTGCCGGGGGGCAGCTTTATCCCGACTTTGGTAACAGGCGGGCTGATCGGCAAGCTATACGCCCTTCTCCTGGTGCAACACGGGATCATCGGGATGGAAAGCGTGAGCTATATCATGCTGATCGGGATGGCCGCCTTCCTGATTGCCGTCGTCCGCACGCCTATCACAGCCATCATCCTGATCACGGAGATCACCGGGCATTTCGAGATCTTCTATCCCTCCATCGTGGTGGGCGGACTCACCTATTACTTCACGGAGTTGCTGGAGATCAAGCCGTTCAACGTGATGTTTTATGAAGAGATGATCAACAAGCCGTTCTTCCGGGAGCAAAAGCGGCTGACACTGGACGTCGAAGTGATGGCCGGAGCCTATTTCGACAGGAAAGAGGTCGACACGCTCGAACTCCCCAACCACTGTGTCATCCTGAATATCCACCGCGACCGCAAAGACATCTCTCCCGCCGGACAAACCATCCTCCCCGGCGACCAGCTCACGATCGAACTGGATGCGCAGGATATAGAGAAACTGTACGAGCCGCTGGTAAGCATGGCCAACATCTACTAAATCATAAGCCGGAATTATCAGGCATGTATGCGGAAGGGACTTCATTTTTTTATACTTTTGCCCAGATAACAAACGCCATATTCCGCCATGAAAGTAACGATCTGTTGTTTTTCCTTCTTATTCCTATTCCTGTGCCCTCCGCTCCCGGCGATGGAAGGTACGGGAGTCGCATTGAAAGTCAGCCTGTCCGGGAAAATATACAAACGCTTCTCCTTTGTCCTGGAAGAAGATATCCGCCCGCGCGACGACTTCAGGGAAGCCGGATGGTTCCTTACCACCGGAGAGATCAACTATCGCATCTTGCCGAACTTACGGGCGGGAGCCGGCTATATGTCGTTAGTCCGCTACAAGGCATCGGAGGAAGTGCGCAACCGCTATTACCTGTACGCCGCCGGTTCCCACCGGTTCGGGGCATTTAAAATTGCGGTCCGGGAGCGTTTCCAGAGCACGTACAAGAAAAATTGCCTGCATCCGACCCTCTACCTCCGCAGCATGTTCACCCTCTCCTGCCGGATCGCCTCTTCGGGTTTCGAACCTTTCCTCTATGTCGAGCCTTTTAACAACGCAGGCTACAACGGGAAGATGCGTGCCGACAAAATCCGTTATTCCGCCGGCTGCGATTACAGGGTGGATAGCCGAAACTGCATCCAGCTCTATTACCGCTACCATACCTTCAACGTGTACGACCCGATCAACTACCGCCACGGTATCGGCCTTACCTATTCGCATCGGTTCTAATAGTCCGCAACACCCCCATCTTCCGGCTTTCTACACCCGGGTGTTACGCTCCGGACACCCGGATGTTCGAAACGGCTACACCCGGATGTCCGGAACCATAGCATCTAATCCTTTGTAAAATTCCGATCGGGCGTGTGACACTGGTGTGATACAGGAGTGATACATGAATCCGGCATGTATCACTCCTGGCACAGCAAGTATATCAACGCCTACAAGACAAAGTGTGATAGAGTGACAGAGGAATGGCGATTTCACCTATGTGCTTTCTCGCGGTTTTAAGGCTGCGTTTCGGCCTCCTCCGCCAACAACTTGTCCAAATCGTCGATCTGGTGATCAAAGAACTCGACTAATGCATTCATCACCCTTCCGTTCCGTGACATGAAGACGATACAATCCATCAGCTGGGTAGCCAGTTGGTAGGTTTTACGGGTGTTCTCCACATTCGGTTGCCGCATGTAATAAGCGAAACATCTGAAAAGGACAGTGATCAGGCGATCCCAAGGCAATTCCAGTTGCACCATCAGGCTTTTTATGCATCGTAACTGGTGAAGGAGATAATCCAGATCTTCTTCATCGCTTTTGTTGGCAAACGCTTTCCGGATACGGCTGGCTTCTTCCCTGAAAAAGATTTCTTGGACTGCTTCTTTCGGAAGTGTCAAGGTGTTTGCTGCTTCCATAATAAATAAGGTATTAAAAGTGGGGCGAAAATAGAACGGTCCCGCCTTTCCCGTTACTCAACACTTCCCAGAAGCTGGAGGCACATTAATGCTCCCCACGGGGGTACGGAACCGCCTATGGGGATAGAGACAGGCATAAAAATGCCTGCATCCATGCAGAAGCAGGTTCACTGCTTCTGGGAATTATGTTGAGTGCTGCAAATATACATCTTTTCGCAGATAAACAAATAAAAATATCGCTATCTTTGCGCCCGGAATATTAAAAACGTTCCTTTACATCATTCACCGAGTGCTTGCTAAACCTCGTTAAAAACAAGAAATATGCAGAAGACATCTACTGTGACCGTACCGTTTATGCTGCTGGGCATCCTGTTCAACATCTGTCTGGTTGCTTCCAACCTGTTAGAAACCAAAGTCATCCAGGTATTCGGCATTACCGCCACCGCCGGACTGATTGTTTTCCCGATCTCCTACATTATCAACGACTGTATCGCCGAAGTATGGGGATTCAAGAAAGCACGCCTGATTATCTGGAGCGGGTTCGCTTCGAATTTCCTGGTAATCGGATTTGCCCAACTGGCGGTGATGCTGCCGGCCGCTCCATTCTGGGAAGGCGAAGAGGGGTTTAACTTTGTTTTCGGGATGGCGCCGCGCATTGCCATAGCGAGCCTGAGCGCTTTTCTGGTCGGTTCGTTCCTGAATGCCTATGTGATGAGCAAGATGAAGATCGCCTCCGGCGGAAAGAATTTTTCGCTGCGTGCCATCGCCTCTACCCTCGTTGGCGAGAGCGCCGATTCGATGATCTTCTTTCCGATCGCTTTCGCAGGGCTGATCCCGGTTCGCGAACTCTTTATCATGATCGGGACACAAGCGGTACTGAAATCCCTTTATGAGGTAATCATCCTTCCCGTCACCATCCGAGTAGTCAAATACATCAAGAAGGTGGACGGGAACGATGTGTATGACGTGGGAACATCATACAATATATTGAAAGTAAAGGATATTTAGTTACGGAAAGTCGATCGACTCGGTCTTTTCGTTCCACTCTTTGACTTCAAAGCCGTCGGATGAACCTTCCTCGACATACAGGTCGCCTAACGAGACATCCAGGGTCAGACGGTTTCCGGCTGTCAGCGGACCGGCAAGGGGCTTGCCGAATCTCTTCTGTTGGCCGCTTTTCAGATACAGGACGATTGTCAAATCGGGAGACGGGCCGGAAGGGAACATCATCACCGTAGAATTGGCCGAAAGGGAAAGGCTGTCTTTCGACATGGTGAGCGGGAAAGCCACGGTTTTTGTGAAATCCGAAGGTTCCGCCGTGTAATAGTTCAGTTTGCCGGCAATGCCGCTCACCAGGATGCGTGCATTGGCGATACTGGAATCCATCGTCGATCCGTCGTGATCGACGATCGTTATTTTCAAGCCGGTGACGGCCCTTTGCAAGGTCGCTTTCATCTTGTCGATGCCGACACGGACCGGCTGTACGGCATAGACAAAGTCGAAAACGGGATAGTACGTCGTATCCGAATAGTTTTCCAACCGCAACGAGTAAGACAGTTCCGCCAGGTTGGTTCCCGTCCGCAAAGGGGGTTCAATAATGGCAACCGCATCATAAGTCGAATCCGCCCGGCTATTCTTCAGGATCCCCCAATACAGGAAGTTGTAATCGCCAACCGGAAGGCGGACCGGAATCGGACTGGCGGCAATCGAACCGCTGCCGACCGTATAGTAGCCATGTACGGGGCTTAGCTCTCCATTCTTATTATAATTGCCATAATAGAGGGACGTATCCGCCATACAAGGAAGCACCATCAATGCCCCCGTAAAAGCAGTAGTCGACGAGACAGCCATATCGGCCATTTCCGGCGAAACCAATTGCCGGCCGTCGTTGCCCGTCTTGTCATCGTCATCATTGGAACAACTGCCCAACAGGGCAGCAGCGATAAACATCGTTATAATAGACCTATTCATAATGAACCTTATTTGTTTCGTTTTTTGTCTTATCAAAACAACTAACGGCAAATATGGTTGTCCGAAATGAGTTAATTAACAACTTTCGGAACAGGCGGACTATCCGAACAAGTGCGACCAGTCCTCGCGGGGTTGCGGCGTATAGGTATGGAATCCGAGCGATTCCGCCGTACGGCAATTGGGGACGGCATCGTCTATGAAAAGAGTTTCTTCCGGACGTATGCCGGCGTCTTGCAAGACGTATTCGAAAATTCCGGCATCGGGTTTCAGCAGATGGAGGCGGTAGGAAAGATAGATATGATTGAAAAAGTCGGAAGCATGGCGGCCTTTATAAGAGAAACAGGTCTTTTCCGACCAGTCCCAATGAATCTCGTTCGTATTGCTGAGCAGCATCGTATTGTAGCGTTTGCGGAGGTCGAGCAAAAGATCCAGCTTATAATCGGGGACATCATCGAGCATGGCGATCCAGGCGGCATCGATCTGCTCGTCCGTCAAAGGCTGCTGCGTCAGATGGCGGATGCCGTCGCGGAACCCGGCTGCCGTGATGGAACCGAGTTCCAACTTCATAAAGAGATCCTTATGCTGGTAGTTGTTGACAATCTGCTCGCGTATATCCGCAACGCCCAAGCCCTCGAACGCCTCGATGCACCGGTTGCGGGTGAGGTTGATGATCACACCGCCAAAATCTATAACCAAATTCTTTATGCCTTCCATGACCTTCTTTTAATTGACAATTCCGATTCTAACTTATTTGCTACCAGCGGCGGCGACGTCTGTGATGACGTTTGCGCTGCTTATATTGACGTATCCTGCGATAGACCAGCCATACGAATAACACACCGAACACGGCGAAGATCAGCAAGACGATTCCGGTATTCAGATTATCCCCTTTCACACGGCTCCACATCTCCAGAACCAGTTCCGTCCTGTCTCCGAAATCGCGGATCATGGCGCAACGCTCCACCACCTTGCGGTCGGGATATTGGACCGGATTGATCCGGATGCTATCCGCACCGGGGCCGAAGAAATAACTCAGGTCGGAAACCTTTCCGATCGTCGGATCGATCTTGGCTTCCATAATTTCGGGAGTCGCAATGGCACTGACGTAACCGATAGCGTCCATATTCCGCAATGCAATGTCCGGACGGCAAAGATAATCCATAAAATAGCTGGCCGCCTTCACATTCCGCGCATATTTAGGGATTGCCCAGCCATCGTACCAGATGTTGCTGCCTTCGCGGGGGACATAATAGTCCAGTTCCACCCCGACAGCCTCCGCTTCGTCCATCGCCCAGACCGCATCACCGCTCCAGGTGAAGTTGAGCCAGGCTTTGCCCTTCGTCATCATCTCCTTGCCGAAATCGGCTTCCCAGCCGGCAATGTTAGGTTTCATCTGTTTCAGATATTCCTCGGCCATGGCGATCGCTTCGGGTGAATTGTCGTTCATCAACTGTTCGACCGTCACAGCGCCGTCAGCCAGTTCTTTCGCATGGGCATAGATAATGGCCGTACCATAGGCATCGCGATAGCTGTCTTTCATCAAGATCTTGTTCCTGAACTTGGGATCCCAAAGGCATTCCCAGCTTTCGACGGTATCTTCGGAGACGAACTGCTTGTTATACAGGATCCCTGCCGTCCCCCACATATAAGGGACGACATAGTCGGTCGTTTTCCGGCCCGGCAGGCTCAGCTTGTCCAACTGTTCCCGGATATAAGGAGAGACATTGTCCAGGTAATCCGGCGTCTTGCCGAAATTGCGGTCTATCGGGAGCAGGAGGTTCTTCTTCAGCATCCGTTCGATGACATACTCGGACGGACAGATCAGGTCGAAGTCCTCATGCCCGCGCTCGATCTTGGTGAGCATGATTTCGTTGATATCGAACACCTGGTAGATGATCCGGATATCCTCGCCGGTCTGTTCCTTGTACCAAGCGGGGAAGTCGGCCAGTACCTCCTCGTCGATATAGTCCCCCCAGTTGTAGACTTTCAGGATATGGCTGCGCTCCTCGTCCGTACGTCCGCACGAGGACATTGCACCTAAAAGGAGTATGCAGCCGGCTATTATTGCAATCAGTTTATTCATTTCCCGCTCTTCTCCATTAGCTTTTGGACTTCTCCGCCCGTTTATTAATCACGATCAAAAGGACAAGCACCGTCACGAAGATGATAGTCGACAACGGACGCAGCTCCGGTGTCAGTCCCCCCTTGCGGGCATCCGCATAAATAAAGGTCGACAGGGTTTCCAGCCCTTCGTTGCCGATCGTAAAGATGGTAACGGCAAAGTCGTCGATCGAAAGCGTAAAGGCCAGTATGAAGCCGCTGATCATCCCCGGGCGGATCTCCGGCAGGATCACCTTGCGCAACGCCTGGAAAGGAGTCGCCCCCAAATCGAGCGCCGCCTCGTAAACATTCTGGTTCATCTTTTTCAGACGCGGCATCACGCTCAACACCACATAAGGCGTACAAAACGTGATATGCGCCAGCACGACCGTCGTAAATCCCTGCGAGACGCCGAAGCTCACGAACAGAAGGAAAAGGGAGACACCCGTAATGATATCCGCATTCATCATCGGGATCGCATTGGCAAAATTCATCACCCGGCGGGTTCCGGAACGCAGGTTGAAAATGCCGATAGCCGCAATGCTGCCCAAGAAAGTCGACACCGTCGCCGCAATCATCGCAATGGCAAACGTGTTCCACAACGCACTTACCAACGAACGCTGCACGCCCCCCGTAAACAACGAGCTATACAGTTTGGTTGAAAATCCCGTCCAGTTTCCCAGCACTTTCGCCTCGGTGAATGAGAAAATCATAATAATCAGAATCGGGGAATACAGCAATGCCAACAGCAGCCACAGATACCCCTTTGCCATCCATCTCGTCATCATATCACACCTCCCCCTTCGTTCGAAGCACTGTCTTCTTCATTCGTAAAGAGAATGGTGACGCCGATCAGCAGCAGCATGATCAGAGAAAGCGCCGCACCATAGTTCCACATCCCGTTATAGATATTTTCCTGCACGGTCGTACCGAACAGCTTGATATTATTCATCGTCAGCAACTCGGCAATGGCAAACGTCGAAACCGTCGGCATGAAAACCATGACGATTCCGCTCATCACACCGGGCATCGAAAGCGGCAGGATCGTTTTCATAAAAACCTGGAAAGGATTGGCCCCCAAGTCCTGGGCCGCTTCGATCAGGCTGCGGTCCATCTTCTGCAACGTATTGTAAATCGGATAGATCATGAACGGAAGGAAGTTATACACCATACCGAACACCAACGCCCCCTCTCCCAACGGCAGGTTCAGGAAATCAAACAGAGCCACCGTTGCCAACGTACGGATCAGGATATTCACCCACATCGGCAGGATAAAAAGCACGACCATCGTCCGGGAGGTGCCAAAACGTTCCTGACTCAGGATATATGCAGCCGGATAGCCGAGAATAAGACAGGCGAGCGTCGTGATAACCGCAATTCCTATCGAATAGACGAAGGTATTCATCGCTTCGGGATGAATCATGAACTTACGGAAGTTGGCAAAAGTAAATAAGCCGTCGGCATCAGTAAACGCATAGAAGACGATCAGCAGCAAGGGCATTACGACAAAGACAGCCAGAAACAGGGCATAAGGGATCGTCCAGTTCCTGCGCCGCATAAAAAAAGCTGAAATCTTACTTATCACTTCCTTCCTTTTTAGTTGATTGAACAATCCGTATATTTTCGGGCGCGATCGTGATTCCGACCCGGTCGCCGTCGTCCCAAACATCGTTTGTATCGACAAAGATATCTTCGTCCCAGTCGGTAAACACTGTCAGATGATAATGGTTGCCTTTATAGAGGATAAATTTGACTTCACCGGTCAGGCGTCCGTCTTCCTCGTTGTCTTCGAGGATGACGCTGTCAAAGTCCACTTCGACCAGCACGGCCGTTTCCGGTCCGATACCGGAAACTTCGCGGCATTCGAACGTACAACCCAAGAATTCCACATGCGTCGTGTCGACCATCCTTCCCTCGAACGTATTGCAGGTGCGTTCCTTCTTCATCACGTGGATATCGAAGGGCTTGACCAGCAGGCCGACTTCCTGGCCGGCATCGAAGCAATGATAGTCCTGCACCATGAACTCGTAGCCTTCCGGTGTCTGCACCATCATTTCGTAGTGGACGCCTTTGAAGATGGAGGAGGTCACCGTCCCTGTCAGCATGGCGGCTTCAGACGGCTCGAAAATATAAATGTCTTCCGGACGGATCACGACATCCACGGGCGTCTGACGGCCGAAACCTTCGTCCACGCATTCGAACTCGTGTCCGGCAAAGGCTACCGACTTATCTTGGATCATCAGCCCGTTCAGGATGTTGCTTTCGCCGATGAAATCGGCGACAAACGAGTTGATCGGTTCGTTGTAGATGTCGATGGGCGTCCCGATCTGCTGGATCTTCCCTTCGCTCATCACGACGATCGTGTCGCTCAGGGTGAGCGCTTCCTCTTGATCGTGGGTCACATAGATAAAAGTGATTCCGAGGGACTTGTGCATTTCCTTCAATTCCATCTGCATATCCTTGCGCATCTTGAGGTCAAGGGCTGCCAGCGGCTCGTCAAGCAGAAGCACTTCCGGCTCGTTCACGATGGCACGGGCAATCGCGACACGCTGCTGCTGCCCGCCGGAGAGGGAATCGACATCCCGGTCTTCGTAATCGGTCATCCCGACCATCTTGAGGGCCTGCTTCACCTTCTTTTCGATCACGGCGGCCGGCAGTTTTTTCAGCTTGAGGCCGAAAGCGATGTTATTGAATACATTTAGATGAGGGAAAAGGGCGTATTTCTGGAAAACGGTATTGACCGGACGTTTATGAGGAGGCGTCTGCGTGATTTCCTTTCCCGCAATGGTTATAATACCCTCCGAAGCAGTCTGGAATCCGGCGATCAGACGCAACAGCGTCGTCTTCCCGCAACCGGACGGCCCTAAAATGGTTACAAACTCGCCCTTGCGGACAGACAAATTCACATCATTCAATACGGCCTTGTCTCCGAAGAATTTAGACACATGTTCCACACCGATGATGCAGTCAGATTTTTGCATAGACTATCCCCTTTTACCAATACAGAGTTAAACATACTTCCACTTTTCTATGTAAAAAGCGGCACAAAGGTAATAATTAATTGATAATTGCGAGTCAAATTTGAAATTTACATAACGGGATCAAATGCCCAGCCCTATTGCGAACAAAAATCGTGCGCCATCTTCGGAACCGAAGCAGGAGTATTGTGTCGTCACCTTATTAATGATCGTCAGCCAGAAGCCGCCGCCGTAAGAGGTATGCCATCTGCGGGAATGTTCGCCCGGAAACCAGACACGCCCGTAATCGAAACCGGCGAACAGCCCGTATTTGAGCGGCGTGAACGGATTCCTGATTTTCCCCATATCCAGGCGGAAGTCGGTATGCTGGTAGAAAGACTGCTTGCCGATGAAGCGGTTATCCCTGAATCCCCGCAAAGTGATGCCGGCAGCCTGGTAGAAGTCGTATTCATTGCGGTACAACAGCTTCGCCTCCACACCTGTTTCGATCGAAAAGCGGTCCGAACAGCGGAACGTGGCGGAAACATCTAACTTCGAGTAGGGGAAATTGCGTCCGGCCTCCTTCAGGTTCATTTTCCAACCGATCGTTGCTGCGATATCCAGTTCCGGAACAAAGGCGGCCGGGGCCATCCCGACCTGCCAGGCGGCCTCTACCCCGGCGAAGAGATTCATCCCGAACACAGGGTGATTGCCCGGATACACTTCATCGATATACCGGCCTTCGGTATGCTTGGCTTTGTACATCTCAAACGAAGCGGACAATGTCAGCTGCCTGTCCTGTTTCATTTCCATACGGAAAGACGGAACCACCGAATACTGTCGGAGGGTAACGCGGTTATAGGACTTGCCCTCGTCTTTAAACCCTTCCGAATCATTGCCGTAGCCGAAGAAGTTGAAGAAGTTACGAGGCGAAGCGATAAAGGCATCCAGATTGAAACTTTTCCGTCCGTCATAAAATGGGAAAGTCCCTTGGTACATGAACCCGCGCAGGTAGTTATATCCGACACGATGACGGTATGTAAAAGGGGATTGCTTGAATCCGTACATCGTATAGGTGAAGAATGCGCCCAAACTGAAGCCGGCATCCGAATCGTAGAAACCCCAGGGGGTAAAGTCCGCTTCCCTATATTTTACTTTCTCGTAGTCGTAATTGTGGATGGCCGGATCGTCTGAAATGATCTTACGGACACCGGCAATCCCTTCCAGATGCTTCCGGTCGGACTCGTAGGCGTAAATGCGGAGCTTGCGGACCTTCTCCGCCTTGTAGGTATTGTTCCCCGGACCGGAAACAAGGTAGACGGGAAACTCCCGCCGCGCCTTTCCTGTGACTTCATACTCATCGTTCCCGTCCAGACCATACAGCCAGATCTCCTCTGTGCTGCCGGCGGAATATTTCTTTTGGAAAGAGGGGACAGGACTTCCTTTTCGGTAGATCCGGACCAACAGGCTGTCGCGGCCGAAGCGTTCGAGCAAGATCCGGTCGTCTCCTTCCGTTCCGGTCAGGACAGGCGTACGCTGCAATTTCTTATAATAGCGGCGGGCCATATACGGAAGGCTGTCGCGGCGGATGATCAGTTTCTTTTTGATGGCTTCCGTCTCGGCTCCCCGTATCTCCGGAGGAAGGGAAAGGAAGGCTTCATCGATGACCGCGTCGGAGAGCTTCTTCCGGAGGGCGAGGGCCTGTGCCGTCCAGACCGATTCGTCCGCACCGCTTACCAACGCCATGTCGAGCGTATAGCCCAGCGTGTTTATCTTGCCGATATCCTTCGGATGGCTACCGTAGTCGGTAATGAAACCGAGTCCCAACACCTTCAGCATGCGTTTGAAAAGAATACCGTCGACTTTGGTAAAGGCATGGCTGCGATCGAGGACGATCGGGCTGAACAGAATGCTGTCGGCCGTATGGTTCGCTTGCCAATTCCAGTTTTCCGGGATTTTGTTCCAGTCCCCGATCAACATGTCATAGAGGCGCTCGGCGATATACTCTTCCGGGTTCACCCGGCGGGATTTGTCCTGCCGGATCTGGTCGAGCAAGGCGACGGTAGAGAGGATGTTCTTCCGGGTGGCAGTGTCGGGTACATTCCGTAGGCTGACCAGCCGGTTACGGATGCGGCTTCCGTCGGCAATCGTGTCTCCCTTCTCCGCGCCTTGCATGAAATAGACATGGGGATTGTTGAAGTTCAATCCTGCCGCTTTTGCCATCCGGTCGGCCGCAAGAAAGGTATATGGGTTGATGATGGTATAAGCATCCCCGATAAACGCATCGAGATAAGTTCCTTTGAAATCTTTCTTATTATACATCTCGCGAAAGAACTTGGATTCGAGGAAACTGGTCGAACCTCCCAACGGTTTGAGCATATACAGGCGATTCAGCCGGTCGGAAAGGATCAGGGCGTGGAAGTCCGCCGCTTGCTCCATGATCTCCATGCCTCCCCGAAGCGTTTGCAACGTAACGGCCTCGGCTGTGACCGGAATCGAATAGAGCGCCCGGTAATGTACCCCCCACAGCTTATTATACAGGTCGCTTTTATCCTTCATCTCCTGCGGATAGATCGAACGCCTCACAGTGTCCTGCTCCACCGCTCCCGCACCTGTACAAAAGGAGAACGGCAGGATGGATAGCAGGCAGACAAGCAGGCTCCTGTAACACTGACATATTTGCTTAAATTTACTCATCAGGGAAATAACATTTAAGCTGAATCAGTTGTTTACCGGATCATTGGACAGCGCTTTGGACGGCTCCATATCTTCAGGTTCAGAACCGTTCCGGAAAGCAAAGAGGCGGAACTCCGGATTCCGGTCTCAGCGGGTTGCAACAATAATGCCGCCTTCCGGTTGGATAACCAGCTGCATTTCCCCATCGGCTTTTACAACGGTTTCCGACATACGGGGATTGCGTTTCTTATCATCGTCGTAGACAGTGGCTTTCTTTCCGGCGATCATCGGAAGGGATACTTTCAGCTTCAAAGGTTCTTTGCCAGCATTGACACCGGCAACATACCATCTGTCACCGTGCCGGCGGGCCAGGACACAATACTTGCCGGGGTAACCGTCGATGAAAAGGGTCTCGTCCCATGTGGTCGGAACCTGCTTCAAGAAGTCTATCTCAAAATCGGGAACATCCGTCAGGTTATTCGGAGTAAGGGCAAAGTTCTGGATCGGGTTTTGGAACAGGACAGCCGTTGCCAACTGGAAAATATCCGTTGTTTTGCGAACCGTACCGCCATCGTTCGTCCGATTATGCCGCTTGTTCAGCAGAACACCGCCAAACTCCATGCAACCGACCGTGTTACGTATGAACGGATGCAGGCAGGCGTTAAAGGCCTCGTTGTCGTCAAAATGCTGGTTGAATATCAAATTCTCGGATGCTAAGACGGCTTCGCTTCCGACATAATTCGGATACATGCGTTCCCAACCGCGAGGAAGAGTGCAACCATGGAAGATCACCATCAGGCCGTTGTCGTCCGCGTCGCTCAGGATCGCTTCATACAGACGCATCGTCTCCTGCTTGTCTCCGCCGAAGAAATCGACTTTGATGCCTTTCACTCCTAAGCTGCGGAGCCATTTCATTTCCCGTTTACGGACGATAGGATTATCCATGCGGTTGACCGGACCTTGTTCGATATCATTCCAATAACCGCTGGAACTATACCAGAGGAAGACATCCACCTGCTTGCTATGCGCATACCCGACAAGCGATTTCATGCGGTCGCGCCCGATGTTCGTATCCCACCAGTTATCGATCAGGATATACTCATAGCCCATGGCAGCGGCCAGATCGACATATTTCACCTGATCGTCATAATTGATGCTTCCATCCTGCCAGAGAATCCAACTCCATGTACCCCGCCCGAAACGGTAGTCGTGCTCCGTCTCGTAAAGCGGTTCCACCACATCCCAGGGAACAGTCGTTTCGACAATCGGTTTCAGCGTCTCGCCAACGGTAAGCGTGCGCCACGGAGTGCAGCCGGGAAGAGCCAGGCCGGGAGCAACCGTCCCGTTCCCATTATTTTCTTCCGGCATAGGAAAAGCAAGCGTGTACAAACCTTCCGCCGTAGCATCGCTCAAATGTGAAGCACAATAATGGCTGTCGACTCCCGTCTCGCTGACAAGCACCCATCCGTCATCTCCGATGCGGAACAGGCAGGGGAAAGTATAGCCATGTCCGTATTGCGAACGTTCATATATAGGAGCATCCGCCTTGTATTCCTCTTCGTAGCTCGGTTTCGTCCGCTTCCAACCGATCATAGCATCGCTTTGCGGTGTCAGGAAGGTGGTCGTATATGAAGGGAAATCGAAGCCGGTAGTTTCTTTCTCGATCACGCAACTGCCGGTTTCCCCATATCGCGGCATCACATAGCGAAAAGCGATATCGTGATTGCTGACACGAAAAACGACATCGATCTTCCGCTTATCCGAATTGACGAACGTGCAGGTCAGTTCGTTCGCCTGATAGCGGATATTCGACTGCTTGATACGATCCTGCACATAACATTTGTCTATCCGGCCTTCCTTATGCTCCACATAGGTCAGGTCCCGACTAAAGTCTCCGGCATTCGAAACAAGTCCCAAAGGGGAATCTTCCAAAACCGTTTTATCCTTATAGCTGACCCGATAGACCGGTTTCCCGTCTTTCAGTGCAACGAGCACTTTCAGCTGCTGATCCGGACCTGTCACCGACAGTTCTTGTGCCGGCAACACGGAAGCAGTCAATGACAGGGCCAATATTATTAAATAAGATTTCATAATTTGATACGATAAACGGAAAAACTAAGCGGTTTCAAATTCACTTCCACTTGCGGAGCCTCTATCTCGATATCGGAAACGACCGGGACTACCGCCGAAGGATTGCATAACGTATTTTTGGCTTCCAGGTCGGAAGAATGGAGCAACGTAAGCGTCCCTTTATGTTTCCCGGCCGAAAGACCGTTCAAGTTCAACTTGATCCGTTTGTTACGGATTCCGGTATTGGCGACTTTGATGATAAGTTCGTCCGAACGCTTGTCGACAGCCGCCGTAGCATACAAATCCTGCTGTCCGGTAACCGGTTCGCCCTGCATGGTCAGCGGAATGACGTTAGTACCGGCATTATGGCCATACAACTGCTGCACATAATAGTTAGGAGTCTTTACCAACGAAAGGTTGTCGAACCAGATCAGGTCCGGGCGCCATTGCCAAGCGTCTACATGTGCGAAAAGCGGAGCATACGTGCATAAGTGCACCACATCCGCATTCCGTTCGAAACCGGTCATAAAGGCGGCTTCGCACAAGGCAGTCAGGAAACTGTTCTCGCGGTTGGCAGGATGGCAGGCATATTCGCCGGCAAACACTTTCGGCCCCTGGCGGTCATACGAGTCATAGCGTTTGGCTCCATTCAGGAACCATTCGGGAGACCGGTAGAAATGTTCGTCCACCAAATCTACTTTCAGACGCTTCATTTCCGGCCAGAGATAATCGAAATCTTCTCCTTCCGATTGCGGACCGGAACTGCCGATGATCTTTATCTCCGGATATTTGGCACGAATCGCTTTGACAAACGGTTCGAGACGTTCGGGATAAAGCGGTCCCCACTGTTCATTACCGATGGCGATCAGTTTCAGGTTGAAAGGAGCCGGATGTCCCATATCGGCGCGTATTTTTCCCCATTTACTGGTTGCCGGACCGTTGGCGAACTCAATCAGATCGAGGGCGTCGTCTATATAAGGTTGCAATTTGTCAACCGGACAATTCTCGTTCGGATCCTGGTTCTCATACTGGCAGGAAAGGCCGCAGTTCAATACGGGAAGCGGTTCCGCCCCGATATCTTCGCTCAACTGGAAATATTCGAAAAAGCCCAGACCGTAGGATTGATAATAATCCGGAAATTTCTTATGCGAGAACGTATAGTTCCAACGATTGATGTTGATCGAACGGTTTTCGACCGGACCGATCGTGTTTTTCCATTGGTAACGGGTAGCCTTGTTCGTTCCTTCCACGATGCAACCGCCGGGAAAGCGGAAGACACCCGGTTTCAGGTCTTTCAAAGCCTGTGCCAGGTCGGCACGCATACCGTTCGGACGATTGTTGAATGTCTTTTGCGGAAACAGCGAAATGTGCTCGAGATCGACAGTTCCTTTCGTCGCCATCGTGATACGCAGACGGGAACGGGCTTCCGTCGCTCCCGGCGTCAGGACAACCGTGTATTTCTTCCATTCCTTGCCGCTCACCTCGATCTCTTTTTGCTCGTACAGGTCGTTCTGGCTGTTTACCAGGTTGATACGCAACTTGATCGGCATGCCGGACTGACTGCGGGCATATAAAGAGAAATCGTACTTCTCCCCTTCCCGAATACCGATTCCTTTGAAGCCTTCATTGTCAAGACCAGTTCCGGTCAGTTCCTTTTCATACGAAAGGCGGACATAATGGGGATTGCGGTCGAAGCAGGGATTCTTGGTCTGCACACTGACATTTCCGAAGGGCGTCCAGCCTACGAAAGGGTTTTCAAACTCAAAAGAACGGTTCTTGATAAGTTCGGCATACAGGCCTCCATCGGCACCGAAATTGATATCTTCAAAAAAGATCCCGTACATGGTCGACTGGATAGGTGCACCTGTTTTCTGCACATCTATCTTAAATTCATTACTTTGTGCCATTAAACTGAGAGCACCCATGCTAAACAGACATAGGGAAATGGCTTTTTTCATACTTTTTGTCATAGGTATGTGTTTTTCCGTGAATATAAAGATTATTTAGTTGCAAATATACACTAATAAATTCGATAGAAGGGAGACAAATCGTTCATTTTAGTGTATAAAAAGCCGTTTTATGCTATAAAACATCTTTAAAGTAGTGCATGAATACAAAGAAGAGAGTAATTTTACACACAATTTTGAAACTATATTTACATGAAGAACGAAAGCACGCTGTCTGGCTTAACTGTAGCTAATTTCAGCAAGCAAATAGACGGCAAGGAGACGATGCTGTGTATCCTTACAAATAACAAAGGAGCAGAACTTACCATTACCAACTACGGTGCAAAAATTGTATCGCTTATGGTACCGGATCGGTCCGGGAAGTTAACCGATGTAGTGACAGGACACAATTCCATAGACGAATACCTGGTATCCGAAGAACCTTATTTCGGAGCGATCTGCGGACGATACGGCAACCGTATCGCAGGCGGAAAATTCACATTGGATGGTGTCGTGTACGATAAACTGGCTATCAACAACGGGCCGAACAGCCTGCATGGAGGTCTGAAAGGCTTCAATTCCGTTGTCTGGGATCTGAACAAGATCGACGGCCAGACAGTGGAGTTGAAATATACGTCTGCCGACGGTGAGGAAGGTTTCCCCGGAAAGCTGGACACGACGGTGACTTACCATCTTTCCGATGACAATGAGGTCGTAATCATGTACCATGCAGTAACGGATAAACCGACCGTACTGAACCTGACCAACCATTCCTACTTCAACCTCTCCGGACAGGGCGATCCTTCCGTATACGATCACAAACTGACAATCAATGCGGATTACTATCTTCCTACCGATGAAACGGCTATTCCTTACGGGCCGAAGGAAAAAGTAGAAGGAACCCCGATGGACTTCCGCACTCCGCACGAAGTGGGCGAACGTATCGATGAAGATTTCGAAGCGCTGAATTTCGGGAAAGGATATGACCATACATATATATTAAATAAAAAAGAAGAAAACGAGCTGTCGCTCTGCGCCCGTTGCGTATCGCCCAAAACCGGCATCGTAATGGAATGCTACACGACACAGCCGGGCGTGCAATTATACACAGGCAACTGGATGACGGGCAATTTCGTCGGCAAGAACGGCCAACGCTATCCGGCACGTGCCGCCCTCTGCCTGGAAACACAGCACTATCCCGACAGTCCGAACAAACCGGAATATCCGTCCACCGTTCTACGTCCGGGCGAAACATTCCAGAGCAAGACAATCTATAAATTCACAATAGAATAAGACTATTCAATCGACCTAAATAATTAATAATCTAAATATCTAAAAAGAAATGGAGTCAACTAAACAAAAAAGTTATGTATTACCTATAGCGATGATGTTCGCATTGTTCGCTATGATCTCTTTCGTTACGGGTCTGCCTCAACCTTTCGGGGCAATTGTTCAAAATGAATTCGGAGCATCCAATTTCGAAGCCACTTTAGGTTTCTTCGCAAACTTTATTGCATATGCTTTCATGGGTATTCCGGCCGGTATGCTTTTGCAGAAGATCGGCTACAAGAAAACAGCTTTGATCGCGATCGTTGTCGGCTTTGTGGGTGTCGGTATTCAAGTCCTTTCCTCTAAAATGGGATTTGCCACCTATGTTGCCGGTGCATTCGTTTCCGGTTTCTCCATGTGTATGTTAAATACAGTCGTAAACCCGATGTTGAACACATTAGGCGGCGGTGGTAAAAAAGGTAACCAGTTAATCCAGATGGGTGGTTCGTTGAACTCGGTATCAGCAACTATCGTTCCGGTTTTGGTCGGTTATCTGATGGGAACCGTAGTTGAAGAACGTACGATTGCTAAAGCATTGCCGGCTCTGTACATCGCAATGGCCATCTTCGCCGTGGCATTCCTGGTATTATTCATCATGAATATCCCGGAACCAAGTCTGGCTAAAGCAAACAACAATGCAAAGAACGAACACAGCCCGCTTGCATTCCGTCACTTCAAATTAGGCGCATTGGCTATCTTCGTATATGTAGGTATTGAAGTCGGTATTCCTCACTTTGCTGGTCTGTTCATGATGACACCCGAAGCCGGAGGCGGTCTGGCAATCGACTCAACAATTGCCGGTTCTGTAGTCGGAACCTACTGGTTCTTGATGTTAATCGGACGTCTGGTCGGTGCTTCTTTAGGAGGCAAGTTCACTAGTAAGGCCATGCTTACAGTGGCATCCGGTGTCGGCATCCTGTTCATTATCCTTGCCTTTATCTGTCCGATCACGACAATGGTAAGCATGCCTGTATTCAAAAGCGACATTTCATTCGGTGTGGCACAAGTTCCTATCAGCATCATGTTTATGGCGCTTTGCGGTCTTTGTACTTCTATCATGTGGGGTGGTATCTTTAACCTGGCTGTCGAAGGTCTGGGTAAATATACGGAAGCCGCTTCCGGTATCTTCATGGTTTTGGTTTGCGGTGGTGGTATTTTACCGCTGATCCAGGGCCAAATCGCTGACATGTCCGGATTTATGACCAGCTATGTAGTTATTCTGATCGCGTTGGCATACCTGTTGTTCTATGCTTTGGTTGGTTGCAAGAACGTAAACAAGAACATTCCTGTAGAATAAAAAACAAGTGTAACTATATGATTGAAGAAATTATCTAACTATATTTGTAGTCGGATAATTTCTTCAATTGTTTAATAACCTAATTAAAAACAAATCTATCATGAGACAAAAAATCAGAAATAAATTTCAGGAGTTATTCTCAACAGAAGGTAGCGTATATGCATCTCCGGGCCGTATTAACCTGATTGGCGAACATACCGATTATAACGGCGGTTTCGTATTTCCGGGTGCTATCGACAAAGGCATGATTGCCGAAATCAAACCGAACGGCACAGGTAAAGTTCGTGCTTTCTCTGTTGACCTGAACGACTACGCCGAATTTGGTCTGAACGAAGAAGACGCTCCCAAAGCAAGCTGGGCAAGATACATTTTCGGTGTTTGCCGCGAAACCATCAAACGTGGCGGACAGATCCAGGGATTCGACACCGTGTTTGCAGGTGATGTACCTCTGGGTGCAGGCATGTCCTCTTCCGCAGCATTGGAAAGCACCTACGCATTTGCTTTAAACGACTTATTCTCCCTGAACATCGATAAATTTGAATTAGCTAAGATCGGTCAGTCTACGGAGCATAACTATTGCGGTGTAAACTGCGGTATTATGGACCAGTTCGCTTCCGTATTCGGAAAAGAAGGTAGTTTGATCCGCCTGGATTGCCGTTCACTCGAATATAAATATTTCCCGTTCCATCCGGTCGGCTATAAATTGGTTTTGCTGGATTCAGTCGTTAAACACGAACTGGCATCTTCGGCTTACAACAAACGCCGCCAGTCGTGCGAAAACGCCGCTGCCGCTATCCGTCGCAATCATCCGGAAGTCGAATTCCTGCGCGATGCGACAATGGATATGCTGAATGAAGTTAAAGGCGACATCAGCGCTGAAGATTACATGCGTGCCGAATATGTGATCGAAGAAGTACAGCGCGTACTCGACGTTTGCGACGCTTTGGAAAAAGACGACTACGAGACCGTAGGCAAGAAGATGTATGAAACACATCACGGCATGAGCAAATTGTACGAAGTCAGCTGCGAAGAATTGGACTTCCTGAACGATGTAGCCAAGAAATGCGGTGTAACCGGCTCACGTGTGATGGGTGGCGGTTTCGGTGGTTGTACAATCAACCTGGTGAAAGAAGAAAAATACGACGCATTCGTAAAAGAAGCATTCGAATCTTACACTGCTAAATTCGGTCACGAACCTAAGTTGTATAATGTAGTAATCAGCGACGGCGCACGCAAGCTCGCATAATAAATTAATTATAATTCCATAAAAATCATGACAGCCGCTTTTTATCAGAACGAAACCAAATTTTACGTTGCAGTAGATTGTATCATACTCGGATTCGATCAAAAAGAGCTCAATGTTTTACTTTATAAACGTAAGTTTGAACCTATGATGGGACAATGGTCTCTGATGGGCGGTTTTATCAAAGCAGGTGAAAGTATCGAGGAAGCCGCGTCACGCGTACTTACCGACTGTACCGGCATCGATAATCTTTTTATGGAACAAGTAGGTGCTTACGGAGATGTTACCCGCGACCTCGGAGAGCGGGTGATCTCCGTAGCATACTATTCACTCGTCAATATGAACGACTTCAGTGCCGAGACACTGGAGGAACACAATGCGGTCTGGACCAAGATCAGCGAGGTCCCGCAACTTATTTTCGACCATAACCAAATGATCACCGACACATTGGTCCGTCTGCGCAGAAAAGCGGCTACCCGCCCGGTCGGATTCAACCTGCTTCCCGAAAAGTTTACGTTACCGCAATTGCAAAGCCTGTATGAAGCCATCTACCAGATCCAGCTGGACAAGCGCAACTTCCGCAAAAAACTGAATGCGATGGATATTCTGGAAAAGTTGGATGAGAAAGACAAGAAAGGTTCCAAAAGAGGAGCTTTCTATTATATGTTCAACAAAGAAAAATACGATCATCTGCTCGAACAAGGGTTCTATTTCTCCTTATAGGAAAGGATATCGAAGGTTTTTTCATTTCCATTCCGATGGAACTATAATTTCATGGGCATGAAACAAACTTCTCATGACCATGGAACAAATATCTTACGGCCATGGAACTGAAATCCCATACCGATAGAATAAAAAGCAAAAACAAAGGCGGCTATGTTGTAAAACATAGCTTTTTTTGTACACTCGCCGTACAAAAGTGTTACTTTTACACCCGAACACATGCAAACCACAAACAAAGAAGTAATAAGTATGGTTGAAGAGTTAAAAGAAAAGGTTTTTAAAGCCAATCTGGACCTGGTAAAACACGGATTGGTCATTTTTACCTGGGGAAACGTAAGTGCCATAGACCGGGAAAAAGGCCTGGTCGTAATCAAACCTTCCGGAGTTTCTTACGAAACGATGAAAGCCAGTGACATGGTGGTGCTCGACTTGGACGGGAATGTTATGGAAGGCAACCTCAAACCATCATCGGACACTCCTACCCACTTGGTCCTGTACAAGGCATTTCCGGAAATCGGGGGAATCGTACATACTCACTCAACATATGCTACATCCTGGGCACAAGCAGGGTGCGACATTCCGAATATCGGCACGACACACGCCGACTATTTCAGCGACGCGATTCCCTGCACCCGCCCGATGAAGAAGGAGGAGGTTGAAGGTGATTATGAGAAAGAGACCGGCAACGTGATCGTCGAACGCTTTAAAGAACTGAATCCGGTACACATTCCGGGAGTCCTGGTGGGAAACCACGGCCCGTTCGCATGGGGCAAGGATGCAGCAGAAGCCGTCTACAATGCGGTCGTAATGGAACAGGTGGCCAAGATGGCGTATATCTCGTACGGCATCAATCCCCAATTGACCATGAACAAATATCTTATCACAAAACATTTCGAGCGCAAACACGGCCCGAATGCTTATTACGGACAAAAATAAATAACATAACAATTAAATCAATAAACCATGACAAATTTTAAAGATCTTGAAGTATGGTTCGTAACGGGAGCACAGCTTCTGTACGGAGGTGACGCGGTGATTCAGGTGGATGCTCATTCCAATGAAATGGTAAAAGGATTAAACGAATCCGGAAACCTGCCTGTAAAAGTAGTCTACAAAGGGACTGTTAACTCGGCAAAAGAGGTAACGGCTGCATTCAAAGCCGCCAACAACGACGACAAATGTATTGGTGTTATTACCTGGATGCATACTTTCTCGCCGGCCAAAATGTGGATACACGGACTACAGGAACTGAAAAAGCCGTTGCTTCATTTCCACACCCAGTTTAACAAAGAGATACCCTGGGAAACGATGGATATGGACTTCATGAACCTGAACCAGTCCGCTCACGGCGACCGTGAATTCGGCCATATGGTAAGCCGGATGCGTAAAAACCGCAAAGTCGTGGTAGGTCACTGGCAAGATCCGAAAGCACAAGCCAAGATTGCAGTCTGGATGCGCGTGGCGGCAGCCTGGGCCGATGCGCAGGATATGCTGATCATCCGTTTTGGCGACCAGATGAATAACGTAGCCGTTACAGACGGTGACAAGGTGGAAGCCGAACTGAAATTAGGTTATCATGTCGATTACTGTCCGGTAAATGACCTGATGGAATACTACGACACGGTAGAAGACAAAGACGTGGAGGAACTTGTCGGACAGTATTTCGCCGAGTACGATCATGCACCCGAACTGGAAGATAAAAATACGGAAGCCTATACGAAAGTATGGAACTCGGCAAAAGCCGAAATTGCCATCCGCCGCATCCTGAAAGACAAAGGGGCAAAAGCCTTTACAACCAATTTCGACGACCTCGGCAAGTTCGACCAGATTCCGGGCCTGGCATCACAACGCCTGATGGCGGAAGGCTACGGCTTCGGCGCCGAAGGCGACTGGAAAACAGCCGCCCTGTACCGTACCATGTGGTTCATGAGCCAGGGAATGCCGAAAGGCTGTTCCTTCCTCGAAGACTACACTTTGAATTTCGACGGCGAAAAGAGCGCAATCCTCCAAGCACATATGTTGGAAGTTTGCCCCTTGATCGCCGAACATAAGCCGAAGTTGGAAGTACACCGTCTGAGCATCGGCATAGACAGTGAAACGGCCCGCCTCGTATTCACCAGCAAACCAGGTGAAGGCGTTGCTGCCACAATCGTCGACATGGGAAACCGCTTCCGCCTGATCGTAAACAAAGTGGATTGCATCAAGAGCAAACCGCTGCCGAACCTTCCGGTTGCCAGCGCACTCTGGATTCCGCAGCCAAACCTGGAAATCGGTGCTGCCGCCTGGATACTGGCCGGAGGAACGCATCATACGAGCTTCTCCTACGACCTGACTGTGGAATATATGGAAGACTATGCCGATATCGCCGGTATCGAACTGGTGGTGATCGACAAGGATACAACTATTTCCAGCTTCAAGAAAGAATTGCAGTACAACGATCTGTATTATATGTTGAACCGCGCATTACAGGCTTGAGTCATGGCAAACGAAAAGTATGTTATAGGCCTGGACTACGGCAGCGACTCCTGTCGCGCCGTAGTCGTAGATGCTGCGACAGGGCGCGAAATAGCTTCGGCTGTCAAGTACTATTCCCGCTGGATGGAAGGGAAATATTGCAACCCTGCAAAAAACCAGTACCGCCAGCATCCGTTGGATTACATAGAAGGGTTGGAAGCCACAGTAAAGGATGCACTCGCACAATGCCCTGACGGGACAGCGCCGAACGTGGTAGGCATTGCTTTCGATACGACCGGAAGCACACCTGTCCTGACCGACAAGAACGGTACTCCCCTCGCCTTGCTGCCCGAATATGCAGAAAACCCGAATGCGATGTTCGTCCTCTGGAAAGATCATACCGCCATCCGGGAAGCCGCCGAGATCAACGAACTGGCGAAACGCTGGGGCATCGACTACACCGCCTACGAAGGCGGCATCTATTCTTCCGAGTGGGTATGGGCCAAGATGGCGCATGTCCTCCGTGTAGACGACAGTGTCTGCAAGGAGGCCTATGCCTGGATCGAGCATTGCGACTGGTTGCCAGCCCTTATCACCGGGAAGACCAAACCGGAAGAGGTGTATCGCAGCCGTTGTGCAGCCGGGCATAAAGCGATGTGGCTGGAAAAATGGGGCGGACTGCCAACCGAGGAATTCCTGACCTCGCTTGAACCGAAGCTGGCCGGTTTCCGTAGCCATCTGTTCGAGAAAACTTATACCAGCGATACGAAAGTAGGTACATTGACGCCGGAATGGGCGGAACGTCTCGGTTTGGCAACCGGCGTGGCTGTTTCGGTCGGCGCGTTCGACTGCCATATGGGAGCTGTCGGAGCCGAGATCACTCCCCGTACATTCGTGCGCGTGATCGGCACGTCGACCTGCGACATTATGGTTTCATCTTATGAAGAAATGGGCGACAAACTGGTTCCCGGCATCTGCGGCCAGGTGGACGGTTCCGTTATCCCCGGCATGATCGGGTTGGAAGCCGGACAATCCGGCTTCGGCGATATTTATGCCTGGTTCAAACGCGTGCTGGCATGGCCGCTCGAAAACATCTTGGCCAAGAGCACCCTGGTCGATGAAGAGACAAAAGCCAAGCTGATCGAGGAAACGGCAGACAAGATCATTCCCGTCCTGTCCGAAGAAGCAGCCAAAGTGCCGGTGAGCGAAAGCACGATCCTGGCAGTCGATTGGATGAACGGTCGCCGCACACCCGACGCCAGCCAGCTGGTGAAGGGTACGATCACCGGTCTCAACTTGGCAAGCTCCGCACCGCTCATCTTCCGCGCCCTGGTGGAAGCGACGGCCTTCGGCTCGAAAGCCATTGTCGACCGCTTCCTGGAGAACGGCATCAAGATCGAGAGTGTGATCGGAATCGGCGGCATTTCATTGAAATCCCCATTCGTCATGCAGACTTTGGCGGATGTGCTGGATATGCCGATCAAAGTGGCCAAAGCGGAACAGGCTTGCGCTTTCGGAGCTTCCATGTTCGCTGCCGTAGCAGCCGGTATATATCCTAAAATCGAGGATGCACAGCGGTCTATGGGACAAGGTTTTGCAAAAGAATACCAGCCGAATCACGAAAATCACCTGGCGTATCTTGCTCTTTATGAGAAATATCGGAAATTAGGGAACTTTACCGAAAATGAATTGTTTCATTGACAGGATGGTCATTACGAAGAGATTGCCTATCTTTGCAAAAAAATAAAAATAATTCATCACAATGAACGATATTAATTTAATGAACAAAGCAGCGGACAACATCCGTATTCTGGCTGCGTCAATGGTAGAAAAAGCGAAATCCGGTCACCCCGGTGGTGCAATGGGTGGTGCAGACTTTGTGAACGTACTGTTTTCAGAGTTCCTCGTGTATGATCCCAAGAATCCCACATGGGAAGGCAGAGACCGCTATTTCCAAGACCCGGGACACATGTCGCCGATGCTTTATTCAGTACTCGCCCTCACAGGTAAATTCACGATCGACGAACTGAAAGAGTTCCGCCAGTGGGGTAGCGTGACTCCGGGACATCCCGAAGTCAACGTGATGCGTGGTATAGAAAACACATCCGGTCCGCTCGGACAAGGCCACACCTACGCCGTAGGTGCCGCTATCGCAGCCAAGTTCCTGAAGGCGCGTCTGGGTGACGTCATGAACCAAACGATTTATACATATATTTCCGACGGTGGCATTCAGGAAGAGATATCCCAAGGAGCCGGACGTATTGCCGGTACGCTGGGACTGGACAACCTGATCATGTTCTACGATGCCAACAATATCCAGCTTTCGACAACCGTAGGCGAAGTGACTGCTGAAAACGTAGCCATGAAATACGAAGCATGGGGCTGGAAAGTCATCACGATCAACGGAAACGATGTAACGGAAATCCGCCGGGCATTGACCGAGGCGAAAGCCGAAACATCCCGTCCTACCCTGATTATCGGTAACACGATCATGGGCAAAGGCGCCGTGGGTACTGACAAGAGCAACTACGAAAACAAGGTGTCCACACACGGACAACCCCTTTCGGCAGCCGGCGTCTCTATCGCAGACACCATCCTGAACTTGGGAGGAAACCCGGACGACCCGTTCCAGATCTTCACTGAAGTTGCAGAACTTTATGCTAAACGTGCCAAGGAGTTGGAAGCAATCGTTGCAGAACGCCATGCTGCGAAAGCCGAATGGGCGAAAGCCAATCCGGAACTGGCTGCCAAAATGGAACAATGGTTCTCAGGCAAAGCACCGGTTATCGACTGGAAAGCGATCGAACAGAAAGCAAACCAGGCAACCCGTGCCGCTTCCGCAACCGTGTTAGGCGTATTAGCCACCCAAGTGGAAAACATGGTCGTTTCTTCAGCCGACCTTTCCAATTCGGACAAGACCGACGGCTTCCTGAAGAAAACACACGCATTCGTGAAAGGCGATTTCAGCGGTGCATTCCTTCAGGCCGGCGTTTCCGAACTGACGATGGCCTGCTTATGTATCGGCATGTCGCTCCACGGAGGCGTAATCGTCGCTTGCGGTACGTTCTTCGTATTCTCCGACTATATGAAACCGGCAATCCGCATGGCTGCCTTGATGGAACAACCGGTTAAGTTCATCTGGTCTCACGATGCTTTCCGCGTAGGTGAAGACGGCCCGACACACGAACCGGTCGAGCAGGAAGCGCAGATCCGTCTGATGGAAAAACTGAAGAACCACAAGGGACACAACTCCATGTTGGTACTTCGCCCGGCAGACGTGACCGAAACGACAATCGCCTGGAAGATGGCCATGGAAAACACAGCCACTCCGACAGCTTTGATTCTTTCCCGTCAGAACATCACTGACCTGCCCGCAAAGGGAAACCGTTACGACGAAGCTTTGCAGGCTGAAAAGGGTGCCTATATTGTAGAAGGTGACGAAAACCCTGATGTAATCATGGTCGCTTCCGGTTCGGAAGTCTCCACATTGGAAGAAGGAGCAGCATTGCTTCGCGCCGACGGCATCAAGGTCCGCATCGTATCTGTTCCTTCTGAAGGCTTATTCCGCAACCAGAGCAAGGAATACCAGGAATCCGTCATTCCGACAGGAAGCAAGGTATTCGGGCTTACAGCCGGCCTGCCGGTCAACCTGGAAGGGTTGGTTGGCGCCAACGGCAAGGTTTGGGGACTCGAATCATTCGGGTTCTCCGCTCCGTACAAGGTACTGGACGAAAAACTCGGCTTCACGGGACAGAACGTGTACAATCAGGTAAAAGAATTATTGAACTAATAGATTTATGATTTCAGGTTTATGATTTACCAACTCTTCATAAATCATGAATCTGAAATCACAAATCCCAACCTCCTCTAACAGATAAATATGAAAACATTAGGTTTATGTAGCGACCACGCAGGATACGAACTGAAAGAATTCGTGAAACAAATACTCGACTCGAAAGGGTTAGCCTATAAAGATTTCGGAACCTGCTCGACAGAAAGTTGTGATTATCCCGATTACGCCCATCCGCTTGCCGAAGCTGTAGAAGCCGGCGAAGTATATCCCGGAATAGCTATCTGCGGATCCGGAAACGGAATAGCCATGACACTCAATAAACATCAGGGAATACGGGCCGCTCTGTGCTGGCAGGAAGAGATAGCACGTCTCGCACGCGAGCACAACGACGCCAACGTACTTGTAATGCCCGGCAGATTTATCAGTCAAGAGGAAGCCACTCACACGGTCGAAGCCTTCCTGAACACCTCGTTCGAAGGCGGTCGGCATCAGCGCAGGATTGACAAAATCCCTAAAATCATGTAAAACACTATTATGGCAACATTAGACTTCATTGTAATAGGGCTATTCGCTTTAGCTCTAATCGGGATTATTATATGGGTATCTAAACAAAAACAAAACAACTCTGCCGACTATTTCCTCGGTGGCCGCGATGCCACCTGGCTCGCTATCGGTGCATCCATTTTCGCATCCAATATCGGCTCGGAACATCTTATCGGACTGGCAGGAGCAGGAGCTTCCAGTGGCATGGCAATGGCCCATTGGGAAATCCAGGGATGGATGATCCTGATCCTCGGCTGGGTATTCGTCCCCTTCTATACACGCAGTATGGTGTACACAATGCCTGAATTTCTGGAGAGGCGATATAACCCGCAATCCCGTACTATCCTTTCCATCATCTCATTAATCAGTTATGTATTGACAAAAGTAGCCGTTACGGTTTATGCCGGCGGATTGGTGTTCCAGCAGGTTTTCGGCATCAAGGAACTGTGGGGGATCGACTTTTTCTGGATTGCGGCGATCGGACTGGTCTTGTTAACCGCTCTTTATACGATTGTAGGGGGAATGAAATCCGTTCTTTACACATCCGTACTCCAAACCCCGATCCTGCTGTTAGGCTCGCTGATTATCCTCGTGCTCGGCTTTAAGGCATTAGGCGGCTGGGATGAAATGATGGCTGCGTGCAAATCCGTCGTCGTAAACGATTACGGCGATACCATGACGCAACTGATCCGTGACAACCGCGACCCGCAATATCCGTGGCTCGGTGCGTTGATCGGTTCCTCCATTATCGGCTTCTGGTATTGGTGTACCGACCAGTACATCGTGCAGCGTGTCCTTTCGGGCAAAGATATGAAGCAAGCCCGCCGTGGCGCCATCTTCGGGGCCTACCTAAAGCTGCTCCCGGTATTCCTCTTCCTGATTCCGGGAATGATCGCTTTTGCATTGAGTAAAAACGGAGTGGTGATCAATGGCGAGGTATTCAAGCTCTCCATCCCGGATGCAGCCTTCCCGACACTGGTAGCGAAACTGCTTCCGGCAGGCGTGAAAGGGCTTGTCGTATGTGGTATTCTGGCCGCTCTTATGAGTTCGCTGGCCTCCCTGTTCAACTCGTCGGCAATGTTGTTCACGATCGACTTTTATAAACGTTTCAAGCCGGAAACGCCCGAAAAGAAGCTGGTTGTAATCGGCCAGATCGCAACAGTCGTAATCGTGATTCTGGGTATCCTCTGGATTCCGATCATGCGCAGCGTCGGAGATGTCCTCTATAATTACCTTCAGGACGTACAATCCGTACTGTCACCGGGCATCGCCGCCGCCTTCCTGTTGGGTGTTTGCTGGAAACGCACTTCCGCCCAAGGAGGCATGTGGGGAATGCTGGCAGGTATCATCATCGGTATTACCCGCCTGGGAGCCAAAGTTTATTACAGCAATGCGGTCGACGCATCCGACAACCTGTTCAAAGCCCTGTTCTATGACATGAACTGGTTGTTCTTCTGCGGATGGATGTTCCTCTTCTGCATCATCCTGACAATCATTGTCAGTCTTTGCACGAAAGCCCCCGAAGCCGGAAAGATACAAGGTCTGGTATTCGGAACGGCGACGCCGGAAGAGCGGGCGGCCACACGTGCAAGCTGGAATCATTGGGATGTGATCCATTCCGTTATCATCCTGGGTATTACGGCTGCATTCTATTGGTATTTCTGGTAATACCGGCAAGCAACCGGAAGAGACACAAGAACCCGTGTTTTCCAAAATCTCTGTCACTCTATCACACTTTCTCTTGTATGCTTTGATGTTCATAACGTGGAAGGTGTGATAGAGGGCATTTTTATCTATCACTCCTCTATCACTCGTCTATCACACAAACAAATGCTTCTATTGACATAAAGAAAGCTTTTCTTGAAAAACAAGTAGGGAAAAATGCAAACGGCAAGTGGAAACACTCATCGACACCCCCATGTCCGCATACCCTACACCCCCATGTAGCGGGTATGAACATCCGGGTGCCTAATCGGGAACATCCGGGTGTTCATTTACTTATCTGCTCAACTCTGTGAACACCGGTATTCATTTGGAGCAAAACCGGTTATCTTCTTGAATATTAAACTGAAATGCTGAACATTCGGATACCCCAACCGACAGGCAATGGCAGCGGGCGTGCTGTCCGTTCTCAACAAAAGGTTCTTGGCGACAGATAACCGTTTAAGTTGGAAATACTCGGTAAGCGTCTTACCCGTCTCAAACTTCAACAGGTCATTAAAATAAGCGACGGACAAGTTCAGATTCCCAGCACAATAGGCATCAGTGGGCAACTTGCCGTCCCGTAGCTTACCGGAGGCGATATAGTCGTCGAGAATCTTATCCATTTTCCCCAGAATCACCTTGTTTTTGTTTTCACGGGTAATGAACTGCCGCTCGTAATAGCGCGTACAGTAATCCAGCAACAGTTCGATATGGCGGGACAGGATGGTACTGCTATGCGTGTCTATGGCATGATGAAGCTCATCTTCGATATTTTCAAGGCAACAGGTCACTTTCGCCGTTTCCCGTTGCGAAAGATGCAGTGCCTCTTCCTTGCGGTAGGAAAAGAAGGTATAATACTTGATATGATTTTTCAACGAAGTACGGAACAGCAAATCGGGATGGAACGCCAAAAGATACCCCTTGTCGGGAAGCGTATTGTTCTCGTTCATACCGAAAATTTCGCCGGGAGTGAGAAACACCATCGTTGCATTGGAATAGTCGTAATATTTACGCCCGCAACAATCGCACCCGTTTTCACAATCTTCAATCAGCAGGATGGCATAGAATTCGAACCTTACGGCATCCTGTTCCAGATTCGGATTCTCCAGATTGATGATACTTACCTGCGGATGGAGCGTCTCGCACCCCAAGCACCGATTGCATTCGCATACGGTCTTTATGTCCAACGTCCTTTCTTTCATCGCCTAAAAATTCACTCACAAACTGTTTTGCGCCCGAAATTCATTCGGCGTACACCCTACCCGCTTCTTGAACAAGCGGCAGAAATGCTGCGGATACTGGAATCCCAGCGAGTAGGCAATCCGGCTGACCGTTTCCTCCGCTGCGGAGGAGATACGTTCCTTGGCCAGTTCGATAACCTTCGTCTGAATATATTCCTGCGGTGTCTTCCCGGTTTCCTTCTTGAACATATCGCCAAAATAGTTGGACGAAAGACAGAGCTTGTCGGCAAAGTATTTCACCGTAGGCAGGCCGTTGCTCTCGGCGGCCGTCCCTTCGAAATACTCGTCCAGCAAGCTCTCGAAGCGTGTCAGCACATCGCTGTTCGCCTTGCTGCGGGTGATAAACTGGCGTTCGTAGAAACGCATGCAATAGTTAAGGAGCAATTCGATATGGTTCACCAGCAAAGTCTTGCTATGCTTGTCCACGCCATGTTCCAGCTCCATGCGTATAATCTTCAGGCAATCCATCACAATACACCTCTCCTCTTCCGAAAGATGCAACGCTTCGTTTACCTCATAAGAAAAGAACGTGTATTTCTTGATTGCCTTCCCCAGCGACGTCCCCCGCAGCAGGTCAGGATGAAAAAGAATCCCATAGACGTTCACCTGGACCTTATCTGTCGTCGGAGTCGTCTCCGCCGTCTGTCCGGGAGCAAAACAGACGATGGTGCCTTCCTGATAATCGTAAGTCCGACGCCCGTATCGGATGTCGCAGGCCTTTTCAAGTTTCAGGTATAATGCATAAACGCCATAGTTGAACCGGATGAGGTCCACACCGCTGGTCGCTTTGTTCAGGTCGATCACGCTGACCAGCGGGTTCAGCGTTTCAAGGCCGTATAATTTGTTATACAGATCCACACTATCCAAATTGAGTATCTTATCCATAACCGCAAATATTTAACTTACCGAGCAATAACATATATCACCTACAATATTCCGGTTACAAAAATAAAAGATAATCCAGACATATTCATTACCCTAATTACGGATTACCTAACCATTGTTACTGTTTTTATAAGATAAAAGAGATGCATCTTGTTACCGGATAGTGATCCCCTCTGCCCACCGGGAAAATCCGCCGACCTTAATTCCCCCAATAAAAGGGTCCATAAACAAAAACAGCACTTCACAGTATCAACTGTAAAATGCTGTTTGTAACTTGTTGTCACTTGTGACCTGGGAGGGGCTCGAACCCTCGACCCAATGATTAAGAGTCATTTGCTCTACCAACTGAGCTACCAAGTCGATGTTTGTCGGTTTTGTTTTTGTTGAGTGACCTGGGAGGGGCTCGAACCCTCGACCCAATGATTAAGAGTCATTTGCTCTACCAACTGAGCTACCAAGTCATTCATGCTATCGTTGTTTCTCGATTGCGGGTGCAAAGATAGGAGTTTAATTTTTCTTTGCAAACTTTTCCCGCAGTTTTTTACATAAAAATTTACTCAAACTCAAAAATATCAGACGGTGTAGTCCGCTTCAGCGCATGCAGGGAGACATCCTTTCCTACCCGTACCCCCTCCTGGAACAGACGGAAATCAACTGTCTTAAAGGCAAGTTCGGGATGGTTATTGTCACGGCTCAGGTGGCACAACCAGATATCTTTCAGTTTGGGATCATAATGGGTGGCGAGGAATTCGGCAGCTTCACGGTTGCTCAAATGTCCGGTCGGACTGGCTACGCGTTCCTTCAGGAAAGCAGGGTACGTGCCGAACTGCAACATCTCCTCGTCATAATTGGCTTCTATGATCAGGTGGTTCGCCATGCTCATATATTTGCTTACCGTTTCGGTGATATGGCCGACATCCGTTGCCAACGTGAACTTATGATCGCCATATTCGATATAATAGCCGACATTGTCGGTACTGTCATGCGGGACCTCGAAAGCGGTAATGCGAAAATCGCGGATCATAAAAGGCACTTCCTTTTCGATCACTTTACGCGAAGCGACAAGCGTTTCCTCCACGTAGCGGCTTTTGTTGATCCCCCGGTGGACAGCCTCCGTCGTATAGACAGGAATACAGTGTTTCTCTCCCAGGCAACCTACGGTCTTGATATGATCGGCATGATCATGCGTAATCAGGACTGCAATAATTTTGGAGAAATCGATCGCTTTATCTTTCAACACCTTCTTTATGGTACGAATACCGATACCTGCATCAATCAACACGCCGAATTCGGGTGTTCCCAGATAATAGCAGTTTCCACTGCTTCCACTTGCTAAACTCAGAAATGATAGTTTCATTTTAATTTCCAATTCAGTCCTTAACAGGAATTACGGGCGAAACGTGTCGGGGATCGTCACCTCCCCGATCAGCGAACAGTTCATGTGATCCTTCACCTCCTCCGGCGTCAGGCCGTGGCCGAAAAGGAACATGAGCTTGGTGACGGCACTTTCGGTCGTACTGTCGAATCCGCTTATCACCCCCGCTTCCAACAATTTATGCCCTGTCTCATACCGGTGCATTTCCACGCTTCCGGCACTACACTGGGTTACATTCACAATCACAATTCCCCGGCTCACCGCATCTTTCAGCATCGTCAGGAACCAATCGTAGCACGGCGCGTTACCGCTTCCGAACGTCTCCATCACGACCCCCTTCAACCCCGGTATGTTCAGGATGCTTTCCACTACCTGGGGAGAAATCCCCGGGAAAAGTTTCAGCACCGCAATATTCCGGTCCAAGAGGTAATGCGGTTTCAAAGGCCTTCTCGAAACAGGGTGGTAAACCTGCTGCGTGTCATACTTTATATAAATGCCGGCATGTGCCAGCGGCGGATAATTGTATGAACGGAAAGCATTGAAGTTGTCCGCATTGATCTTACTCGTACGGTTTCCCCTCAACAAGTCATTTTCGAAAAAGATACAAACCTCCGGCACAACCGGGATGCCGTTTTCCTTTGCCGCGGCAATCTCGATAGCGGTGATCAGGTTTTCTTTCCCGTCGGTCCGCAACATACCGATCGGCAATTGCGAACCGGTAAAGATGACCGGCTTGCTTAAATTCTCCAGCATAAAACTCAAAGCGGATGCCGTAAAAGACATCGTGTCCGTGCCATGAAGCACGACAAAGCCGTCGTACAGCTGGTAATTGTCGGCAATAATCCTCACGATCTTCATCCATGACTCCGGCCCCATCTCCGATGAATCCATGGCCGGATCGAACTGGATGGTCGAAACCGCATAGCCCAACTTCTTCAACTCCGGCATATTATCCTTCAAATGCTGGAAATTGAACGATTCCAACACTCCGGTTTCGGGGTTTTCGATCATACCGATCGTTCCGCCCGTATAGATGAGCAGGATCGAGGCTTTCTCACTTTGAGTGTTCATATTTGCTGTCATAAATCGCAAAGTTAATAAATTTATTCTTCCCCTTTTAATACAGGGACGCTTATATGATATTTTACCGCCACTATCCGTGAAACGAATATTCCGGTAGCAGCAATAAGCTGCGTCAGCGACGGCCCGATCCCCATCTGCAGGCAAGCATAATAAATAAAGCCTCCGAACACGCATGCCAGGGCATAAATGTCTTTTCGGAAAATCAGCGGCACCTCGTTGATCAGGATATCGCGGATCATACCGCCAAAAGCGCCCGTAATCGTTCCCATCACAATAGCCACCCACATCGGAAACCCGAATGCCAGCGCCTTCTCGATACCGACCACGCCGAACAGCCCCAGCCCGATAGCATCGAAAATGAAGAACGTATTGTTCAAACTGATCACATATTTCCGAAAGATGATAACGAAGAGCAATGCCAACGCCGATATGATGAGATAAGAAGCCTGTTCCATCCAGAAAGGAGTGGCATTGAGCAGGATATCGCGGATCGTACCGCCTCCCACCGCCGTAACCACACCGACAACATAAGCTCCGAACCAGTCAAATTGTTTAGCAGAAGCCAAACGGATACCGCTAATCGCAAAAGCGAATGTCCCGGTGTAATCGCAAAACGTAATGAAGTCTATCATTTTGATTTTTTCTGCAAAAATAAGTATTTCCTCGCAATGTTGCGGTTTTCTATCGAGACGACCTGATAATAATTTAAACCAAACGAATATCCGGCTGTTAATTATATATAAGTTTGCATTCAAAAAAGTGCTGATGATTATCTAATTAAGGAATAATGAAGAAATTTATATTAACCGGTCTCGTTTGTCTGCTTTCGTCTTCATGGATATGGGGACAAGAATACATACCTCAAATAAAATATCGTCATTACATAAGCGACACAACCCTATTCCAACCCCGCCGCCCCTGGAAAGCGGCGCTCGAAACATTCGGGCTCAATATGGTCGTCTGGAGCTTCGACCGGTATATCGTAAAAGAGGACTGGGCCTATATCAACGGGCATACGATCAAAAGCAATTTCAAAAAAGGTCCGGTATGGGACACCGACCAGTTCACGACGAACCTGTTCTCCCATCCCTACCACGGTTCGCTCTATTTCAACGCAGCCCGCAGCAACGGGATGAACTTCTGGCAATCCGCCCCTTTTGCGGCCGGCGGCAGCCTGATGTGGGAGTTCTTTATGGAGAACGAACCGCCTTCGATCAACGACATGCTGGCGACGACGTTCGGAGGAATCGAACTGGGTGAAATCACCTACCGGCTGTCCGACCTGTTCATCGATAACCGCTCGTCGGGAGCCGAACGCGTGGGGCGCGAGGTGTTGGCGGGCGTCTTGTCGCCGGTCCGCGCCTTCAACCGCATCATTTCGGGGGAAGCCTGGCGGCACAGTTCTTCAAAAGGACGAACCTATTCTTCCGTCCCCGTCAACTTCATCGTCACGATGGGTCCCCGCTTCCTGGCAGAGCAGGAAGGTTCGAAACGAGGGACGACGAGTTTGAACATCAATCTCCGCATCAACTACGGGAATCCGATCAACGATGATTTTTATTCTCCCTACGAATGGTTCCGTTTCAACTTCGGAATGGATCTATTCTCAGCGCAGCCCGTCGTCAGCCAGGTCAACGCCATCGGGGCCTTATGGGGGAAAACTGTTTGGACGAAGGAAGCGCGTTCCCTTTCCGCCGGATTTTTCCAACATTTCGACTTCTATAACTCGGAACTCCGCAACGGGAGCGACCTCACCGTTCCTCCCTACCGCATCGCGGCACCGGCAGCAGCAGGAGCCGGCTTGATCTATTACAAACAGGCCACACCGGGAGACAAAGCTGATATCTATGCCGAACTGTATGCAAACGGCGTAGCTTTAGGAGCCAGCCTGTCGGATTACATGCTGCTCGGCGAACGGGATTATAACTTAGGGAGCGGCTACAGCACCAAGGCCGGTGCGGGCATCATCTACAACAAACGATTGGCGTTCCTGCTCAACATGGAAAACTATCATATCTTTACCTGGAAAGGATACGATCCGGATATCGACTGGTCACAGGCAGACCCCACCACCCTGAACATCCAAGGCGATGCCGGGAACGCACGCCTGACCATCTTCTCGATGAAACTGGCTTATCTATTGAAGGACAAATGGAACATCACCCTGACGAACCGCTATTTCTCCCGACGGACAAACTACCGGTATTATCCCCGGGTGGACTATTCCACTTACGACCTGATGCTCGGACTGGGGATACGGATTTAGCTCTTCCGCTCCAGCTCGTTCAGGTTCTCCATCTTCTTGCGTTGCAGGAACTCGTAGATACCCTCAAGATGTTCCGTCACTTTCTTGTTTCCGAACTCGTACACTTTGGTCACAAGGCCGTCCAGGAAGTCACGGTCATGGGAAACGACGATCAGCGTCCCGTCAAAATCCATCAAGGCTTGCTTCAGGATATCTTTCGTTTTCATGTCCAGATGGTTCGTCGGCTCGTCGAGGATCAGCAGGTTGACAGGCTCCAGCAGCAGCTTGATCATGGCCAGGCGGGTACGCTCGCCGCCGGAGAGCACTTTTACTTTTTTGGCGGAATTCTCGCCCCCGAACATGAAAGCGCCCAGCAGGTCCTTGATCTTGTTGCGGATGTCCCCTTTTGCGACATCATCTATCGTTTGGAACACCGTCAGGTTCTCATCCAAAAGGGAAGCCTGGTTCTGCGCGAAATAACCGATCATCACGTTATGCCCGATCGTCAGCGTGCCGTCATGCTCGATTTCTTTCATGATGCACTTAACCAACGTGGATTTGCCTTCCCCGTTCTTTCCGACGAAAGCGATCTTGTCACCCCGCTCGATCGTCAGATTGGCATTACGGAAAACGGTATGCTCCCCGTACGATTTCGACACATCCTCGATCGTCACCGGATAGGAACCCGAACGGGGCGAAGGCGGGAACTTCAGGCGCAGAGCGGAAGTATCTTCCTCGTCCACTTCCAGAATCTCCAGTTTTTCGAGCATCTTCACACGGCTCTGCACCTGCAAGGTCTTGGAATAAGTGCCTTTGAAACGTTCGATAAAATCTTTCGTCTCGGCAATGAACTTCTGTTGCTCGTCATATGCTTTCTGTTGCTGTTCGCGACGCTCCTTGCGCAGCTGAAGGTATTGGCTGTAATTGACCTTATAATCGTAGATGCGGCCCATCGTCACTTCGATCGTACGGGTCGTGATATGATCTACGAACGCGCGGTCGTGGCTGATCACGACTACTGCCTGCCCGTTGTCGATCAGGAAATCTTCCAACCACTGGATCGACTCGATATCGAGGTGGTTGGTCGGCTCGTCCAACAAGAGCACATCCGGCTTCTTCAACAACAGTTTCGCCAATTCGATACGCATGCGCCAGCCACCGCTGAACTCGCTCGTCTGGCGGGTAAAGTCTTCGCGGGTAAAACCAAGCCCTAACAAGGTCTTCTCGATATCGGCGTCATAATTAATCTCTTCAATGGAATAGAACTTCTCGCTCAAAGTCGAAACACGCTCGATCAGCTCCATGTAGCTGTCCGACTCATAATCGGTGCGCGTCTCCAATTCCTTGTTGAGAGCGGCAATCTCCGCCTCCATCTCGTGCAGATGCGCAAAAGCCTGGGCTGTTTCTTCAAAAACGGTACGGCCGTCTTCCGTCATCAAATGCTGCGGAAGATATGCGACAACGGTATCTTTCGGTGCGGATACTTTCCCGCGAGTCGGTTCGCGCACACCCGCCAATATCTTCAACAAGGTGGATTTCCCTGCGCCGTTCTTTCCCATCAGGGCAATCCGGTCTTTCTCGTTAATGACAAAAGATATATCCGAAAATAATGCGCTACCGCCAAACTCTACTGTTAGTCCGTCTACTGAAATCATATAATATATATAATGTATTGCTTTTATAAAACGAGCGGCAAAGGTAATAAATAAATAGGAATGATAATAATCGTGCGTCATTCACCCTCAGACCACATTCAAAGGGCCGAAGATTTTTCCGCTTTCCGGGACATTAAACTCACAAAAAAACAACAATATCCCCCCTTAAACGCATATTTATCACAAATAGCTGATCCATAAAAACATACAAAATCGGCTGTTTGTTAAAAAATATTACCCCTGCGGGTAATTTGAAGTAAATGGGGTATAAAATCGAATTAGATGCGGTAGTAGTTTCGTTTTGAACCAATGTCGTTTTTGGGAAAATGACAATAAGCACCCATTTGATTCACCACTGTCCAATGATTTGACAAGGTTTTCTAATTATTGGAAGAGGTCAAGGAAAAGACAGAGATACGGCCGATTTGCCTTTGGATAGTTATATAAAATTCCACCCAACAGGTACAGGATGGCAAACTAACCGACCGTGCTTTGCCATCCCGGCCGAAAGGGAAGGCTTACTTCACGACTTCCGGCCGTATCAAGCCGCCGCCGATCGAAACACGGTCCTTCCCCGTCAGGGACATATCGATAATGTAAGAGTTTCGCTGGTTCACCTCTGTCCGGCTCTTATGGGCATGAAAAATGTAGCGGTATCTGCCCGCTCTATCCAGGAACGGTGCGCCATGGCCGGTTCCGACAAGCTCTTCCACTTTATGCAAAAGCGGATTTTTCCCGCTTTTCTTCCACGGGCCGAAGGGAGAATCCGATGTTGCGTAGCCTACGGCATAATCCCGGCTTCTGAAGTCATTGGCGGAATAGAGCATATAATACAGCCCGTCCCGCTTGACGACGGAAGGACCTTCGGCAACCTTCCCGAATACTAACTCCCACGGTTCGGCGGCCTCGACGCATTGCGTCAATGTTTCTTCCTTGATCTCTTTCAGATTATCTTTCAGCTCGGCACACCAAATCACATTGCCGTTTGTAAAGCGGACAAAATAAAGATAGGCCTTCCCGTCCTCATCGAAAAAGACGGAGGTATCGATTCCTTTCTCTTCCCGGATCGGCTTCTTTTCATCCTGCACGAACGGGCCGAAAGGGGAATCGGCCGTGGCAACACAAACATGTTCCTCTACCGAATAGAACATATAAAATTTCTTATCCTTCTCCACATAGTAGACTTCCGGCGCCCAAAACCATTTATCCCCGTAAGAATCTTCCTTACTCAGTGCCAGGCGCGGAGAACGCTCCCACGATTTCAAGTCTTTAGAACTGTACACCTCGAAACCGTCCGCACGGGATGTTCCATAGGCATAATAGGTATCGTTGTAAAACAGGATATAAGGATCGGCAATCGGCAACACATCCGAAACCGGCTCTTTCCCCAAGGCAGTCATACTTACCGAAACAACACACAACAGCATCAATAGCATTTTCTTCAACGTATTCGTCTTCATAATGTATCCGTTTATTATTTGATAATTGAGAATTTCACACGCATGCAAAGATAATCAATTATTTTCTTCCTCAATATATTTGTTTTGTATATAAAAACCCCTATCTTTGCACCCGCTAATACAAACAGCTTAAATTAATTATTCAAACATGGCAACAAAAATTAGATTGCAAAGACACGGTCGTAAAAGCTACGCTTTTTATCAGATCGTAGTCGCAGACAGCAGGGCTCCACGTGATGGAAAGTTTATTGAAAGGATAGGTTCTTATAATCCGAACACTAATCCTGCTACAGTAGATTTGAACTTCGAAAGAGCTTTGTATTGGTTACAGGTAGGTGCACAACCTACAGATACCACTCGTAACATCCTTTCCCGCGAAGGTGTTTGCTTGAAAAAACACTTATTGGAAGGTGTTAAGAAGGGTGCGTTCGACGAAGCTACCGCTGAAACTAAGTTTCAGGCTTGGTTGAAAAACAAACAGGCTTCTGTTCAGGCTGTAAAGGACAAAGATAGCGAAGCTGCAAAAGCTGCAGAAAAAGCTCGTCTGGAAGCAGAAAAAGAAGCAAACAAGGCAAAAGCAGAAATCGTAGCTAAAAAGAAAGCAGAATTGGCAGCCGCTGAAGCTGCTAAGCAGGCTGAAGAAGCAGCTGCTGCCGCTCCGGCAGAAGAAGCTCCTGCAGCAGAAAGCGCTGAATAAATTCGGGCTTTGCCAAATAAAGAGAGGACATCCCCACAAAGATGTCCTCTTTTTTTATTGTGTATCCCTCCTCCCAAACATTTGCAAAAGCTCCCAAAAAACGCCCGATCCTACAAGAGAACCAGGCGTTCCAAATTGCAACATTTCTAACGGGAATATATAAAGAATTTATTTCTTCAGTAAGAAATGATCTATCTGCTCTACAAACTGTTCTTTCGATAAAGCGCCCTGAGCAATCTGGGGTTTACCTGTCTTGGGAATGAACAGCAACGTCGGGATACTCTGTATGCCGAATGCCGAAGCCAGCTCTTTTTCATTATCTACATTTATCTTATAAATAACAATATCGTCCTTATACTGTGCAGCCAGTTCTTTCAGGATCGGAGATACTTTCTTGCAAGGACCGCACCAATCTGCATAAAAATCAATAATAGCCGGTTTGTTTCCTTCGTACACCCATTGAGTCTGATTCTTTTCGTAATTATATACTTTCGACAGGAAGTCCGCCTTGTTCAAAGCAATCACTTCCCCCTGTGCCGATGCCTTTTCCGTTTCATTTTTTTCCGGCTTTGCGGACATGGAACAACTAACCAAAACCAGTGCGACCGCAACCATCAATAGACTTTTCAAACTTCTCATATAAAACTTATTACTATTTTAATTATTACCACTTACAAAAATAACAATAAAAAGACACAAACGTTTGTTCTCTGTGGTTAAAAGAAAAAGAATAGAGTGAAAAGAAAAAATACCCACCACCAAATTTGGTTATTCGAAAATAATCACTACCTTTGCACCGCAATCAAAAGAAACGGTTGCACAACATATTGGAGAGATGGCAGAGTGGTCGATTGCGGCGGTCTTGAAAACCGTTGAACCGAGAGGTTCCGGGGGTTCGAATCCCTCTTTCTCCGCTGAACTTACTGGACAAAAATGGTCAAAGAACGGATAAAAAGCTACAAATCAATGATTTGTAGCTTTTTTATTGCCCAAAAATCCTGCTTCCAAACGATGCAAAGGGATGACAGGGTATCGGGAAAAAGGTCAGCACCTTTTCGGCAACGGATGCCTACCTTTTTTCCGATAGATAGGCATCCCTTTTCAATGCAAACGTGATTTGATTTCAAAACAACGGTGATTCGATTTCAAAATACCTATATTTGTGCATTGAAACTTAACAAACAACTTATATGGAACTATCAGCAAGCAAAACCCCACGTATTGAAGTGGTCGATGCACTAAGAGGATTTGCCGTCATGGCAATTATTTTAGTGCATAATCTGGAACATTTTATTTTTCCAGTCTATCCAACAGAACAACCGGCATGGCTGGCCGTCCTTAACGACGGAGTGTTTAACGTCATTTTCTCCCTGTTTGCAGGAAAAGCTTATGCCATTTTCGCTCTTCTGTTCGGGTTTACATTCTATATCCAATGTCATAATCAGGAAAAGAAAGGAAAAGACTTCGGCTACCGCTTCTTATGGCGACTGGTTCTGCTGCTTGGCTTCGCGACCCTGAACGCCGCTTTTTTCCCGGCCGGAGACGTACTGTTGTTATTTGCCGTAGTAGGCTTGGTTTTATTCTTAGTCCGCAAATGGAGTGACAAAGCGATCTTGATCACAGCTATTATATTATTAATCCAACCGATAGAATGGTATCACTACATCATGAGCCTGCTCAATCCGGCCCATGCTCTGCCGGATCTCGGCGTAGGCGCCATGTACGGCGAGGTCGCCGAATATACCAAAGCCGGAAATTTTCTGGACTTCATCTGGGGTAATATCACGTTAGGGCAAAAAGCAAGTTTGTACTGGGCTATCGGAGCCGGACGTTTTCTGCAGACGGCAGGTTTATTCCTGTTGGGACTTTATATCGGCAGAAAAGAACTATTCGTTACAAGCGAAACACACCTGCGTTTTTGGGTAAAGGTTCTTATTATTGCAGCAATCTGTTTCGCTCCCTTGTATTCTTTAAAGGAACAGATCATGGCAGGCGACAATGCCCTGGTCAAGCAAACCGTAGGGACAGCTTTCGACATGTGGCAGAAATTTGCGTTTACATTCGTCCTCGTTGCCTCGTTTGTCATCCTGTACCAGAAGGAATGCTTCAGAAAAGCGGTTTCGGCTCTGCGTTTTTATGGCAAGATGAGTCTGACCAACTATATCACGCAATCGATCATGGGAGCGATTATCTATTTCCCGTTCGGGCTATATTTGGCTCCTTATTGCGGCTATACAATAAGTCTGCTGATCGGGTTCGCCCTTTTCCTGTTACAAGTTTCGTTCTGCAAATGGTGGCTGGCAAGCCACAAACAAGGTCCCTTGGAAAGCATCTGGCACAAATGGACTTGGATGTTCTCGAACAATAAATAAAAAACATGAGGCAGTGTCCAGGGAAGCAAAAGAATCCCGACACTGCCTCATCCGATACATACGCCTGATTTTATTTCTTCAGAAGGGGCAAATAATCTCCATAACCTTCTTCTTTCATCTTTTCTTTCGGGACAAACCGCAGTGAAGCGCTGTTTATACAATACCGCAGACCTCCTTTATCGGCAGGACCATCCGGAAAGACATGGCCTAAATGAGCATCCCCCATCCGGCTGCGTACTTCCGTCCGGATCATTCCATGCGAAGTATCCGGCTTTTCGACAATCAGTTGCTTATCGATCGGTTTGGAAAAACTGGGCCAGCCACAGCCGGAATCAAACTTATCTGTGGATACGAAAAGCGGTTCGCCGGTCGTAATATCGACATAAATTCCTTCCCTATGCTCATTCCAGTATTCATTGCGGAATGCGGGCTCCGTGGCATTTTTTTGCGTTACGGCATACTGTATGTCCGAAAGTTTATTCTTAAGAGTCACATCATCCGGCTTTGCATAAACAGGACGGGCATTTGCTTTCCGCGCCAATTCGAACAATTTCGGATGAATGTGGCAATAACCGCCTGCATTCTTATCCAAATAATCCTGATGGTAGTCTTCCGCAGCATAAAAATTAACGAGTGGCATCACCTCGATGGCGATCGGCTTCGCATAGTCCTTTGCCAGCTCCTTAATGGCGGCTTCGATCACCGGAACGTCTTCTTCATCGGTATAATAAATCCCCGTGCGATATTGCAAACCGCTATCTCCGCCCTGACGGTTGACACTGGTCGGATCTATCGTCTGAAAGTATAGGTTCAACAATAGATCCAGACCGGCCGTTTGCGGATCATAAACGACTTTCACCGTTTCTACCGCCCCGGTATTCCCGGTACATACCTCTTTATAGGTAGGATTGGGAACTTGACTGTTGGCATAACCGACTTCCGTTTGTTCCACACCTCTGATCTGTTTCAGGAAATGTTCCGTACCCCAGAAACAACCGCCTGCCAGATATATCTCAGCCTTGTCTTTCATCTTCATATTTTCTTGTTTCATTAAATCAAACTCTTTCCTGTTCCCGGCGTTGCCAGCCACACTGACACATGCCAATAACAGTGCAATAATAGCAATATTTCTCATAGCCTATCTATTTCTCTAATAACAAATCGGAAATATTTTTTGTTGTTATAGAAAAATAAAGTCATAACATACAAATGGAAAATAAAGATTATCAAAAACGTGTGGCTGCCATACATGATTTGTCCGGATTCGGAAAATGCTCTCTAACTGTTGCTTTGCCTATCCTTTCCGCCGCCGGAATAGAGGCGTGCGCCATGCCGACCGCCATATTATCGACTCACACAGGAGGAATCAGCGGATACACTTACCGCGACCTGACAAGCGACATGCGGGCTTTTATGCAGCACTGGAAGTCGCTCGACATACAATTCGACGCGACCTACAGCGGTTTCTTAGGCTCGTTCGAACAACTGGATCTCGTCAAGGAGTTCTTCGAACTATTCAGATCCAAAAACAACCTGATCCTGGTAGATCCGGTAATGGCGGACAATGGCGAACTATACCGCATATTCCAGCCTGAATTTGCCGCAGGCATGCGATCCTTATGCAAAAAGGCGGACATCATCGTCCCTAACCTGACCGAAGCAGCCCTATTATTGGAAGAAAGTTACCATCCCGGTCCCTACACGCAGGCATACATTGAGAAAATCTTAAAAAAACTTAGCAAGCTCGGACCGGAAAAGATCGTACTGACCGGTGTGTACTTTGAAGAAAAGAAATTGGGAGCGGCGACCTATGACAAAAGAAATGATTCGGCAGACTACCTGTTTACCGAAAGGATACCAGGAAGTTACCACGGGACAGGCGATGTTTTTGCAAGCGCCCTGTTATCCGGCCTGCTGAATGGCTTCAGCTTGAACGAATCAGCACAGATAGCCGTGAACTTCACAGCCGACAGCATACACCGGACATATAATGCAAAAACAGATTACCGTTTTGGTGTTAATTTTGAACAATGTATCCCCGACTTTCTAAAAGAACTCAAACTGATATAGTTATTTCAATTTTATTTTCCATCTTTGTAAAAATAATAAGACAAGAATATATGAGTAAAACTAAAATAGCAATTTCCGGTATAGGAGCTGTAGGCGGTTACTACGGAGGATTATTAGCCGCCCGTTACAAAGACTCCGATAAAGTCGACATCTATTTCATCTCCCGGGGAGAAAACCTGAAAGAAATACGGGAGAACGGCATAGAAGTCAGAAATACATTCCTGACGATCAAAGCAAAACCAACCCTCGCAACCGACAATCCTGCCGAAATAGGACCGGTCGATTACCTGTTTTGTTGTACCAAAAGCTACGACCTGGAGGAGAATATAGCCCAACTGGCTCCGGTGATCGGCCCGAATACGGTTATCATTCCCCTGCTGAACGGGGCGGATATAGCGGAACGCATACAAAAGCTATTACCGGACAACGAGGTTTGGAAAGGATGCGTTTACATCGGTTCCCGCCTGGTCAGACCGGGAAAAGTGGAAAAGTTCACCATAAAGGACCGGATGTTCTTCGGTAGCAAGGACGCCCAAACGAGTACGGGCGGTTCACGAACCGTTCCGACAAAACGGCAGAAAGAATTGCAGGATATATTGGCGAACGCCCGCATCCTTACCACAATACCGGCCGATATCGACTTGGAAATCTGGAAGAAGTTCTTCATGATCTCGACTGCCGCCACTATCACCTCTTATTTCAACGAACCGATCAGTGAAGTGATAAACAACCATATCGACCTGTACATCACATTAGGTTATGAACTCAAAAGCGTGGCAGTAGCCAAAGGCATTCCCCTGCCGGACGACCAGGTATTCTCCGCCATCGACGCTCAGAAGATCATGCCGAACAACTCGACCACCTCCATGCACAGTGATTTCCTAAAAGGCAACCGCACGGAAGTAGAAACATTGACGGGCTATGTCATACGAACTGCCCAGGAATTAGGCATCGAAATTCCGACCTATCAGTTCATGTACAAAGGGTTGACCGAATTCCCCTATCCGGTGGCGGATTAATTTCCCAATAAGGGAAAGAGAGCATGTCGAAACCTAATGGTTGCCCGGCAAGCTCTCTTTTCTTATTCTTACTCTGTCCAGACAAACAAATCTAATTATTAATAGTATATGAAAAACAAATTTTACCTCTATTTTATCCTGTGCTTTCTATTCAACGTTGCAGGATATTCACAGAGTACGGTTTTCGAATCGCTCTCTTTCGAAAGTAACAAATTAGGCAGGAAAGTTTCCTACTCCATCTACCTGCCTTCCGACTACAACACCTCGAAGAGGAATTATCCGGTCCTCTACCTCTTGCATGGTTATACGGACAATGAGACCAACTGGATTCAGATGGGGCAAATGAAAACGATTGCCGACCGTGCCATCGCAAACGAGGAAGCCGCACCGATGATCATCGTCATGCCGGACGCATGGGACACTTGGTATATCAACCAATACGACGGAAAAGCGCCCTATGAAGACATGTTTTTCGAAGAGCTTATCCCCTATATGGAAAAAACATACCGGATTCGCAGTAATAAAGAAAGCCGGGCGATTGCCGGGCTGTCGATGGGCGGCTACGGATCATTCCTGTACAGCTTGCATCATCCGGATATGTTCTGCGCATGCGCCCCGTTGAGTGCCGCCGTTTTCGACGACACGGTCATGGAAGCACGAAAAAACAAATCGCATAAGGATTTATTCAACCGCCTGTTCGGACCGGGAGACGAACACTGGAGGCAGAACAATGTTTTGAAGCTCCTTTCCGACTGGGACCAAAACGACTTGCCTAAAATCCGTTATTACATTGATTGCGGTGATGACGACGGCCTGCTGGACGGAAACATGCAGGTGCACCAGATCATGAGGCAGAAAGGGATCAGGCACGAATTCAGGGTGCGCGACGGCGGCCATAGCTGGACCTATTGGCGGACAGCTTTGCCGGAAGTCCTGAAGTTTGTCAGCCAGACTTTTTGCCGAAGTTGACAAAACCGTAATATTGGTATATCAATCTGTAATTCGTATAAGTTGTAAATCATTTCCTTTCACTATTTTTGCAACATAAAATAACAGACTATCTAAAAAGAGTTTATTATGTTGCGAACAATCAGACTTACAACTGCATTTATCTGTTTTACGCTTGTCACCCTGCTGTTTCTCGATTTCACGGGGACGTTGCATACATGGTTCGGGTGGCTGGCGAAAATACAGTTCCTGCCGGCGGTATTGGCACTGAACCTCGGCGTGGTGCTGTTGCTCATTGCATTGACCTGGATTTTCGGGCGGGTTTACTGCTCTGTAATCTGCCCTCTCGGTATATTCCAGGATGTCGTTTCATGGCTGGCGGGGAAACGGAAGAAAAATCGTTTCCGGTATTCCCCCGCCTTGTCCTGGCTAAGATACGGGGTGATGGTGATCTTTATCCTTGCCATGATCAGCGGGTTAGGGGCATGGGCGGCCTTGATCGCACCCTACAGCGCTTACGGGCGTATCGCCTCCAACTTATTCGCTCCCCTCTGGCAATGGGGAAACAACTTTCTGGCCTACTTGGCGGAACGGGCGGGCAGTTATGCTTTCTACGAGACGGAAGTGTGGCTACGAAGCCTCCCGACCTTCATCATTGCCACAGTTACCTTCGTTATACTGATCATACTTGCCTGGCGAAACGGACGGACCTATTGCAACACGATCTGCCCGGTAGGTACGGTTTTGGGATTGATCTCCCGTTTCTCCGTTTTCAAGCCGGTTATCGATACGTCCGAATGCAATGGCTGCGGCTTATGCGCCCGTAATTGCAAAGCAGCCTGTATCAATGCGAAAGCACACGAGATCGATTACAGCCGTTGCGTCGCCTGTATGGATTGTATCGACAAATGCCGGCAGGGAGCCATCCGATATACCCGCAGAAAAACAGACAAGGCGGAAACACAGACCGCCCAACCGGCCGTAGACAAGCCCGACCGCCGCAAGTTCTTCACCGTATCGGCATTGCTTGCCACTTCAGCCGCACTGAAAGCCCAGGAAAAAGTACAACTCCCGGACAAGAAAGTCGATGGCGGACTGGCCATCATCGAAGATAAAAAGAAACCGGACCGAGCCACCCCGATCACACCTCCGGGTTCGCTGAGCGCCGCCAATTTCTCCCGACATTGCACTGCGTGCCAGCTTTGTGTGTCGGTTTGTACGAACCATGTGCTGCGTCCTTCGGGAAACCTGCATACATTCATGCAGCCGGAGGTGTCGTACGAACGAGGGTATTGCCGTCCCGAATGCGTCAAATGTTCGGAAGTTTGCCCGACCGGGGCGATCCGTCCGATCACGAAAGCGGACAAAACGGCTATCCAGATCGGACATGCCGTACTGATCCAGGAAAATTGCATCGTCAACCGGGACGGCGTCACTTGCGGCAACTGTGCCCGCCATTGCCCTACCCAAGCGATCCAGATGGTGGCAAAAGACCCGAACGATCCGGATTCGCCTCAACTGCCGGTCATCAACGAGGAAAAATGCATCGGCTGCGGAGCCTGCGAAAACCTCTGCCCCTCCCGCCCGTTCAGCGCCATATATGTCGAAGGACACGAACAACACCGGAATATTTAATCAAGAAATAAAAGAATCATCATATATGAAAAAAGACAATCATCAAGCGATAAACCGTCGCGACTTCCTGAAGATCGTAGGGATCAGCACGGCAACCACCGCCCCGTTGCTCTCCGGGTGCAGTCCGGACAGCAGGGTGGCCTCTGGTTCGGGAAGCTCCACCCCCATTCCCACGGACCGGATGACCTACCGCACGACACCGTCCACAAAAGACAAGGTTTCCCTCCTCGGCTACGGATGCATGCGCCTGCCGACCATTGCCAAAAACAGCGCAAGAGACAACGACGACGAAATCGACCAGGAGATGGTCAACCGGCTGACCGACTATGCCATCGAACACGGCGTGAATTACTTCGACACGTCGCCCGCCTATTGCAAGGGACGTTCGGAACATGCCATGGGGATCGCCCTCAGCCGCTATCCGCGTGATAAGTATTATATCGCCACCAAGCTCTCGAACTTCTCTCCCGACACATGGAGCCGTGAGGCCTCTATCGCGATGTATAACAATTCGCTCAAGGAGCTGCAAGTCGATTATCTCGATTACATGCTGCTCCACGGGATCGGCATGGGAGGTATGGAAGCCTACGAAAACCGGTATGTCAAGAACGGCATGCTCGACTTCCTGCTCGAAGAACGCAAGACGGGACGTATCCGTAACTTAGGCTTCTCCTATCACGGAGATATAGAGGTGTTCGATTATTTGCTTTCGAAACACGACGAATATCAATGGGATTTCGTCCAGATCCAGCTGAACTACCTGGACTGGAAACATGCCAAAGAGATCAACCCGCGAAACACCGATGCGGAATACCTGTACGGGGAATTACAGAAACGGGGGATTCCCGCCATCATCATGGAGCCGCTCCTCGGAGGACGGCTTTCGAACGTGCACGATCATATCGTCGCCCGCCTGAAACAACGCGAACCGGGACGGAGCGTCGCCTCCTGGGCTTTCCGGTTTGCCGGCTCGTTTCCCGGCGTGCTCACCGTGCTGAGCGGCATGACTTACATGGAGCACCTGCAAGACAACCTCCGCTCCTACTGTCCGTTGCAGCCGTTGACGGAAGAGGAAAACCGCTTCTTGTTCGACACTGCCGACTTGATGATGCAATATCCGACCATCCCGTGCAACGACTGCAAATATTGCATGCCTTGTCCTTACGGGATCGATATTCCAGGAATCTTGCTTCATTATAATAAATGTGTGAACGAAGGGAATGTCCCGCAGAGCGGACAGGATGAAAACTACCGCAAAGCCCGCCGGGCTTATCTGATCGGGTATGACCGCAGCGTCCCGAAACTCCGCCAGGCGGATCATTGTACCAGTTGCAACCAATGCAATCCGCACTGTCCGCAGGGGATCGATATTCCGAAAGAACTACAGCGGATCGACCGGTTCGTCGAACAACTGAAACAAGAGACGCTATAAAACGAAAGTGCCATCCCAAGTCAGGAGATTACTTTTTGTCACAAAAATGCCCGTCCCAAGTTGGGAGGACTACTTTTCATTTCAAAAGCGGTCGTCCCAACTTGGGAGAGCCGTTTTTGATCCGGAAAGCAATTGTCCGGAGACTTCCGGCTCCTTATTTTCCACAGATATCCTTAAACGGGCAATACGTGCAGGCTTTCCCGTTCGGGGTTTGTACGAACGGCGTTTCCGTCCCGAAGATTTCATCCAGGCAATTCCGCAAGCCGTTCTCAAAATCCGTATGGTAATTGGCGAAGTCCAGGACCTGTTCCGTTTTGAACCGATCTGTACGGCGGTAAATTCCGGGATCGAAAGAGGGAGAAAAGAGGGTCCGCATGTAATAGATGCCCGGCTGGATAGCAGTTGAATGCGGAACTGATCCATACATCCATGCATACATAAAGACCTGCATGACTGCCTTGGCACGATCCGTATCTTCCTTGTCGAAAAGGGCTTCGACAGAGGTAAACTGCGTCGTCCCGCTCCCACTCTTGTAGTCGATGATGCGGACGGCATCACGCACTTCGTCGATACGGTCGATAAATCCTTTCAGCTGGATATTACTTTTATCCGTCAACGAGAAAAGGCATTTTATCTTCTTTTCCGATTCGATATAACGGAAAGGAGTCAGTTTACCGTCCCGTTCCAGCACTTTCTCCACATATTTGCGAATCATCTCGCCGATCAGGAAATTCTGTCCGGTGAGCGGACGGACGATATCCGTCTTAAAGAAAATTTCGGCAAAGGCACGGGCAACCGCCCCCGTCAACATAGGCGTATCTTTGCGGATCGCTTTCAGCAGATCGGCCGTCACCATCTTTCCGCAGAAAGGCTGATACAATTCCTCCATCACCTTATGCAGGATGCTTCCGAAAACATTACTTTCGATCGTCTCGCTTACCTCCTCTTCTTCCCGTATCCCTTCGACAACGGAGAAATAGAATTTAAGCGGACAGTCCAGATAAGTATTGACCGCACTCGCCGATATCGCCCGCGTCCCGCCGTCCCGGAAGGCCGCCAGGCGGTTCATGACCTCCTCCGTCTTAGCCACCTGCAAGGCAGGGGTCTTGGAAGAAGAGACGTTGTAAATGACCAGCTTGTTCCGTATCGGTTCCTCATAATGATAATGCAACTGATGCACAAAACGGCTGACCTCGCCTGTCTGCAACCCGTTGCTCCGGGTATCATAAAGCAGGCTGACATGGCTGGCACGATAAATCAAACGGTAGAAATGATACGCCCAAACACTGTCCTGATGCTCGTATGTCGGCAAACCGAACCCCCGGCGGAGATTATAAGGAATAAATGAGTTAGCCGCTTTCCTCAGCGGGAAAATTCCTTCATTCATCGAAAGGATAATCAACCGGTCAAAGTCGAGCGCACGAGTCTCCAAAACCCCCATGATCTGCAAACCCGAAAGAGGTTCGCCATGGAAAGGGATCGTAATCGTGTCCGTCAAACGTTTCAGCAAACGGAAATAGGTCTCGATTTTCATTTCTACATTCGCCTCCCGCATGACTTCCTTCATCCGGTTGACGGTAGCGAAATAATGGAAGATGAACTCCTGCTCAATGTCGGCAATTGATAATTGACAATTGACAATTGACAATTTCTCGTCGCCCTTTTCATCGTCCATTGTGCATTGTCCATCGTCAATGGCCCTGTTAAGCTCCCGCAACACGTTAATCAGGTAATCGGAAAACATTTCCACCTCGGTCACCGGAGTAAAGAGGATGGACAACAGAGGCGTCTTATTCAGATCGTCATACGATATGTAGATCTTGTTATTTTCCGAAATGTCTTTCACCAGACCGGAAACCACCTCCGGAGAGGTTGTCGAGATATAGCGATGGTTCAGGATCGGCAAGACATCCCGGAAATAAAACACCGGCCGCCGGTCCACATAACGAACGTTCTTCTGCAAAGCCAAAATATATTCCATCAAAGAAGCCACCGGGGTACCGGCCAACGGATATCCCATCGTCACGTTGATCCGCCTGATCTGTTCGGGGATGGCATTCAGGACCGGAATCAGCAAATGCTCGTCCGGCAGAATCACAGCCGTCCGCAATGCCTCTTCCGCGCTCATTTCATCTTCCTTGCAAAGCTCGCTTAAAATACGGTGCACTTGCTTGGCCTGCCCGATACCGGAAGGGATGCCGATCACGTCAATTTGGGGAGTCGAAAGGGGAGGATCGGGAATGAATTGAGAGGGGAACCGCCGTAAATTGCGCTCCACAAAGTAAGAGGCTTTATTATCCGGATCCGTCACTTTCGGCGAAGCATAATCCCAGCAAAAATCGGCTATCTCCCGTTTCTGCAACTCGGACAGGAAACGTTCTTCAGCCACAGAAAGGGCATTCAAACCGACAAACACGATTCTCGTATAGGGAAGGTCACAACATTCGTTTTTCTCCATCTTTTCGACCACTTCCCTGAAAATCATACCCTCATACCCCTTGCCCTCGGCTGCAAGCGCTTCCCGCAAATCGGTATATAAAGCGTATAAGATCTGCCAGACTGCCAGGAACTGTTCCTGGTTGGGCGTATCTCCTTTCGGGTAGAAAGAAGACCAAAAAGTCCGGATAGCCGCGATCTGTTCGGGACTTAGAAAACTGAAATCATTCTCAATCTCACGAAGGTCTGTCACGTTTGTGAAGAGCATGCGGGCGTCAGCCATGTATTTATCGATATCATCGAAGTCATTCAGCAGCATTTCCCCCCAATAGAGGAACTCGTCGAATGTTTCGGAAGAACCGCTATGGCTCAGATAGATATCATACAGCTTAAACAACATGCTGATCCGGTCTGCTGTCTGCTTCCCGCTCAACTGTACAAACAGATCGTTGATCGTCAGGATCGTCGGAGAGAAAAGCGGCTTCTCCGACACTTCCGACAAGTACTTCTGAAAGAACAGCCCCGTACGGCGGTTCGGGAAAACAAAAGCCAGACGGCTGACTTCGGCCCCGTATTCGGAATAAAAATGGGATGCAACCTGATATAAGAAGGGTTTCATTGATTGTTTGAATTGGTAAATGCCGATTTATCTGTTACTTTATTGTAATATATTCTCTATTTCCTGTATTTCTTCCTCTGTAAAAACCATGTTTTGCAACGCCTTCAAATTATCCGTCAACTGTGCGACCGAACTGGCTCCTACCAGGACACTCGTTACCCGGTCGTCCTTCAGCAGCCAGGCAAGTGCCATTTCCGCAAGCGTTTGGCCGCGTTGCTTTGCAAGCTCATTCAATCGGCGGATTTTATTCATCTTTTCTTCCGTCACCTGCTCGCGTTGCAGATGGCCTGTAGATTTGGCAGCGCGTGAATTTTCGGGGATACCGTTCAGATATTTGTCCGTCAACATACCCTGCGCCAACGGCGAAAAAGCGATCATCCCCACCCCTTCCTGCTTCAGCAAAGGCAACAGGTCCGGTTCAGTCCAGCGATCCAGCATCGAATAGCGTGCCTGATGAATCAGGCAAGGCACGCGATGTTCCCGCAAGACAGCAAGCGCCTTTTCCGTCTGCCCGGCATTATAGTTCGAGATTCCGACATACAAGGCTTTCCCCTGTCTCACGATATCGGCCAGCGCCCCCATCGTTTCCTCGATCGGCGTCTGCGGATCCGGACGATGCGAATAGAAGATATCCACATATTCCAGCCCCATCCGTTTCAGGCTCTGGTCCAGGCTTGCCATCAAGTACTTGCGACTTCCCCAGTTACCATACGGACCGGGCCACATATCATATCCGGCTTTCGTGGAAATAACAAGCTCATCCCGATACTGTCCCAAGCCTTTCTTCAGTATACGGCCGAAGTTTTCCTCCGCCGACCCATACGCCGGACCGTAATTATTGGCAAGATCAAAGTGTGTAATCCCATTGTCGAAAGCGGTATGCGCAATCTGAATAAAGTTATTGAACACATCCACACTGCCAAAATTATGCCACAATCCCAACGAGACGGCCGGCAACAGCAATCCGCTTCGCCCGCAACGCCTGTAAACCATGTCGGCATACCGGTTATCATTTGCTTTGTACATTTCCATATTATGATATTTTAGTTACATGAATCTTTTTCAGGGATACAAATACAATCAAAAACACAAAGATAAAAATAAAATCTCTGGAATAACCTCGAAAAACGGGTGAAATGACACTAAACGACTTAATATCAGAGTTGTTACGGTGTCAAATGATGACAAGCCGAAAAAGCGGAAAACGCAAAGAAAAGCGGATTTAAGAA
>NZ_CDRTCT010000007.1:0-155501 GCF_977054455.1 Parabacteroides sp. | reverse complement strand
GTACTACAGAAGGATTTGTCAACAAATTAAAGATGATTAAAAGAATGTGTTATGGACGAGGAAGCATAGAACTACTCAAAAGAATGATGATTTGTGTATAAGGCAGCAAAAGTGAACAAGACCCTTTGGAATTACACTGGCGGGTAATATTTTTTAACATAACAAAGTGGACTGTCTTACCGGTATAAAAGTGGCAATGTGTCAAATCTGCCTTTCTCCTGATTTGTCTGTATTGCCTATCGGATGGAAACGGTTACGGATAAGTTTGCGCTTACCCGAAAAAGTTGTACCTTTGTCCCCTCGAAAATCGAACGGAATATGGATAGGATCCGATTAAAAGACAAAGAATTTGAACTCTTTATCCCGGAAGAGGAGATAAAAGAAGCGATTGCGAAAGTGGCGGAACGTATTCGCGCCGATGTGAAAGGCACGCATCCGTTGTTCGTGGGAATTCTGAACGGGGCTTTTATGTTCACGGCGGAGTTGATGCGGCAGTTGAACGAACCGTATGAAATCACTTTTGCCCGCTATTCATCCTATAAAGGGACCAGTACAACCGGTGTGGTCCGTGAGATTATGCCGGTACAGGCCGATGTGAAAGGGAGGACTTTGATCTTGATCGAGGATATTATCGATACCGGCTTTACGATGCAGTATGTGATGGATAAACTTCGCAAGGACGGGGCGGCCGATGTCAAACTGGCGACTATGTTGTTCAAGCCCGATTCGTTGAAGTGCAGTCTGAAACCTGATTATATCGGTATCCGGATTCCGAGTGACTTTATTGTCGGTTACGGATTGGATTATGATGAGATGGGACGAGCTTACAGAAACATCTATAAAATAGTCGAGAGCTGATAAATGGTCGCTGGCCGGTTAAAGAGGGGGAATTTATTAGATTAATGTATAATAAGCGATGATCGGTGATTGGGCGTTGATGTGATTGTCTATTGCCAATTGTCAATTAAAAGGTAAACTTTTTATGTTGAACATTGTTATTTTTGGTGCTCCCGGTTCAGGAAAGGGAACACAGAGCGAATTGATTATTAAAGAATATGGTTTGGACCATATTTCTACAGGTGATGTTTTGCGTTCTGAAATGAAGAACGAGACAGAGCTGGGTAAGATTGCTAAAGATTACATCGAAAAAGGACAACTGGTCCCGGATGAACTGATCGTTGACATGCTGGCTAAGGTTTTGGACAGCAAAGTGAACTCCAAGGGCGTTATCTTCGATGGTTTTCCCCGCACGATCCCGCAGGCAAAAGCACTGAAAGAAATGTTGAACAAGCGCGGAACCGATGTTTCAGTTATGTTGAACCTTCAGGTAGAAGAAGAAGAACTGATCAACCGCCTGTTGGAACGCGGGAAGGTCTCAGGCCGTTCGGATGATAATCTGGAAACAATCAAGTCAAGACTGGATGTTTATCACAAACAGACTGCTCCTCTGGCTGATTACTATATCGGTGAAGGCAAACATGTCGCCATCAAAGGTATGGGTACAATCGAAGAAATTTTCGGCCGTATCAAGGATGCGGTAAATAGTTTGTAAATCATAAATTAAAAAGTAAAAGTGGCTGAATCGAACTTTGTAGATTATGTAAAGATCTATTGCCGCTCTGGTAAGGGCGGGAGAGGGTCTTCTCACTTTCGCCGCGAGAAATACATTCCGAAAGGAGGTCCCGACGGAGGCGATGGAGGGCGAGGAGGCCATGTGTATCTTCGTGGAAACAGGAATTACTGGACACTTCTCCACCTGAAGTATGAGCGTCATATCATGGCGACGAATGGCGAAGGCGGCGGTGCCAAGCGCAGTTTCGGAAAAGACGGTGAGGATCGTGTGATAGAGGTTCCTTGCGGAACAGTCGTGTACGATGCCGATACGGGAGAGTTTATCTGTGACGTGACCGAAGACGGTCAGCAGGTAATGCTGTTGAAAGGCGGACGCGGAGGATTGGGCAACTGTCACTTCAAGACGTCGACCAACCAGGCGCCCCGTTATGCGCAACCCGGCGAACCGGCACAGGAACGCATGGTGATCCTGCAATTGAAACTGTTGGCCGATGTCGGCCTGGTCGGTTTCCCGAATGCCGGAAAGTCGACGTTGCTGTCGGTTGTTTCGGCTGCCAAACCGAAGATCGCCAATTATCCGTTTACGACGCTCGAACCGAACTTGGGTATCGTGAGCTATCGCGACAACCGTTCGTTCGTTATGGCCGATATTCCCGGTATTATCGAGGGCGCCAGCGAAGGTAAAGGTTTGGGATTGCGGTTCTTGCGCCATATCGAACGCAATTCGTTGCTCCTGTTTATGGTGCCTGCCGATGCGGATGATATCAAGAAAGAATATGAAATCCTTTTGGGCGAACTGGTCAAGTATAACCCGGATTTGCAGGGTAAAAGCCGTGTTCTGGCTATCACCAAGAGCGATATGCTGGATGAGGAGTTGATCGAGGCGTTGTCCGAAGATCTTCCGGAAGGCGTTCCGCATGTCTTTATCTCTTCCGTTACCGGAATGGGGATCACCGAACTGAAAGACCTGTTGTGGAAGGAGCTGAATAAGGAAACGTTCCATGAAGTAGAGCGTATCGTCCATAAGAACATCGATGTAAGCGCACTTTCGCTTGACGATGACGATTTTGTCATTCCTCTTGAGGAAGAGGATCCCGACGACGATGAAGAGTATGAAGAATATGAAGATTGGGACGACGAAGAAGATGAAGATACTTCCAAATGATAAGGTGAAGATGTTGCAATTTCCCGTATTGAGCGAGGATTGCAACATCTCTCATTTTGTGACGACCCGTCAGGGAGGTGCGAGCGAAGGTGCGTATGCCTCCTTTAACCCCGGTGAATACAGCGGGGACAATCCGGAAGCCGTCCGGGCGAACCGGAAACTTCTTTCGGATGCAATCGGGATACCATCCGAACGTATTTTCTCGCCTTTTCAGGTCCACGGGACGGAGATCCGTTCGATCGAACCTTTTTTCCTTTCCCTTCCTTTGGATGAACAGCGGGTTTATCTGCACGGTGTAGATGCGTTGGTGACGGATGTGCCGGGCGTTTGCATCGCCGTCTCGACAGCCGATTGTGTCCCTGTCCTGCTGTACGCTCCCGATGTGAAGGCGGTAGCTGCCGTTCATGCCGGTTGGCGGGGGACCGTACAGAGTATCGCTGCAAAAACCGTCCGTTTCCTCATGGATGAATATGGAGCCGATCCTTGCCTCATGAAAGCCGGTATTGCTCCTTCCATCGGTCCCGATGCCTTCGAAGTCGGCGAGGAGGTGGTCGATGCCTTTCGGGAGGCCGGTTTTGAAATGTCGCGTATCCTGAAGCGTAATGCCGATACCGGAAAAGCCCATATCGATTTATGGGAGGCCAACCGCCTGCAACTATTAGCCGCGGGCCTCTCTGCCGGAAATATCGAACTCGCCGGCATCTGCACCTACACCCATCCCGACGAGTTCTTCTCCGCCCGCCGCTTAGGAATCAAGAGCGGGCGTATCTTTTCCGGTATAGTTGTTAAACAGCAAGCAGTCGACAAATAACAATCTATAGTTTTATAAATCATAAATTTCTCCTATGTTACACATTTCAATTTCAGAAGAAATAGCTACTGCCTGTCCGGACTTGCATGTTTTGGTCCTGTCTTGTGATGTTTGTAATTCGGAACCGGACGAACGGCTTTGGCAAGAGATAGCGGACGAAGAAAAGGCGGTCCGGGAAACAGTTAAACTGGAACAAATCAATAAATGGCTCCCTATCCAGGCCACCCGCCAGGCTTATAAGCGTCTGGGAAAAGATCCGAATCGTTATCGTCCCTCTTCTGAAGCGCTGCGGAGGCGTATTCTTCGTGAATTACCCCTTTATAAGGTCGATACGCTGGTCGATCTCATCAATTTGCTCTCTATTCGTAGCGGATATTCCATCGGCGGCTTCGATGCGGACAAGATTGCCGGTGGCAGCCTGGTGCTGGGAGTCGGCAAAGAAGGTGAAATTTATCATGGAATCGGGCGCGGTGAACTGAATATCGCAGGTTTGCCTGTCTACCGGGATGCGGTCGGTGGGGTCGGGACTCCGACGAGCGACGAGGAACGGACAAAAATCGGACTGGATACCACCCGCCTGTTAATGATTATAAATGGCTATTCCGGATCAGACGGTTTGGAGGCGGCGGGAAAGTATGCGGTAGGATTATTAAGCAAATATGTTTCAGCTACAAACATGGAGGCGGAACTTATTACTGCTAAGGACAGGACGAAAATAGTACTATAATTGTGTTGTAATAGTGTTAATTATGCTTTCAAAGTATAAAAAGCGCCTATTTTTATGCTAAAAAACATGTATATCCTTTTGTTTTAATCGATTAATCTATAAATTTGCCCCCGTTAACGAATTAACAAAACAAAAAGAAACATGATCGAATTGATTGGAACAAACGCCGGCCTTGTTTGGAACGCATTAAATGAAGGCGGTAAGATGAGTGTTAAGGCAGTAAAGAAAGCTACTAAGATTAAAGCGGAAAAAGATATGTATGCTGCTTTTGGTTGGTTAGCGAAAGAAGGCAAATTGGCTTTCGAAGACGTTGAGGGTGAATTGTACGTTGCGTTAGTATAAATATAGCGTAGCTGAATCTATTAAAAGGAGGGCTGTTCGGATTTTAGTTTGAACGGCCTTTTGTGTGTCCGGACGTTTTCTGTCAAAAAAACAAACCGATTCGTTGTTTTATTCAATTCTATCCTTTACTTTTGTGTAGAATTTGGTGTGAAATGACCGAAGATCATAAAAGATTGTTAGCTGTATTTGATGTTAGGGTTCGTGATCTGATGGAACTTTGCGATAGGCAGAGACAGAAAATCAACGAGCTTGAAGGTTTTTTGGTACAGAAAGAAGGAGAACTTCGACAAGCAATGAAGACGATCGAAGAGTTGAATGCCAAATGTGATAACATGCTGACTGCACGGGTCGTTTCTGTCAACGAAGGAGAAATGAAAAGTGCCAGGATGAGGTTATCCAAGTTAGTGCGGGAAGTAGACAAGTGCATTGCACTATTAAACGAATAGAGGCGATGGACGATAAATTTCTTATACATGTAGAGATAGCCGGTAAAAGTTATGGTGTCAGGATCGACCGGAGCGAGGAGCAGGTAGCCCGTGAGGCTGTCAGGCAAATCAGGAAGAAAATGGACCAGTACCGGAAGAAATATTCCGAAGTGGATGTAAAAGATTTGTTAGCCATGGTGACCTTTCAGCTATCGGTGGAAAACTTGAAGTTGGAGGATAAGAATGACACAAGTCCCTTTACTGAAAAGATACAGGAACTGACCGATAAACTGGAAAGTTACCTGAAGGATAAATAGTTGTAAGAATAAAGAAGATGCGTTTCCGCACTACTTTGCATGGGTGTATCCGTGTAAGGCAGTGCTTTTTTTGTATAATAATATAACTGAATTTAAACTATAAGTAAAATGGGTATGACTATAATCATAGCACTTGTGACCTTCATTGTCGGAGGTTTGCTCGTGTGGTTTGTGATGAGAGTCCTTATGAAGTCAAGGTATGACGCCGTGATACGCGAGGCTGAAAAGGAGTCGGAAGTAATGAAGCAGAAGAAGCTGCTCGAAGTAAAAGAGAAGTTCCTTCATTTGAAAGCGGACTTGGAGAAACAGGTGTCCGCCCGTAATTCGAAGATACAGTCTGTAGAGGCTAAGTTGAAACAACGTGAGTTGAGTTTGAACCAACGTCAGGAAGATCTGCAACGCAAGAATAGCGAAGTGGATGCCGTAAAGGAGAACCTGGCTGCCCAACTGGAAATGGTAGAAAAGAAGAAGCAGGATCTGGATAAACTTCACCAGCGTGAAGTCGAACATCTGGAAACCCTTTCCGGGCTTTCTGCCGAAGAAGCGAAAGAGCGTTTGATCGAATCTCTGAAAGACGAGGCTAAGTCCGAAGCCACTTCCTATATCAACGAAATCATGGAAGAAGCGAAGATGACGGCCAACAAGGAGGCGAAGAAAATCGTTATCCAGTCTATCCAACGTGTGGCTACCGAAACGGCAATCGAGAATTCGATTACTGTCTTCCATATCGAATCTGACGAAATCAAAGGCCGCATCATCGGTCGCGAAGGCCGTAACATCCGGGCGTTGGAAGCCGCAACCGGTATCGAGATCGTGGTAGACGATACGCCCGAAGCAATCGTGCTGTCCGGCTTTGATCCGGTCCGTCGTGAAATAGCTCGTCTGGCTTTGCACCAGTTGGTACAGGACGGACGTATCCATCCGGCACGTATCGAGGAGGTGGTGACGAAAGTGAAAAAACAGGTGGAAGACGAAGTGGTGGAAACAGGTAAACGTACCGTTATCGACCTCGGTGTTCATGGCTTGCATCCTGAACTGATCCGTATGATCGGTAAGATGAAATATCGTTCTTCATACGGCCAGAACCTGTTGCAGCACGCACGAGAAACAGCAAACTTATGTGCTGTGATGGCATCCGAGTTGGGCTTGAACCCGAAAAAGGCGAAACGTGCCGGACTGTTGCACGATATAGGTAAGGTGCCCGATGACGAGCCGGAATTGCCGCACGCAATCTTAGGCATGAAGCTTTGTGAGAAATATAAAGAGAAACCGGATATCTGCAACGCTGTAGGCGCTCACCACGACGAAGTGGAAATGCAGACGCTGCTTGCTCCGATCGTACAGGTTTGTGATGCTATTTCGGGTGCACGTCCGGGAGCCCGTCGTGAGATCGTCGAGGCTTATATCAAGCGTCTGAATGATTTGGAACAGTTGGCTCTTTCTTATCCGGGGGTAGTGAAGACGTATGCTATCCAGGCCGGTCGTGAACTCCGCGTAATTGTCGGGGCCGACAAGATCGACGATAAGGATACTGAAAACCTGTCAAACGAAATCGCAAAGAAGATCCAGGATGAAATGACTTATCCGGGTCAGGTGAAGATCACGGTAATCCGTGAGACTCGTGCGGTAAGCTACGCCAAGTAGAATCGATAATCACTGAATAAATTTATGGAGGAGGCTGTGTCGTAACACCTAATTACGACACAGCCTCTGTTTTTTATAAAACCTTCATTTAATGGTTCAAATATTCTTGGATTATCCTCTAAATGCCCATCGGTTGTTTTATGTATTAGGGTTCACACAGCTTGGAAGCTTTTGTAGATCAGTATGTTGCTGTGAACCCTGTGAATGCAGGATAAAAGAGGCAGGATGAATCGATAGGATGGGCGGATCGTAAACTTGTTTCACAGGTTTCACAACAAATTATTGATCATTAGGTGTTTGCTGCCTGTGAACCCTGTTTTTAGTTTTATCATATGGAGGGGGATCGGAGGGGGTCCTGTCTCATAAAATATAGGGTATAGGCTAAAAAATACAGCCTATATCCTTTTCGTGAAAAGCCTATAGGGTAGCAGTAAAAAGGTAGGCACCTATTCGACAGCCGATGCCTACCTTTTCAGGAAGCGAATAGCGCGGGTAAGAATATTACCGATGCAAAAAAGCGGCTGCCCGGAATGGGGCAACCGCTTTTTTAATTGTTATGTAAAACCGGATTATTTATTTGTAGCTGTAACCCGTTTTCTTCTGTGCGCTATTGGCATTGGCTCCGGGGATCAATGTGAAGCCCCACTTGTATTCCCGGTCTGCCGGTAAAGTGTATTCCGGTTCCGGACGTGAATACCAACTGTCGTAGCCGGCCAATCCCTGCTGTTTCAGGTCTACGCATACTTCGACGAAGTTACGCGGTGCGATGTCGTTGATATGCGTCTGGCGAGGTTTGTCGTACGGTCCGATTTCCGGACGGTTGGCGATGTCTTCCGGTGTGAAATTGTTCCACTGGTACGGACGGTCGGTCGCCTTGCCGGCATCGAAATCTTCGACGGAGTTACGCAGTGCGTTGAATTCCATCTCGTCGTCAGCAACGATCAACAGGTTCTTGCCTTTACCGCCTAATGAAATCCAGCGTGTATCGCAATGGTGGCCGTTTTCCTGCGGGCGGACATAAGGGAAATACTGTTCTCCTGCGGTGCTCTTGTACTGTCCGATCATGTAACCTGCCTTGCGGTCCCAATAGTTTTCCAGCGGACCGCGACCGAAGTATTCCAGTTGATCCATCGTTGCCGGCAGGCGGAAACGTATGCCGATACGCGGAACGACCATCTTGTCGCGTTCGCTCATGTTCTCGCGGCCCGGAGAGAATGTGGCGGTTGCAGTCGCTTCCGATATCTCGATCTTCTTTCCATCCAAATGAGCCGGAGTGAAAAGTGTAGCCACGTTCATGGTGCCGTCGGGATAGATTTTATAAGTGATGACGAACTGGTTGCCGGCCGGCAATTTGTAGTCGACTTTCACGATTGCATTACCATCTGCGATTTCAGCGGAAGCGTTTGTCACGTTGAAGTTACGACTTGCGATTTCCCAGATTTCCAGACGTTGCGGGTCGCCGCTTCCGTAGTCGTTGTCGTTCGGGGCACGCCAGAAATTAGGGCGGATACCGAAACCTTCGTTGAAGTATTCCGTGTTGCCCACCTTGTAAGAGGTGACGACGCCGGCTTTCTTATCGAATACGAAGTTTACTTTCGAGGAAGTCACCTTCACGTTGTCTCCTTCTTCCGATACAGTCAGTTTAGGACCACCGGCCTTATAAGCCATCTTGTCGGCTTCGACAGGCAGACGGAACTGGCCCCGTGCGATATCATGGCCGGCAGGAACAAGACCTTCTTCCTTTACGGTCGTAACGGCGAAGTCAACTAAATAGTCCACACCTGCCTGCGGTTTCAGGCCGGCTACGGGGACCGTGATTTCCTGTGAGGCCTGCGGAGCCAGATCGAGTGACATCTTGTTGCTTTTGATGATCTTGTTGTTCGCTTTTATGGTATAAGTAAACATATAGTCTTTCAGGTTCGTGAAGTAGAAGCGGTTGGTGATCTTGAACACGCCGTTTGCCGCATCTACTGCTTCGAAGCCGACGTTCTGATGTGCGAACTTCACTTCTGCCATTCCCGGATGTGGTGTGCGATCCGGATTGACCAGACCGTTGCAAAGGAAGTTACCGTCGCTCGGCATATCTTTGCCGAAGTCACCGCCGTAAGCGTAAAACTCTTTTCCGTTTTCATCTTTGGTAAGGATACCTTGGTCTACCCAGTCCCAGATCCAACCGCCTTGCAGGTTCGGATATTTGTAGATGGCTTGCCATTGTCCCCACAGGTTACCGGTCGAGTTACCCATCGCGTGGGCATATTCGGACGGTGCAACGGGACGGTCGCTGCCTTGTGCGCCGATCTCTTCCAGCCATCCGGCGCTTGGATATTGCGGTACATACATATCGCTATTCCATTCCCAAAGGGCACGTTCGTAGTTGACCGGACGGCCCATCATGGTCTTTTCCTTATCTTTCAGGTATAAATAAGTCTGGTAGAAGTTGTAACCGTTTCCGGCTTCGTTACCTAATGACCAGATCGTGACGGACGGATGGTTCTTGTTGCGTTCGTACATGTTGACCGTGCGGTCCATGTGCGGTTTCAACCATTCCGGGTTGTTGCCTAACGTACCGCCTTTACGCAGGTTGTAGTACATGCCGTGCGATTCGATGTTGGCTTCGTCGTAAACATACAATCCGTATTCGTCGCAAAGCTCGTAGAACTTGCGGTCTTGCGGATAATGGCACAGACGGACGGAGTTCAGGTTGTTCTGTTTCATCAGTTCGAAATCCTTGCGCATCAGTTCTTCCGGCACGTAATGTCCGGTCAGCGGATTATGTTCGTGGATGTTTACGCCTTTGAACTTGATCGGCTGTCCGTTGAACAGCAAGACGGTGTATGGTTTGCCGTTCCCGGCGATCCGGTCGATCTCTTTGATTTCGATGCGGCGGAAACCGACGTTCTGCGGGATCACCTCCGTCACCTTGCCGTCTTCCTTGATCGTCATCAACAGCTTGTAGAGGTTCGGATGTTCTGCGTTCCAGCTTTCCACGTTGTCCAATGTCTTTTCGAACGAAGTCGTTGTAATTGTGTTCGGGCTTACCCACAGCTTGTTTTCGGCCGTTGCAGCCACATTGCCTTTTGTGTCTAATAATTCGTATGTGACGTCGATGTTCTTGACCTTGTCGGAATGGTTCTTGATATCCATTGCCAGACTGAAGATACCGTTCTTGTAGGTGTCGTCGAGCGTGGAGACAATACGGTAATCATTGACGGCGATCTTGGGCTGTGACCATAGATAGACGTCGCGTTCGATACCGCTCAGACGCCAGAAGTCCTGGCATTCCAGATAGGAGCCTGTACTCCAGCGGAAGATTTTCAGCGTCAGTACGTTCTTGCCCGGTTGCAGGTATTTGTTGATCAGGAATTCGGCCGGATTCTTGGAATCTTCGCTATAGCCGACTTCCTTGCCGTTTACATACACATATAAGCCCGATTTGGCTCCGGCGATGTGCAGATATACGTCACGTCCGTCCCAACCGGCGGGAATCTCGAAGTCGCGGCGGTAAACACCTACCGGATTCGCTTCCGGCAAAAGCGGAGGTTGAGGGTTACGCGGCTTGAACTCATATCCGTGGTTCGTATAGATGGCGGTACCATGTCCTTGGACTTCCCAGTTTCCCGGAACGGTGATGTCGTCCCAATCGGAAGTGCTGGCAGAAGGATCTGTGATGTTGGCGGGAAGGTCTTTGTACGAATCTACGAAATAGAATTTCCATGTGCCGTTCAGCAACGAATAGAAAGGACTTTTTTCATATCGGGAAGAGAGAGCTGTGGCACGGTCTCCATAACTCATGAAAGAGGAGCGGGGTGCCTCTTTGTTTACGGCAACGACCTGGATGTCCTGCCAGTAAGGCTTCGCAGGCCGGTTCGTCGTATTGTCAGCCAATGCGGTGCCCAGAAGGAAGCAACTCAATGCTCCTGTGAGCATCGTTTGTTTGATCTTGTGTTTCATATGCATTTTTAATTTAGATTAGCACTTTAGAAATTGAGAATTGAAAATCATGAGTAAACAAACATTTCTCAATTTTCAATTCTCAATTCTCAATTATCTTGCTGCGTAGAAGGAATAACCTTCGGCAACTTGTCTGAAAGCAAGTACGCCGGCCTGGTTCAGTTCCACATTCATTTCTTTGCCGTCGGGAAGGTACATGACAACTTCGTCGTTACCATTGAACTTCAATAACTTGGTAGCTTCGCCGTCTGCTTCTACGCTCCAACTCTTGTCTGCTTCATTGAAGACCAGGTCGACCGCTTTCTCTTCTCCTTCTTTCTGGATGTGGTAGCCGTCTTTCTTGGTTTCGATGGCATACGTGCCGTCTTTTGTTTCGATTGTTTTTACCGTACCGGCATCTGCAACAGGGTTGTTTCCGCTCCAGAACTCGATAGAGTTTAATACTAATACATCGGCTAATGCTGAGATTTCATAAACCGGAACAATCCAGAAGGCGATGAAAACCAGTTCGTTTACAAACTTGCTGTCAATGTTTCTGTTCCAATCCAACAGCTTATTGGATAACCCAAATGATCCAATACATGATGAGAATAATACACTGCTGGCAAGCGTTGCCGCTACCAATAAAGTTACACTTTTTTTCTTCATGAATATTTAATATTTGTAGTTAATTTGGGGGCGAAGATAACAATTTATTTCGGATTTGCTTAAGACCCTGTTTGTTTTCTGTTACCGGGACGGTTATGAGTTCCGGCAAATTAAATGTCTTGATAAAGGTTTTATAGTATTCGGGATTTTTCTGAGGAACCATAAACGGCTTGCCGGCGAGCCCTGTTTCCGGATTAAAATAAGCAATGAACGGATGCGCCCATAGTCCGTCTACACGTTTACTACTGAAAACAAACCATTTCCCTGAAGAAGACCAAGTGTGAAAACTCTCTACATTATCGCTGTTTACTTCCTGCATATTTCGGATATTTCCATTTTGCAGATTTAAAAGATAAAGTTCGCTTTCAGGATGCCATATGGAAAAGTTGCCATAATCGGAGCAAGTGAACATCAGGTAGTTTCCGTCCGGAGAGATTCTCGGAAAGGAAATGCTTTTATGGAAAGCCGATGCTTCGTATACGCATTCGGGTTTACCGAATGTTTGTCTTCGGGCATCGAATGGTATTTTGTACAAATCATAATAGATGCTGTCCAAAGAGGTTCGGGGAGTGATGGCCTTGCTTCGGCAGAAATACAATGTTTTTCCGTCCGGGCTCCAGGTAGGAAATGTCTCCATCCATTCCGGCCCATAAATAAGCGAGTCGGTGATAAGCCGGTTTGTTTCGCAATCCCATACGATCAGGTCGGATTCCCGGTCCGATACCTCTATCGGCTTTTTACCGGTAGAATGGAAAAACTGCTGTATCTCATTGACGGAGTAAGCAATATATCTCCCGCCCGGATGCCAGGCTGCGTATGTCCCTCCATTGCTCATTCCCGGTTTTTTAACGTCGACTTTCCCGACATTCCCGTTACGGGAGATAATGGTTCCCCCGTTATTCCCCCGTATATGGATCATCATCGTCTCCGGATTGTTTTGGCAGAAGGTGTGGCAATTCATGCAGGTCGATCTGTCCGATCTGTTTTCGATAATGGGGATTTCTTCGTAGGAGGTGAGGTCACGCTGGTAAATACCCATTTGATTCCATAGCTCGTAGCCCGGATATAAAAGGCGGTATGCCAAGTATGGATCTATCGGCTCTGCGGAAATGGAGTTTCGGATCTCTTTGTATTGTGTCCATTTCCCTTTTTGCCGGATGGAAATACGGATATAAAACTCATTTCCGGCTGCTGCCGAGGCCAGTTTGTGCCACTGCTTCAAAGGAATAATTATTTCTCCCTTTTTATTTTTCCGGGTAAAGACAACTTTGTCTTCGAATCCTATTTCTACATAAAATTCCTCGCCATCCTCTTCTATCTGAAAGTTGGGAGGTGCGATGTTGACCGGAAATGTGACTGCTGTGTAGTCGGGGAACAGGGTGGGAGGTTTATCTATGTAAGCATCCGGTGTGATCTTTTCCTGGCTACAGGCAGTCATCAATATTATATATAGAAGGATGATAAACGGTTTCATAAGCTGTTATTGTTGTGTCTGTTTATAGTTGTCGAGTATATTTTGGTAAAGAGGCGGCATTCCCGGATAAGAGAATTGTTTTATTCGTGGCAGGTACTCCACGAATAGTAGGGTCTTTTTGCTAAGTATGAGGTAACTCATCAGGTATTCGAACGCCATACGATTGGTAGAATCCTGCTCACAGATAAATATAAGCTCCGGGCCTAAATTCTGAATATTGGCAAAGCGTGCTTTCTTCTCTTTTTGTTGGGGAACAGGCGTTAAGCCCGGAACTTCACCGGTAGGGACCAGCCTTTCATATTTTTCAGCTTGCTTGCTGTAAAACAAGGATTGCTTTAAGAGCCTGATAAAACGCATGGCGACTTCCTGGCGTCCGTTTACAATGTTGTAACGAACCAGGTTCAGGAGAGTAGGAGCTGTTTCTCCGTAGACTACCAACGCTTCGGACGCCCAGCGTTGAGCTTCGTTGATATAGCCCAATTGTTCATACAAATAATGTCCATATCTGCTTTGTCGTGGATCGCTGACCCAGGGCAGGAAAAGAGAATTGATTCCATAGCTCTGCGGGTAATTCAACAGGTCGTAAGGCATACGTCCGGTATGGTAAAGAGCCATATTGCAGAAATAATCCATTAGCTGGCTTTCTCCTCTATATTTTTTTGCAAGGGTAAGAACCTGGTCCCATTCTTGTTTCTTTACATGAAGCTCTGTTTCGATCAGTAACCGTTCGCGCATATTGTAAGTACGGACAAACGAATAGAATGTGCATGAGGCATACACAATCAGGCATAGGATTGTACAACTTTTCTGTGTTTTGGGGTTGCTTATGAGACGGGGCAGTATGCAGGCTGAAAGTGCGGTTAGCAAAAGGATTATGAAGACAACCACTGGATAGATCCAGCCCAATGCGAATCCAGTCAGCAGGAAACAGGGAATCGAGGCATAACAAAAAGTTTTTCTGTGAAGTAAGGACAGTAAGCATGTTATAAGGAAAATACAGAAAAGGTTTGTAATCCTGCTGATCTCGAAATCAGACGATTCGAATTGTATGAATAAATAAAGGGATGGAAGTAATGCTATCTGTAACGGATCGTGTTTCCCGGTTAGCCTCCGAATGGTTAATGTCGGTAGCAGATATAGGCAGGATAAGATAAATGCCAATACTATTTTTCCCGTATAAGGCAGATAGAAGAATTGGATGACAAAGTTTGCAAAATATTCACCAGTCTTTCCCGGCTCTGATAAATAACTCTCCAGATAGGAATTGGTAAACAGGAAAAGTTGCTGTTGTTCATGGTAAGGGAAAAGATAAGCCAGGCTGTCCATAAACATGAACAGGAGCAAACCGAAGAGAAGGGCAAAAAGTAACCAGTGAATATGCTTCATAAAATAATGAAACACGAGAGAACATCTGTCCTCCCGTGTTTGCTGTAAATATTGATATCGCTTATTTTTTCGAGTATCCCGGGTTCTGGGTCAAAGCCGGATTCAGGTCAATTTCTTCCTGCGGAATTGGGAACAGGTAGTTATGATCTTCATATTTGCTACCTGTCAGTTTGATGTTTTCACCCTGATACAGGATACATTTCTTTCCGTTGTCTCCTTCCGGAGCGTTAGGATCATCAACCATCTTGTATTTCATTCCCAGGAACGGAGCGTTCAACACATCTTTAGCTATGCCCCAACGGCGGATGTCCCATTTGCGCTTGCTGCCTTCCATTGCAAATTCCACTCGCCATTCGTTGCGGATACGTTGACGAAGGGCATCTTGTGTGCCGCAATAGGTCGGTTTGCTTGCATCCGTATTTTGTAACTCCGGCATGCCTACACGACGACGTACCTGGTTGACAGCATCAAAAGCTGAAGCATCTAATGGTGAAATCTCATTTTTAGCTTCTGCGTAGGTCAGCAATACTTCTGCATACCGAATAACATGCCAGTCTTTACCCATGTCCCAACCTGTTGATTGTGGGTCGATTGACGGGTCCAGCCATTTTTGATCGTAATATCCTGTAGCTGTAGCATCGTTATGTTGGGCAACGCCGGTAGAACCGCTTGATTTCAGTGGGGCTGTTTTGATGGTTACGCCATACATTTCTTCTCCGTCGTGCAATACACAAACTTCTAAACGCGGGTCGCGATCTTTAAATGGATTTGCGGGATCGTAAGTTGTGGATTTATCAATCGGAGATCCGTCAATACATTCGAAAGCATCGACTAAGCTCTGAGTCGGATTGATGCCTCCCCAGCCTTTTGTTGGAAAACATCCCCAACCGATGATGTAATTTGTCAATTCCGGCGCATTGAACTGCCTTACTAAAATAGCCTCTTTGCAAGCTTCTTGTTCTTCCCAGAATAAATGGGCATACTTGCCTGTATTATTTGCGTCGAACAACTCATATTCTCCTGATTCGATAACGGCTTTCGCGGCATCGGCTGCTGTGTCGTAGTTCTTGAAATATAGTGCTGCACGCGCTTTCATGGCATTGGCTGCGCCTTTTGTTGCACGACCATAATCGCTACTTCCCCATTGGGCGGGTAAATGGGCTATTGCATAATCAAAGTCTTCCATTACTTTTGCGTAGACTTCTTCGACCGGCGTACGTGTAATATTTCCCATTTCTCTCAAGTCTACCGGTTGGTCGACATAGGGAACTCCGCCAAATGTTTGGATAAGTCCGAAATAGGTATAACCTCGTAAAAAACGGGCTTCTCCCATCACTGCTTCTTTATCAGCTTGGCTGTAATCAGATATATTGTCTATTTTAGACAGCAAGATGTTACAAGCGCGGATTGCTTTATAGTCTCCGCTCCAACTCATCGCGGCGGGATCATAGATACCTCTGGATACATCTCCGGCAGCCCATTTGATACCATGTACTGCATTATCCGAATCGATATCCGAGTCGATATCTCCGTTATCACCTCCGGGTAATACCTGGCGATATACGTCTGCAATAAACATTTTTGCGTCATTGGGAGTTTTCCAGAAGCTACCGTCTGATAGTTCGTCATCCGGTATGCGATCCAAAAAATCGCTACATGAACTGAAACCGAATAGTGTGATAGCCAGAAGGGCTATATATATATAATTCTTTTTCATATTTCTAAATTATAATTAGTTGTTTAAAAACCTACTTTAAGACCGATTGATATTTTTCTTACGTTCGAGTATAAACCTCCACGGGCATTGGATGGAGCTGATTCCGGGTCAAGTGAATCCATACCGGTTATCGTAAACAGGTTTTCACCGGTCAGGAATATTTTTACGCGATCCAAATTGATTTTGCTTAGTAATGCTTTCGGAATGTTGTAACCGATCGTCAGGTTTTTTAACCGGACATAAGAAGCGTCTTGCAACCAATAAGATGAGAACTGATAGTTGATTTGGTCAGCCATTGTGATACGCGGATATGACGCATCGTGGTTGGTTGGTGTCCAACGGTCCAAATGGCGTTCCAGGACCTTACCGCCGTTGAAGAATGCATAGGCTGCTTCACCATTAACGTATGCATCTACATCGAATGCACCTTGGAAGAAGAATGACAAATCAAAATCTTTATAATATAGATTGGCTCCTAAACCGGCAGTCCAACTTGGAAACTCTTTTCCGATCACTTTGCGATCGTTGGCGGCATCGATTTTTCCATCGCCGTTCAAGTCTTTGTAACGGATATCACCCGGTTGTTCCGTCCCGGTGCGCGTCGGTCCTTTTGCGACTTCTTCTGCTGAATTAAATAAACCGTCTGCTTCATATCCGTAATATGAACCGATAGGATAACCTTCCAGGAACCAGAAATTGCCACGTCCGTCTCCGGGCTCTTTTCCTTCTGTCCCTTTCAAATCTGTTAATTCATTGTGAACATAAGCGATATTGAAGTTTATGTCATAACGGAAATCTTTGCTGATAGAGTTGTTGTGGAAAATACTTAAATCGAACCCGGTGTTCTGTACCTGGCCTGCATTTTGTCTGGGTGCGTCCATACCGAATATGCCCTGTACGGGAAGGAGCAACAACATGTCGTTGGTTGTTTTCTTGTATCCGGCTAATTCAAATCCTATTTTATTGTTGAGGAAAGATGCTTCGATCGCACCTTCGATACTTGTTACGGTAGCCCATTTGAGTTCCAGGTTTGCGTAACGGCTTTCTTTGATGGTTGAATAAAGCGTATTTCCAAACATATATTTATCGTACGCGTATGAAGGAACGGTCAGATAAGCTTCTTCGTCCTTCAACTCTTCGTTACCTGTTTGTCCCCAGCCTGCACGTAATTTCAAATTACTAAGCCAATCAAGCCCCGCATTTTTCATGAATTCTTCTTCGGTGATTCTCCAACCTGCAGAGAAGGCAGGGAAAGTACCCCAACGGTTGCCGGAGGCAAAACGGGATGATCCGTCTATACGGACATTTGCTTCTAACAGATATTTGTCAGCAAAACTATATTGGGCACGTCCGAAATATGAACGATGAGCGACTTCGTATCTTGACTCTTTGTTCGTTTGTGAAGATGCATCCAATGTGCTCAAAGATTCTTGCAGTTCATTGTTGCCTCCGCCTTTACGGGTCGCCTCTAAATGTTTGTAGCGGTAATCGATCTGTTCAAAACCGCCCAATAAACCTAAATCGTGTTTACCCCATGTTTCGTTATAGTTGATCAATACCTGGGTGGTGTACCAGTTCCACCAAGTCTGTTTTTCATACCCTTCTCGAAGGCCGGTCGTCGCTTCGTCTTTAGCGCCGTAGACAATCTGTGTTTTGAAACCATCTTCGCTTTTTTCATCATTACGTACTGAAAATAAAGCTTTAGCAGTCAAATTGGGCAGAATGTTTACTTGTCCATATAATGTCCCGTTTACCTGTTGGTCCATTGTTCTTCTGAAACCGTCACGTCCTAATAGAGCGACAGGATTGTCTTTACCGTTATAGATGAATTTACCATCTTCATTTCGTACGCCTTCAACAGGGGTTGCACGGTTCGTGAATTGAGTCATACCGGCAACGCTATTCCATCCGTCCATTAAGGTTCCTCTGTAGCCTGAAACATTCAAACCGGCAGAGAACCATTTATTGATTTGTGAATCAACGCTGGTACGTGCATTAAAACGTTTGTAGTTATTGGCATCGATCAAACCGTTTTGTTGCGTATAACCGACTGATGCGCTATAACTTGTTTTTTCTGAACCACCGCTGATGGAAAGGTGGTGCATTGTTTCAATCGCGTTTTGGTTCATGGTCTCTTTATACCAATCGGTATTGGGATGACCATAAGGATCCGTGCCATTACGATATAATTCAATGTCTTCGTCTGTAAAACGAAGTGGATTGTTCGGGTTGTCATTAAGAGTTGCTTCATTATACAATATCGCATAATCTGCAGCTCCTAAGAATTTAGGACGCATAGTCGGGGTTGACCAACCTACATTACCTGAATAGTTAACACGTGCACGGTCTCCTTTTTTACCTTTCTTGGTTGTGATCAAAATAACTCCGTTAGCAGCCTGAACACCGTAGATGGCAGCAGAAGATGCGTCTTTCAATACTGTAAGACTTTCGATATCGGCAGGGTCGATTGTGTTCATACTACCCGGAACACCGTCTACGATAACTAACGGACTTGCCGCGTTGACGGAGTTTTTACCACGAACAGTAATTGTACCTGTCTGGCTACCCGGACGTCCGGAACTTTGAATAGCCGTAACACCCGGCATCTGTCCGGCTAATGCTGCGGATACACTTGATACTGGCCTTGATTCCAGAGTCTCTGCTTTGATAGAAGATACGGATCCTGTTAAGTTTACTTTTTTCTGTACGCCATAACCGACCACGACAACTTCATCCAGTTTTTGAGTGTCTTCCTTCAGGTCTACATGGATGGATTGTTCTCCATTGTACTTGATTTCTTGGGTTAAATAACCGATAAAGGATATCACGATTACATCCCCTTTTTTTACTTCCAGAACGAAATTTCCGTTCATGTCGGTAACAGTACCGTTTGTTGTACCTTTTACAACTACGGAGGCTCCCGCTACAGGGCCGAATTCGTCTTCAACGACACCTTTCAAACTCGTTTGTTGCTGAGAGATGCCAACTTTAGGAGTCGCTGTCTCATTAGATGCGAACACTGTTCCTGTTGTGAACAATGCAGCAGACATCAACATTAGGCTGACTGGTCTTGCGATTTTCAACATACTAATTGTTTTTTGTTTAATAATAGTTAGATATAATAGGCTTTAAGAGGACCTGTTTCTTCTACAGCTCACACTTATTTGCTTATTTTTTAGTAATTAGGGCCAAAGTTTATGCTTTCACATGCGTAGTTCTTGTAGGACTACGTCCTTTGACGCGGCAAATGTAACACATTTATTTATTATCATGCATGTTTTTTTAGAAAAAATTAGCATGAACGTTCTGGAATGTATTTTTAATACCGTTTTATATAACGGGACAAATATATTAAAATATTTTACTAACACAAACAATATTAATTGTTATTTTTTCTTATAAGTGCTATCTATAGCTCTAAATCTTTTGAAAATCCGACAATATTGTAGCTTTACGTGAAATACATGAATCAGTGTCTTGTTTCATACATGTCCCCTATTTCTGAAGTATTTTAACCAAGCATACATCTCGAAATGTTAATTAACAATTAAGCATATCGAAATTCACTTGCCTCCATGTTTCTAACAAAACACCTCTTATTGCATAGATAAATATCATATAACCAGACTATTATGATTCCATGATGTTTTATATAGACAGGGATGATATTAGATCTTTCGTCATAAACTCGCAAAACTTAATCTTAGTCCTACAAGAACTCCATACAGCAAGCCTTCCTATTAGTACATTCTCTTTTATATTTCTTAAAACAAGTCGTAGTCCTACAAGAACTAAGTCTTCATTTATATGACAAATTTATGATATATGTTAGAAATCATACCATGAATGTAAAGAGTCTATAAGTAAGGTGTTTACCACCTCCTTGGATCTTATTCATATAGTGACTATTATTATTAAACAAAAAACAATTAGTATGTTGAAAATCGTAAGACCAGTCAGCTTTTTGCTGTTGTCTGCTGCTTTATGTTCCTCAGGAACAGTGCTTGCGGCTAATGAGACAGCAACTACCAAAGTTGGTATTTCTCAGCAACAGAAAAGTTTGAAAGGAACAGTTAATGATGTACTGGGCCCCGTAGCCGGTGCTTCAGTAGTCGTAAAAGGTACGACAAACGGTACAGTTACCGACATGGACGGTAACTTTGTTCTGGAAGTGAATAACGGTGATGTCCTTCAAATCTCTTTCATCGGTTATGTAACACAGGAAATCAAGTACACCGGACAAGCTACTTTGGCTGTGAATCTGGTGGAAGACACTCAGAAGTTGGAAGAAGTCGTTGTCGTAGGTTACGGTACGCAGAAGAAAGTGAATATGACCGGTGCTGTTGCACAGATCGATAGCAAAGCGTTGGAAAACCGTCCTGTACAGAACATTTCTACAGCGTTACAAGGTACGATGCCCGGTGTTCAGGTAACTTCTGGCGGTGGACGTCCCGGACAGGATGGTGGTACGATCCGCGTACGTGGTGTCGGTACGTTGAACACGGCTGACCCTTATATTTTGGTGGACGGTATCGAAACCGGTACGATGAACTCGGTCGACCCTAACGATATCGAAAGCATTTCCGTATTGAAAGATGCCGCTTCTGCTGCTATCTACGGTTCGAAGGCTTCCAACGGTGTAATCTTGATTACGACAAAACGAGGTAAGACAGGTAAACCGCGTATTTCCTATAATGGATATGTCGGTTTTCAGAAACCGACGGAAATGATCGACCGTATCAGTTCATATGACTATGCGCGATTGTATAGCCAGTCTATGGTGGCGGAAGGTTTGAATCCTCGTTTTAATGAAACGGATCTTCAGAAATTCAAAGATGGTTCTTCTCCTGATACGCACCCGAATACGGATTGGTATGACGAGGCTTACCAAACCGGTGTGCAGCATTCACACAATGTCAGTGTGAGCGGTGGTACGGAAAATGCAAAATATATGGGATCTGTCGGTTATTTGGGACAGACAGGTATTCTTCCGAATGCAGAAAGACAGCAGTTCAACGCACGTACTAACTTGGATTTGAAGTTGAATTCTAAATTGACAGTACGTTTGAATTTGGCTTATATTAAAAATGATTATGCAGACCCGATTTCTTCTTATTACTCCGGTATAAGGGAGGATGGAGATTCTCGTTATGCTGCCAGTTCCGACCAGATTATCCGTCAGTTGAATCGTATTTCACCGTGGATTGTCGGTCGTGCAGAAGATGGTACCTATGGTACGATTTCCGATGGAAATCCGCTTGCTTGGTTGGATGTAGATCAGACGGTTAAACGTAAAAACCAGAACTTTTCGGGTACGCTGGCAGCTGATTATAAGATTATTGATGGGTTGGTTGCGACAGTAACAGGTTCTTATGTCAATAATCAGCAGCATTATATTGCTTTTCAGAAGTATATTAAGTATAACCCGAATAAAGAAACGGAGCAGAATCGTGCGGAAGAGCGTTTTATCGGTTGGCATCGTGCTACATTCGATGCTTTGTTGAACTACGACAAGCAATTCGGTGAACATGGCTTGAAAGCGATGGCGGGTTGGCATACGGAAAAGTATGACTATTCTTTTAACCATCAGTTCCGTAAGAACTTCCCGACTAACGATTTGACCGATATGAATGCGGGTGATCCTGCATCTCAGAAAAGTTATGGATTTACTCGTGAATTGGCAATGATTTCATGGTTCGGACGTATCAATTATGATTATGCCGGCAAGTATCTGCTGGAAGGCAATATCCGTGCGGATGCATCTTCACGTTTTGCCGATGGTAATCGTTGGGGCTATTTCCCCTCTTTCTCTGCTGCATGGCGTATCAGCGAAGAAGGCTTTATGGAAAATACGAAGGACTGGTTGAACAATTTGAAGATTCGTGGTTCATGGGGATTATTGGGTAATCAGGATGCATTGAGTGATTACTATCCCTGGATGAACACGTATGCTTTAGGTGCAAGTTACCCATTGGGTGGCGCTTTGCAGTCTGGTTATTATCAGGATAGTTACAAGTTGGCTTCCATCTCATGGGAAAAATCCCGTACATGGGGACTTGGTTTTGATGCGACACTAAACAACAAGATCAACGTGACGTTCGATTACTATGACCGCAAGACGACGGGTATCATTATGGACGTACCTGTTCCGCAGGAGTTCGGTTTGGGTGCATACAAGGACAATGTGGGTGAAATGTCCAACCGAGGTGTCGAAGTAATCTTGAGCTATAATAACAAGTGGGGTGACTGGTCGTTCGGTGCAACCGGCAACTTCGCGTACAATAAGAATATTTTGCAGGACTTGGGATTGTCTGGCAGTTCTAAGGAGATGCAAGATCCGAACAACGGCAATAAGATCCGTCGGATCGGTGAAGCATTGAATACCTACTTGGTTTATGAATCAGACGGTTTCTTCGAATCAGACGAAGCGGCACAGGCTTATATGGATAAATATGCTGGAAAGGACGGATATCCGTTCTCCAAAAAGTTCAAAGCCGGTGACCTGATTTACAAGGATACAAATAATGATGGAAAAATCGATGACTCTGACCGTGTTTTAGCTGGATCGACCGACCCGAAATTTACTTTTGGTTTGAATTTGAATGCAGCTTATAAGAATTTCGATTTGTCAATGACTTTTACAGGGGCAGCTGGTGTAAGCCGTTTGATCAACAAGGAAGTGACCGGTTATTTCGCTGGTGACGACTCTCACCCGGCAACTGTTTGGTTGGATGCCTGGACACAGGACAACAAAGATGCCACGATGCCGCGTGTCGCTTATGATGAAAGTTCTAACAACTATACGACTTCTACATTCTGGGTACAGAATTCCAGCTACTTACGTATGAAGAATCTGCAATTCGGATATTCACTTCCGAAAAATGTGTTGAAGTCTGTCGGAATTGAGAATGTTCGTTTCTACTATTCAGTAGAAAATTTGTTTACGATCCATAATATGCTTGTAAGCGTTGATCCTGAAATCGGAGATGAACGTGGTTCCAGTTTCCCGTTGACGCAGACACATGCCTTTGGTGTGAATGTGACATTCTGATAAATGTGAAAAATTAAGATTTAAAAGAAAGATATAAATATGAAACGATTATTAGTATATATGTTGTCAGGAATGGCAATTTGGGCTACTTCCTGTTCCGATTTTTTGGATACGGCTCCGTTGGATGCTCTGTCTCCGGCAACGACTTGGAAAACGGAAACAGATGCCGAAAAGTTTCTGATCGGATGTTATGACGGTTGGGCCGATGAAACCGGTATTTTGTATTGGGACTGTGCTTCCGATTTCGGATTCAATTTCCATGCGCATGAAGGATGGAGAGAGATAGGTGCAGGCACAATGACATCGACTGGTAATGTTGCCAATTACTATTCATTTGGAATGATCCGCCGTTGTAATGATTTCATCAAGAATATCGAGAGTGTCGAGTTTGCGGATACGAACAAGAAAAACGATATGATCGGACAAGTCAAGACCATCCGGGCTTACCAATATTTCACAATGAACTGGTTGTATGGTGGTGTGCCCATCATCGATTCGTATGAAACAGCCGAAGAGGCTAAGGTTCCACGTAATACAGAAGAAGAGGTGAAGAAATTCATCTATGACGAACTGGATGCTGCTATCCCGATGCTGAACGATGCACCGAAAGCCAGCGGATATATTGCCAAAGGTACGGCATTGGCACTGAAAATGCGTACAGCCCTGTTCTATTCGGATTTTCAGTTGGCAAAAGATGCTGCCAAGGCTATTATAGATTTGGGACAATATGAATTGGATCCAAGTTTTGAGAACCTTTTTATGGTGTCCGGACAAAATTCGAAGGAAATCATTGCGGCTGTCCAGCACGATGAGAATTTGTATTCAAACTGGATGATTGCAACGATGTATAACAATGGCGATGGTGGTTGGTCTTCTATGGTTCCGACACAGAATCTGATTGATACGTATGAAATGAGCAACGGTTTGACAAAAGAAGAGGCTGGTAGTAGTTACGATGCAAAACATCCGTTTGCCAACCGTGACCCGCGTATGGCAATGACTGTTCTTTATCCGGGTATGGATTGGAATGGAAAGGTTTTGAACACATTGGATAAAATCGATCCAACACTTGAAAAACCTGGAAATCCGAACAATGATGGTTCTAACAACTGTTCCAAGACTCGTCTGACTTGGGCGAAATATTTAGCTCCGATGGATCAGTACAATGATGTTTGGGCTACCAATTGCCAGCCGATTATTTTCCGTTATGCGGAAGTCTTGTTGAGCTATGCGGAAGCGGAAAATGAGTTGAACGGGCCGTCTGCTGAAATTTACGGTATGTTGGACCAGATCCGTGAACGTGTTGGTATGCCGAAGGTAGACCGGAACAAATATGGTTCGAAAGATAAGTTACGCGAATTGATTCGTCGTGAACGTGCTGTTGAATTAGCCGGTGAAGGTCTTCGCCGTCAGGACATTATCCGTTGGAAAGACGCCAGTGGAAAGATGGTGGCTGAAACGGTGCTGAACGGCGAATTGAGAGTGATCACCGGTACAATCGACTATAAAGAAAAAGAGCCGACCAAGCGTGCTGTCATTACAGGTAGCGAGCTGGTTGAAGAGCGTGTGTTCAAACCATTCCACCGTTATCTGCCGATCAAGCAGGACTATATACGAAAGAATGATCAATTGAAACAGAATGACGGTTATTAATAAGAACTGATATTTTTATCATGTTTTAAGAGGGATATATTGGATCATTTCCAATATATCCCTTTCCTTTGTACAGAAAAACACTAAAATAGTATGAAGCATTATCGAATTTTCTCTTTTCTCTTGTTATTCGTTTGTATTGCATTTGGATATGGTTGCAACGCTCCTTCTTCTTCCGGTCGGGAAGTGCTGGATATGAATACCGACTGGGCTTTTTACCGGGGGGATGTGACGGAAGGGAGTCGGACGGATCTGGATGATTCCGGATGGATGCCTGTCGCCCTGCCTCATATCATGCAATTGGAAACGAAACATTGCGGTGGAAACTCCATTTATGACGGGATCGGTTGGTATCGCCGTTATTTCAAACTACCTGCAAAATATAAGGATAAACGGATCGTTGTATCTTTTGAAGGTGTGATGGTGAATTGCGATGTTTATCTGAACGGTCAAGAGATTACGGATCATCACGGTGGTTATATGGGATTTGTTGCAGACCTTACGGACCGTATCGATTGGGATGGCAATAATGTGTTGGCTGTCCGTGTGTCTGCCGAACAGGACCCGCTTACACCTCCGGGAAAGCCGCAGGATAAAATGGACTTCTACTATTATAGTGGGATTTATCGGGATGTCCGGATGATGATTACGGACAAGATTTATATAACAGATCCTTTACAGGAAAACAAAGTTGCCGGCGGTGGCCAGTTCGTGACTTTCCCCGAAGTGACAAAGGAGAAAGCAAGAACGCATATTGCCACACATGTCCGGAATTTGACAGACATTGATGAAGCCCTTTCCGTTTTCTCGCAATTGGTCGATTCGGCAGGCCGTATCGTTGCAGAGGCAGAAACATCGGTGACCTTGCAAAAGCAATCGGACGGGACGGTGGAGCAGAACCTCATTGTCGATCAACCTGCCTTATGGCATCCTTATACGCCTCACCTTTATACCTTGCGTACACAGTTGCTGTCGGATGATAAAGTCCTCGATGAAACCATCCGGAAAATCGGTATCCGTACGATCCGCTACACGGCTGAGGACGGGTTCTTTATCAATGGGGAAAAGCTGTATATGCGTGGAGCCAACCGCCACCAGGCGTTTGCCAACGTCGGGGATGCAGCCTCTAACTCCATGCAGGTGAGGGAGGTGATCGACCTGAAACGAGGTGGCTATAATGCGGTTCGCGCCGCTCATTATCCGAACGATCCGGCTTTCCTGGAGGCATGTGACCGATATGGGCTGTTAGTGGTGGAGTGTATTCCCGGTTGGCAGTTCTATAATCCGGATTCCACTTTCATCAAACGTTTGTATGAGATCGGACGCCAGATGATCCGCCGTGACCGGAACCATCCTTCCGTCGTTCTTTGGGAAACGGCTTTGAACGAATCCCGTTATCCGGTCTCTTTGGCAAAGGAGATTTTCGAACTGTCTCATGCCGAATATCCGGGCGATCAGATGTACACTGCAGGCGATTACTTCGGACATGCGGAAATGGAACCTTATTATGATGTCTTTTATAAGCAGGTTTCCAAGTTCCCGAAAGACGGGGATGTGATGAGTAATTATCCGGAAGATTTTATAGCGGTCAAGCCGTTGTTTACCCGTGAATGGGGAGATGGCGTGGGCGAAAAACCGCGTGTCAGCTTGAAAGAAAGCGAGGAAGAACAGATGCGCCAGTGCCGTAGCCGTATCGAACAGTTGAACGGCAAAGGCTATTTTGACTGGTGCATGCTGGATGCCAATCCTCATATGGGCGGGCATTTCGTTTGGAGCTACAATGACTATGCGCGAGGTAGCCAGGATGAAACGATGTATAGCGGTGTGGTGGATATCAACCGGTATCCGAAATTCAGCTACTTCATGTTGCAGAGTATGCGGGACAAGACGGTTTCACAACCAGGTCTGTATGAAGGACCGATGGTCTTTATCGCTTCTTATAATGCTTCGGGAGATTTCGCCTCGTCGACGACGGATATAACGGTTTTTTCCAACTGTGACGAAGTCCGTCTTTATCGTAATGAGAAGCTGGTCGGGACTCAGACGAGGGAAGAACGGACTCCGCTGTATCGCGCGGTTGTCGAGAAGGGGGGGAGTCCGGTATTCGTCTTTAATGCCGGAGGATATGAAGCCGGGACTTTAAAGGCGGAAGCGCTGGCTGGCGGAAAGGTTGTGGCGACCCATAGTGTGAGCACTCCGGAAAAAGCCGATCGTCTGGTTGTGGATATCAAGACGGATGGCATTGTTCCTGTTGCTGACGGCTCGGATATGATTCCCGTCTACATTAAGGTCTGTGACAAGAATGGTTCCTTGGTCTACAACTCCGGACAGGAAATCCGTATTCAGGTCTCCGGTGAAGGGATGCTGGTCGGAGACACGATCAGCCGTATCGGCATCAATCCTCAGAAGGTGGAAGGAGGTGTTGGGTTCGCATTTGTCCGCACGACGAAGAAGGCCGGTAAGATTACGGTGAAAGCGACAGCCGAGGGTTTGTCCTCCGGTGAAGCTGAAATCAATACGAAACCGTTTGAAGGAAAGTCTCTGCCTGATGGGAAACATGCCCTGTTTACCGGGAAAGAAGAAGACAATGTTGTGGTAAAACCTTCTTCCTGGCAGAAGCGCGTCTTGGAAAGACCTCGCCTGAAAATAGCGTCGGTCCAGGTCGGAAGCAGCCAAAACGGGTATCCGGCCTCCAATATAATCGACGATGACGATCATACCTGGTGGATCGCCGGGGAAGATCGGTTGCCGCAAGTGGTTACTTTGGTGCTGGACCGTCCGACATATGTGGTTGCCAGCCGTATCCTTTTCCAGAAAGACAGCTCTTCCTATAAGCATAAGGTGGAGACTTCCGAGGATGGTGAACGGTGGGAACTCCTCTATGAACGCGAATGTACGGGGTGGGAGTTTAAGCCGATGACGGTTGACCGGGAAGTGAAATATGTCCGCTTGACAATCGAGAATGTCTCCGAAGGACGTGCCGGCCTGGGGGAAATCTCACTCTATTAATATATGATGTATAATACGTTTAATCTGAATAGCATGAAGAAAATCTTATTTATGTTGGCAGTCCTGTTCTACGGGGCAAGCCTTTTTGCACAAGACAAGCCGTTCGACATCGAACATGCGCCGGCCCCTTTGTTCCGTTGTCCAATCCATGACGGTCCGACCGACCCGACGCTCGAATGGAATGAGGGACGGCAGGAATGGTGGATGTTCTACACCCAACGCCGCGCCAATGTCCCTAACTTGCAGGAAGTGGCCTGTGTCTATGGCAGTAAGGTCGGGATCGCGGCCACCAAGGACAACGGTAAAAACTGGTATTATGTCGGGACGGCCAACCTGCCGGAACCTATGCAGGGACAGAGTACTTTCTGGGCTCCCGATGTGTTCAAGCATAAGGACGCTTATTACATGATCGTGACCTTTATCCCCGGCATTCATCCTTTCTGGGGAGGTGACGCCCGGCTTGTCTTTTACAAAAGCAAAGATATGCTGAACTGGGATCTGGTGGAGGAAATAGAGGGTACGCATGGTTGTATCGACGCTTCGGCGTTTCAGATGCCGGACGGGACGTGGAAGATGTGGTACAAGACTCCCGACTCCAAAACAAATACGGGTGTGAGCAAGGATCTGACGACCTGGAAGATAACTGGCAAATGCGAGATCGACGATGTCCCGCATGAAGGACCGATTGTCTTTTATTGGAAGAATAAATACTGGAACATCATCGATGAATGCAGTCTGGGATATGTCGGCTTGCATTGTTACGAATCGGACGATGCGACAAACTGGACCTATAATTCGACGATCCTGAACAAGCCGGGCCTCCGTCCGGACGATTTTGACCAGGGAAGGCATTGCGATGTCGTCGTGATTGGTGACCGTGCTTTTATTTTCTATTTTACCCATCCGGGACGAACGTACAAAATGGACGGTATCGAAGTGGAAGAAAACAGTTGGAACTATCACCGTGCCTCCATCCAGATTGCTGAGTTGGAATATGTGGATGGGAAGATTGTCTGCGACCGGGATAAATATGCAAAGAAAGTTCCGTCACCTATCGAGCGGAAGAAGAATTAAAGGACGGCGCTCCAATAAAAATTTTATATACCTTTGCATCTGCTAAAAGAGAAAAAATATGATTTCTGTTGAAGGACTTACAGTTGAGTTTGGCGGGTTTACGCTTTTTGATGATGTCTCGTTCGTGGTAAATAAGAAGGATCGTATCGCACTGGTGGGAAAGAACGGTGCGGGAAAATCGACGATGCTGAAAATATTTGCCGGATTGCAATCACCCACATCCGGATCGGTCAGCGTACCGAAGGAGACGACGATAGGTTATCTTCCCCAGCAGATGAAGCTGGCGGATACACAGACGGTGCGCGAAGAGGCGGAACAGGCCTTCGAGCATATCCATGAGATGGAAAAGGAGATAGAACGGCTGAATCAGCAACTGGCCGAGCGGACCGATTATGAAACGGAATCGTATCAGAACCTCATAGACCGTGTCACGCATCTGACGGAACATTTTCAGATGATGGGCGGAAATAATTATCATGCCGAGTTGGAACGGACGTTGATCGGTCTGGGATTCAGTCGTGAGGATTTCGACCGGCCGACCTCCGAGTTCAGCGGGGGATGGCGCATGCGTATCGAACTTGCCAAGCTCCTGCTCCGCAAGCCGGATATCTTGTTGCTGGACGAGCCGACCAACCATTTGGACATCGAGTCCATCCAATGGCTTGAAAACTTCATCGCGACACGTGCCAATGCGGTTATCCTGGTTTCACATGACCGGGCGTTTATCGATAACACGACTTTCCGGACGATAGAGATAGAACTTGGTAAGATCTATGATTATAAGGTAAAATATTCCGAATATGTGGAATTGCGTAAGGAGCGCCGCGAACAACAGCTTCGTGCCTTTGAAAACCAGCAGAAGAAATTGGCCGATACGGAGGCTTTCATCGAGCGTTTCCGTTATAAAGCGACCAAGTCCGTGCAGGTGCAATCCCGTATCAAACAATTGGAAAAAGTTGAACGCATCGAAGTGGACGAAGTGGATACGGCTATGTTGAGCCTGAAATTCCCTCCGGCTCCCCGTTCCGGTTCCTATCCGGTGATTGCGGAAGATGTAGCCAAGCGCTATGGCGACCATCTGATTTTCGAGCATGCTACTTTTACCATTAACCGCGGAGACAAAGTCGCTTTTGTCGGCAAGAACGGCGAAGGCAAGTCCACGTTGGTTAAATGTATAATGGGAGAGATCGACTTTACCGGAAAGCTTCAGTTGGGGCATAATGTGAAGATCGGCTATTTTGCACAGAACCAGGCACAGCTGTTGGACGAGAATATGACCGTTTTCGATACGATCGATTATGTTGCGCAGGGGGATATCCGCCTGAAGATACGGGACATACTGGGGGCTTTCATGTTCGGTGGAGAAGCATCGGACAAGAAAGTGAAGGTACTGTCCGGTGGAGAAAAGACCCGTCTGGCCATGATCCGGCTGTTGTTGGAACCGGTGAACCTGTTGATCCTCGACGAACCGACCAATCATTTGGACATGCGTTCGAAAGATGTGCTGAAAGATGCTTTGAAAGAGTTCGACGGTACGGTTATCGTCGTCTCGCACGACCGTGAATTCCTGGATGGACTGGTAGACAAGGTTTATGAATTCGGAAATAAACGGGTGATCGAACATTTGGGAGGTATTTATGATTTCCTGGAACATAAGAAGATGGATAGCTTGCGCGAATTGGAACGTTCCACCCAAGCGACAACCTCTATGGATGGAACCGCTTCGGAGCCGACCCGAAACAAGCTCTCTTATGAAGCCCGCAAGGAACAAAGCAAGGCAATCAAGAAAGTTGAAAAAGCGATAGCCGAATCCGAAAAGAAAATAACGGAACTCGAAAACTCCATTGCTGCTATCGAGGTCAAGCTCGCCACTCCCGAAGGGGCGGCGGATGTTTCCTTATATACCGAATATTCCGAATTGAAGAAGAAACTTTCCGACACGATGGATCTCTGGACGGAACAGACCCTCGAACTGGAAGAACTGAATGCGGCCAATAGTTAGGTCGAAAAGACTTTTGACAACTGTCGAAAAGGTTTTTGACATGTGTCGAAAGGGTTTTTGACCAAGGGCGGAAAGATCTTCGGCCAAAGGCCAAAGGTCAATGATTGGGCTGTTTGACAATAGAAGCATGGCTATTGTCACTTAAATAAAACCTTCCTGGACCGACTTACTCTCTCTGTTTTGAAAAAGTAAATATTAACGCTTGGTCTTTAACTCTCTTTAGAAAATCTTTCTACCTTTGTCTACTTAAAACTAAAAAACACAAACTTAATTCTTGCGCTATGTTAACTCAGATTATAAATGGCAAGATCCTTACCCCACAGGGCTGGTTGAAAGACGGTTCTGTTCTGATAAGTGATAACAAGATTCTGGAAGTGACTAACTGCGATCTGGCAGTGGTAGGAGCCACTTTGATAGACGCTAAAGGCATGTATATCGTGCCGGGCGGAGTAGAAATCCATGTTCACGGCGGTGGAGGCCGTGACTTTATGGAAGGTACCGAAGATGCATTCCGGGCAGCAGTAGCCGCTCATATGCAACATGGTACGACCAGTATTTTTCCTACATTGTCTTCTTCGACCATCCCGATGATCCGTGAGGCGGCCGCAACGACTGAAAAGTTGATGGCGGAAAAAGACAGTCCTGTCCTGGGGCTTCATCTGGAAGGACATTACTTCAACATGAAGATGGCCGGCGGCCAGTTGCCGGAAAATATCAAGAATCCGGATCCGGAAGAATACATTCCCCTGTTGGAAGAGACACATTGCATCAAACGTTGGGATGCCGCTCCCGAATTGCCGGGAGCCATGCAGTTCGGCAAATACATCACGTCGAAAGGCGTACTGGCTTCTGTCGGCCATACGCAAGCCGAGTACGAGGATATTCAGACTGCCTACGAAGCCGGATATACTCATGCCACGCATTTCTACAACGCAATGCCCGGTTTCCACAAACGCCGTGAATATAAATATGAAGGTACGGTCGAGAGTATTTATCTGATCGACGACATGACGGTCGAAGTGGTTGCCGATGGTATCCATGTGCCTCCGACAATCCTCCGCTTGGTTTATAAGATCAAAGGCGTGGAACGCACTTGCCTGATTACCGATGCGCTGGCTTGTGCCGCAAGTGACAGCCAGACGGCTTTCGATCCGCGTGTGATCATCGAAGACGGCGTTTGCAAGTTGGCGGACCGCTCTGCGCTTGCCGGTAGTGTTGCGACTATGGACCGTCTGATCCGTACGGTCGTCCAGAAAGCCGAGATTCCGTTGGAAGATGCCGTTCGCATGGCTTCCGAAACTCCGGCACGCATCATGGGCGTTTACGACCGTAAAGGTTCTTTGCAACGAGGCAAGGATGCGGATATCCAGATTCTGGATAAGGACTTGAACGTCCGTGCTGTTTGGGCGATGGGTAAATTAGTGGAAGGAACGAATAAATTGTTTTGATTTATGCTGACACAAATAATAAATGGCCAGATCCTCACCCCGCAGGGATGGTTGAAGGATGGCTCCGTATTGATTAGCGACGGGAAGATTTTGGAGGTGACAAACAGTGACCTGGCTGTTATCGGCGCCAAAGTGGTAGATGCCAAGGGTATGTATATCATTCCCGGTTTCGTAGCCATGAACGTGCACGGTGGTGGCGGCCACGACTTTAAGGAATGTACGGAAGAAGCCTTTCATAGCGCGATTGCCGCGCATATGAAACATGGTGCGACGACTCTTTTCCCCACGTTGTCGTCTTCTTCGAAAGAATCTATATGCAAAGCTGTCTCTGTTTGTGAGAAGCTTATGGCGGAAAAAGACGGGCCTGTGTTGGGACTTCATGTGGAGGGGCCGTACCTGAATGCCAAGATGGCCGGTAGCTTATACGATGTGAAAGATCCGGATAAGGAAGAATATATGTCTATCCTGGAAAGCACGAACTGTATTAAGCGTTGGGATGCCAGTCCTGAATTGCCGGGTGCGCATGATTTCGCTCGTTATCTCAGATCGAAAGGTATCCTGGCTGCCATTACGCATACGGAAGCCGAATTCGGGGATATCAAAGGGGCCTATGCAGCGGGTTTTACCCATGCGGCCCAGTTCTACAATGCAATGCCCGGTTTCCACAAACGTCGTGAATATAAATATGAAGGAACGGTGGAAAGCGTTTTCCTGATGGACGATATGACGGTGGAAGTGATTGCCGACGGTAAACATTTGCCTTCTACGATCCTTCGCCTGGTGTATAAGCTGAAAGGGGTGGAACGAACGTGCCTTGTAACCGATGCGTTGTCTTATGCCGCGAGCGATGTGAAACCGGCCGAAGGTTCACGTATTATCATTGAAGACGGTGTTTGCAAGTTGGCCGACCATTCTTCGCTTGCCGGAAGTATCGCTACGATGGACGTGCTGGTCCGTACGATGGTCCAGAAAGCCAATATCCCGTTGGCCGATGCCGTTCGCATGGCTTCCGAAACTCCGGCACGCCTGATGGGGGTATCCGACCGTACGGGCACGTTGCAGCGCGGAAAAGATGCCGATATCATCATCATGGACCGTAATCTGGCTGTCCGTGCCGTTTGGTCGATGGGGAACTTGGTCCCGGCCGCCAATACGTTGTTTTAAGAAGATTAGAACTGATAAAGAATGAAGAACCAGGTTCGCCCGTCCGATCCGTGTCGTCCGCGAACCTGGTTCTTAAATGATACATTTGATTCATCTCTGCCAAAATCCGTAATATCTATATTTCCTATAATCGTATTGATTTTTTAAATGGTCTGTAAAGCTATAATCATTTATTAATTGTTATATTTGTGATTCAAGTTACGATAATATACTAAATCAAGAATTAAACATGAAAACAGACCTTAGTTCGCAGATTACCCTGACGCGAATACCGCAGCGGTATTATCGCCCGGAGAATGCTTTCGAGCATTCAGTTTTAACCCGTCTGGAAAAGATTCCGACAAACATCTATAAATCGGCCGATGAAGGTTCGTTTGCTATCGCTAAGGAGATAGCGGATCAGATTCGCAAGAAACAGGAAATCGGTGAAAACTTTGTGATGGCTGTTCCCGGAGGCCGTTCTCCGCTGAGCGTATATAAAGAATTGATCCGTATGCATAAGGAAGAACGACTGAGCTTCCGCAACGTGGTTGTCTTTGTCGAATATGAATTCTTTCCGCTTGTCTCTCCTTCCGCCGGCAATGTGGCGCAGTTGAAAGAGGCTTTGCTGGACCATATCGATATCGCTCCTGAAAATATTTATGCGCCTGACGGATGTATGCCGAAGGATGCCATCATCGACTTTTGCCGGATGTACGAAGAAAACATCCAGAAGGTAGGCGGTTTGGATTATATCCTGCTGGGAGTGGGACATGCGAGCAATATTATGTTCAACGGCGTAGGTGCGACTTTGAGTTCGCGTACCCGTCTGGTTCTGCTGGAAGGGGCTGCTCGTAAAGAAGCATCCCGTACGTTCCCGTCACTGGACAATGTGCCTGCGGGAGTCATCACGATGGGGATCGCTACCATGATGAAAGCCCGTAATGTGATCCTGATGGCATGGGGTGAAGACAAGGCGAAGATCATCGCAAAAACGGTGGAAGGCAAAGTGAGTGACGCTGTTCCCTCTTCTTACCTGCAGAACCATACGAATGCGAAAGTCGTAGTCGATTTGTCGGCTGCTTATGATCTGACACGTATCAGTCATCCCTGGCTGGTTACCAATTGCGAGTGGGACAACAAACTGATCCGTCGCGCAATCGTTTGGTTGTGCCAGTTGACGGGCAAACCGATCTTGAAACTGACAAACAAGGATTATAGCGAAAACGGCCTGGGTGAACTGCTTGCCCTGTACGGTTCGGCCTATAATGTGAATATCAAGGTATTCAACGATATCCAGCACACGATTACCGGATGGCCGGGCGGCAAGCCGAATGCCGACGATTCAAACCGTCCCGAACGTGCGACTCCGTATCCGAAGAAGGTGATTATCTTCAGTCCGCATCCGGATGATGATGTGATTTCGATGGGTGGTACATTCCATCGTTTGTGTGAACAGCATCACGATGTGCATGTCGCTTACGAAACTTCCGGCAATATTGCCGTAGGGGATGAAGAGGTAATCCGTTACTGTGAATATCTGCGTGACGTTTGCGATAAGTACACAAAAGACGAAACGGTTAAGAAGAAAGCCGAAGAAATCATTCATTTCCTCCGTTATGAAAAGGTGGAAGGTGAAGCTGAAAGACGCGATGTCCTCTTTATGAAAGGCACGATCCGCCGGGAAGAAGCCCGTGCAGGTGCCCGTTACAGCGGAATCAAGAATGACGATCATATCCATTTTCTCGACTTGCCTTTCTACGAAACGGGTTTGGTGAAGAAGAATGACCTGAGTGAAGCGGATATTGCCATCGTGAAGAAGTTGCTGACGGATGTGAAACCCGATGAGATGTTCGTTGCCGGCGACCTTGCCGACCCGCATGGAACTCATCGTGTATGCCTGAATGCCGTTCTGGCGGCTATCGATGAACTGAAGGATGAAGAATGGTTGAAGAACTGCCGCATCTGGATGTATCGCGGGGCTTGGGCCGAATGGGAAATGGACCATGTGGAAATGGCCGTTCCTATCTCTCCCGAAGAGTTGCGTCACAAGAGAAATGCAATCCTGAAGCACCAGTCGCAGGCTGAAAGCGCACCGTTCCTTGGTGACGACGAACGCTTGTTCTGGCAACGTGCCGAAGACCGCAATCGGGCTACTGCCGAACTCTATCATCAGTTGGGCCTTGCCTCTTATGAAGCGATGGAAGCATTCGTACAATATGTTCCGGGTCGATAAGTAAACCGGACTGTCATAAAAAAAATGAGGGCGGCTCGATTATCGGGCCGCCCTCTCATTGTTGTTTAATATATATATATGAATTAGTAAGTAGTTCCTTGGAAAACGTTAGAGTCTGAATAAGGAAGCAATGTTCCGTTCATTGTCAGGTCGTTTCCTGAGAAGTTCGGGTCTACAGTAACCATCGCATTGTTGGTTCCGCTGTATAATACCAAGTTGACGGTTGCAGAGATAAAGATACCCTGTACGCTCATGGTCAGATATACGTTTCCGTTGTTTTCCTGTTTGACCTGTACGTTGGATGCTGAGCCTTGTACGGTGATACCGCCTAAACCGTTAGGACCGGGGTAAGGAGAGTTGGATGCAATCTGAACCATAGCCTGTCCGTCGTTCAACGAAACGAAGTTTGTGTTTGAGTTGACATAGTAAACACGTCCGTTCAACGGTTGTACGGAGTTGGCTTCGAGTACGAACGACTGGTTTGTGATAGCCTGCATGGCATTGTTGAATGCTTCTTCGCCCATGACGGCGTCCTTAGCTAACCTTTCTTCTTTTTTCTCTTTTCTTTCCTGCTTTTTTTCAGCTTTTTCTGCGGCTTTACTTGTCTGAGCCTGCACATGTGTCATACCACCCAACATTAGGGTGAAGATCACCATCATAGATACAATTCTTTTCATACGACTTAGTTTAAAACGTTTATTCAAAAATGTACTAAAAGAACAAGCGGATGTGGGAAATGTTTAAAATCTCCCGTATTTTTGTAGGGATAATAATCGTTTGATATGAAAATAGATGTTTGTTTTTCACCGGCATTATATCCGGTCTATCATAATCCCGAAGCTATCGTGGTGGTCGTGGATGTGTTCCGTGCAACGACGACGATGGCCGCTGCTTTTAGTAATGGTGTTCGTAGCATCCGTCCGGTCGCTACTGTCGAAGAGGCCGAGGCATATAAGGCAAAAGGCTGGCTGGTCGGAGCGGAGCGGAATGTGAAGCGTTGTGGGTTTGCCGATTTCGGGAATTCCCCGTTCGACTATACGCCGGAAAAGGTTTCCGGAAAAGATATTGTGTTCACCACAACTAACGGTACGCGTGCGATCACGATCGCCCAATCTGCTTTCCGGGTGATAACGGGAGCTTTCATCAATCTGCAGGCTGTGGCCGATTACTGTGCCCGCCATAAGCGGGATGTAGTCGTGCTCTGTTCCGGATGGCAGGATAAGGTGAATATAGAAGATACGCTTTTTGGCGGAGCTTTGACAGATACGTTGCTGAATACCGGCCTGTATGAAGCGGGCAGCGATGCAGCCGTGATTGCCCGTGATATGTGGACGAGCAACAAGGAGGACCTGCTTGCTTATTTGGACACGACGGACCATATGGGACGTCTGAAAGCGAACCGTCTCGAAGATGCTGTTCCCTATTGCCTGACATTGAGTAGTACGGACAAGGTTCCCGAACTTTCGATAGAGGAAAATACATTAATATTACGCTGACAAGAAATGGAATATATGGAAAAACATACCGGAAAAGTACGTTTTGGAGTAGTAGGGACTAATTTTATAACCGACTGGGTGATTGCCGGGGCACGGCAGGACGACCGTTTTGAATTGGTTGCCGTTTATTCCCGCAAACAGGAGACGGCGGATGCCTTTGCCGCCAAACATCAGATACCTTATACTTTTACTTCTCTGGAAGAGATGGCGAAAAGTCCGTTGATCGATGCAGTGTATATCGCATCGCCTAATTTCCTTCATGCGGAACAGAGTATCTTGTGCATGAAGTATGGAAAGCACGTGCTCTGTGAGAAACCTTTCGCTTCGAATGCACGGGAGGTGAGGGAGATGATCGCTGCCTCAGCGGAGTATGACGTTACGCTGATGGAGGCAATGAAGCCGACTCTTACCCCGAATTTCCGGTCGGTACGGGAAAACTTGGGACGCTTGGGAATGATACGACGCTATTTTTCCTGCTATTGCCAGTACTCTTCCCGATATGATAAATTCAAGGAAGGAGTCGTGCTGAATGCATTTAGGCCCGAACTGTCGAATGGGGCGATGATGGATATCGGGATTTATACCGTTTATCCGATGGTCGTTTTGTTCGGACGCCCGAAAAAGATGGATGCTTCCGGGATTGTCCTTTCGTCTGGAGCGGATGGACAGGGAGCCGTCAATTTCGAATACGAAGGAATGAGTGCGACCGTTCTCTATTCCAAAATAGCCAATTCTTCCCTGCCTACAGAGATACAGGGGGAAGATGGCAACATAACGCTCGACCGGATCAATATAATCGGTGAGGTGAAATATACGCCTCGCCTGGCGGCCGCTTCCGGTAAAGGTCCCTCTGCCCAACCTCAAGATATAAGTGCGGTGACGGATAAGGATGAATATTATTATGAGGTGGCGGAGTTTATCGATCTGGTTTTGTCGGGTAAACGACAATCCGTGATCAACAGCCACGAACATTCCCTGATCACGTTGGAAATCATCGATGAAGTGCGCAGGCAATTGGGAATTCGGTATCCGGCGGATAAAAACTGATTTATCCGTTACTTTTGGATCAAGCCCAAAGTAACAGATAAATCAATATTCCCGAAGGAAATATCTCATCAGGAACTCCCAGTTCTCGTGAACGATTGCCTTGCTGCGTCCCTCACCGATCAGGCTCTTTGCCTGCGCATCTGACAACATGTCTTTTTCTTCCAGTATTCTCAGCAGATACGGGCTGCATTTCCGGATCATGAAGAAGGACAGACCTTGGTCTTCCGCTTTTTTCTGATCGTAGAAAGGATTGTTTTCGTCTTTGATATACTCAACACCGGCAGTCAGGATTTGCAGACCTTCTGAAGGGGTGGCATAAACGGCAAATTTCCGGGGGATTGTATCGCCTATCGCTCCTTCCGTTTTGATACCGATCTTCGTCAGGAAATCGAGAAATTCCTGTTTGTTTTGGAAATAAAGGAGTGCTTTACCTTCTGCCGCTGCCGTGAATTTCTCGAAGTGCTCGGCCAGCTCTTTCTCGCTCTCTTCGGACTCCGGTTCTTTGAATGTCTGTGCTTTTTCACCTTCTTCAACGAACAGGCTGTGATCCGGATGGTCTGCCGGAAGAATCAACGAAAGCCATTTTGGGGAGGTGTAAGCCAAGAACATTCTTTTGGAAATATGTGCCAATGTATTGTGGGCGACTATGATGAACTGCTCGTCTTTATCTTTCACCTGTTTCCAATATTCCTTGACTGTATCCGTCAGTTCCTGTAATGAATCGGTAAACAGGTAACATCGGTAGTGGAACCAGTGGAGCAATTCATTGTATTTGTCGACATCCTCATAGCGGGTTTCCGGAGCAAAGAGCTGTTGCAGCCGTTCGTTCTCCGGTGCTGTCGTCCATTCGTCGCAAAACATCTGGTAGATCAGGCTGGCTGTATCACCATTTGCCGCATTGTCGGGACTGACGAATGTGCCATTGCGATGCCCGTGATACTGCTGTGTGTAATGCCAGAGCAAGAACCGGATGTCTTCATAGTTGACCTCGTCATCATAATAATGATCGTCAGGTGTATAAAACGGCAGGAATTTACCGTACAAGGCTTTGTGCTCCGTGATGAACGAGCGCCAGATATTCAGACCGGAAATGACGTCCTCAAAGTAGGCAGCCATGCGTATGCAGATCTGTTTCACCTCGTCCTTCTCAAAAGAATAGGCGAGGTGTGTTTCTTCCAGCATGTCGTAAATGCGGTTTGCGATATTGGTATAATAGAGATCTGTCGGATCTGACTGCTTATAAGGGTGCAACTGCAACCAATCTTTCGGATAGATTTTAATGTCCTTCATATATTAAAATAATTCGTGTCTATATTAATGATTCGTGGGTACAAATGTAGTGAAATATTTGGTTGATCCTTTTACTTCTACCGACGGATAAATATAACAAACACTTCCCATCTTGCATGTTTACCTGTTTCCTAAATCGTCATAAAGAGTTTGCAGCAATGCCTTTCCTTTGCGAAGTCGCAGGTCGCTGCCTTCGCGGGGAGTTTCGATCAGAGGCTTGTTTCCTTCGTTGTCATAGACGGAGATACCGGTACTGTCGATAAACCCGAACCCGTTGGAATAAGTGTAGAAAGCATATTCCGGGTAATCGGGGCTTAGGATGTTCCGGCTGAAAGTGAAAGCGTCGTGATCGATCCCTAATTGGCTCAACAAGGTAGCGGCAAGATCCGTCTGGTTGGCATATTTGTCGATCACGACAGGTCCTTTCACCACACCGCCGATCCAGAGCATCGGAATATGGTAGCGGCGGGGTTCATAGCCCGTTACCTCTTTCGGATAAGGATATCCGTGGTCGGAAACGAAAATAACCAGCGTGTTCTTCCATGCCGGCAGCTCTTTCAGTTTATCGATGAAGTCGCCGATGCAACTGTCCGTGAAAGCAACCGAGTTCGGATACAGTCCCATTTCGTCCAATCGGTGATAGGGTACTTCAAAAGGCTCATGGCTGCTTAACGTCAGGAACGTGCTGAGCCAGGGTGCCTGGCTGTCCCTGCTTTTGATGTCTTCGTACAGGTGCCGGAACGTCACATCGTCGTTCGCTCCCCATTTACTCAGGCGGCTGGTGAGCGGGAAATCACGGTCTGCCGTGATCCGGCCATAACCGGAACTGAAGAAATAACTCTGCATATTGGTGAAGTTGATGTCTCCGCCATACAGCATGTCGGCGACATATCCTTCGTTAGTCAGGCTTTTGGCAATGGAGGGGAGCGTTTGGCTTTTTGCCGGATACTTCATGATGGAAGTGGTCGGCTGTGCCAGATACCCGTTCAGCACCGAAACGATACCTCTGTCTGTCCGGAACGAATTGGCATACATGTTGGTGAAAAGTACACCTTCCTTACTCAACCGGTTTAGGTTGGGCGTAATGACCGAATCTCCGCCGACCGCCCCGATCGCGTTCGCCGAGAAACTTTCCATCAGGATAATCAATATATTCGGCCGAGAGGTATTGAGAAGGGCTTGCGGCATCGTGGCGTCTTCCTCGTTCCCGCACTTGATGCGGGAGCGCTGGGACAAGGTACTCATTATCTCCTTCCTTTCCTCTTCCGGGAAGAAATTGAACTGTGCCGCAAAATCCTGCTGCTTGCTGAGCGAGGCGACCAGGCTGAAACAAGGATTGATTGCCGAATGGTTAAGGAACTGGTTTTGGCTGAAATATACCATCCCCACGTTCGCCGTCGAAGTCGTTACTCCTCCCCGTATCGGAATGAAGAGTATTCCTCCCGACAGGATAATGATAAGGCTTCCGCTCAACCGTTTCCGTACCTGTGTTGCAGGGAAAAGCGGAACGATAAACCTTTTCAACACCCAATATATCCCGAAAGCATATACGGCGAACATCAGCAACTGGGCAACGAATTGTCCCGGCGGTACGCTTGCCATCGCGTCACCGGGTGATTGGAGATAGAAGAAAAGCGTTGCATCCAACCTGAATCCCCAATAGCTGTATAAAGCCACATCTACGGAGAAGATCGCTGCGATCAATACCGCCATGATCCCGAAATATCCTTTCAGCAGTCTCCTGTAAAAAGTCCCCGGCAACCATACCGAAACTAACGTCATCAGTAAAGGTAACGCCGTCAGATAACCGGCTATCGTGCAGTCCAACAGCAACCCGTGTGTAATTACCTTAAGGTAATCGATTAGCGGGCATCCGCTCGCTAAGGCATGGTGGTACAGCATGAACACCGGCTTTTGGACTGCCAAGAGTGGTAACCAGATCAAAAATAGGGCGAGGAGGAAGAGGATTCTTTTCTTCATATACAGGGAAGGTATCGGAGAAAGAACCAGGTACGCGTACCTGGTTCTTCTTCTGGAAAGTTATCAATGCTTGTTTATTTATAAAGCTTTTCTCTCAGCTCGGCAACCATCGGATCGGTAATATAGTCATCGTATTCCATCATCCGGTCGATAATGCCGTTCGGAGTCAGCTCGATGATGCGGTTGGCAACCGTCTGGATGAACTCATGGTCATGGCTGGAGAACAGGATGTTTCCTTTGAATGACTGCAAGGTGTTGTTGAACGCCTGGATGGATTCCAGGTCCAGATGGTTGGTCGGCGTGTCGAGGATGATGCAGTTGGCATCCGTCAACATCATGCGGGAGATCATACAACGCATCTTTTCACCTCCGGAAAGTACGCTCACTTTCTTCAACAGCTCTTCGCCGGAAAACAGCATACGACCGAGGAAGCCTTTCAGGAAGACTTCATTCGTGTCGGGCGAGAACTGACTCAACCAGTCGATCAGGTTATAATCCGAGTTGAAATAGTTGGAGTTGTCGAGCGGCAGATAGGTCGTCGTGATGGTCTGTCCCCACTGATAGGTTCCGGCATCTGCCTTTTCTTCTCCGTTGATGATCTGGAAAAGGGCGGTCATCGCACGCGGGTCGTGACTGATGAATACGATCTTGTCGTCTTTCTCTACATTGAAGTTCAGATCCCGGAACAGGACTTTTCCGTCGATGGACTTTGTCAGCCCCTTTACTTCCAATATCTGGTTGCCGGGTTCGCGGTTCGGTGTGAACAGGATACCCGGATAACGTCGTGAAGACGGCTTGATCTCTTCGATGTTCAGTTTCTCCAACATCTTCTTTCGGCTGGTCGTCTGTTTGGACTTCGCCACGTTGGCGCTGAAGCGGCGGATGAACTCTTCCAATTCTTTCTTCTTTTCTTCCGCTTTCTTATTCTGGTTCTGCTGCTGGCGGAGTGCTAACTGGCTGGATTCGTACCAGAAACTGTAGTTTCCGGCGAACATCTGCAGCTTGCCGAAGTCGATATCTACCGTATGCGTGCAAACGGAGTCGAGGAAGTGACGGTCGTGGCTGACAACCAACACGGTGTGTTCGAAGTTTGCCAGGTAGTTTTCGAGCCACATGACGGTTTCGAGGTCGAGGTCGTTGGTCGGCTCGTCCAGCAACAGGTTATCGGGTTGTCCGAAAAGGGCGCGTGCCAGCAGGACACGTACTTTCTGCTTACCGCTCATGTCCTTCATCAGTGTGTAATGGAATTCTTCCGAGATACCCAGGCCGCTCAGCAGGGCGGCGGCATCGCTTTCGGCATTCCAGCCTTCCATTTCGGCGAATTTCTCTTCCAGTTCCGATACGCGGATACCGTCGGCATCGCTGAAATCGGGTTTTGCATACAGGGCGTTTTTCTCGCTCATCACCTCCCAAAGGGTGGTGTGGCCCATCAACACCGTGTCTATTACGGTATATTCGTCGAATGCGAAGTGATCCTGGCTCAATACGGAAAGGCGTTCGCCCGGCCCTAAAGACACGGTTCCGCGTGTCGGGTCCAGCTGCTTGCTGATAACACGGAGGAATGTTGATTTACCGGCGCCGTTAGCCCCGATGATACCGTAGCAGTTGCCCGGTGTAAACTTCATATTGACATCCTGGAACAGGATACGTTTTCCGAACTGTACGTCCAGATTGTTAACCGTTATCATATCTTATATACCTATTAATTTGCTATTGAGTGTGCAAAGGTACAAAAAATATCGGTTACTTTCGGACCAAGCCGAAAGTAACTATTTATACAAGCCTTCCCTCGACAGCAAATGATCCAGGTTTGCCACTCCTAACGTCACGATCGCCATCACCGTAGCGGCATGTTCCTGGTATTCCGGGATGCTTTTGCTGTAAGTATCGCGTTCGGTGTGCCAGATTTCGCCGTAGCTGAAGTTATAGCCTTTGATGTCCTTTTCGTTGAAGTCGATAGCCGGGACAGCCTCGACGGCAAAGACCGAAGCGTCTGTGCCGCCCGGTTGCGACGGCTTGGTGAACGGGCCGGCTTCTTTCACTTCGAACGGGTAGTCGGGCCGGATTTTCTTGATCGGTTCGCATATCTTCACGAAATCCCGGTACATCGCTTTCGGTACGTCGAGTCCGACGGGAGGTGTCGGGCCGCCGTCGCGGTTGAACAGGTTGGAGATCTTATCTAACTTGTCCTTGTTGGCCTTGACCCAGGCTGTAGAACCTAACAATCCGAATTCTTCGCCGGCGAAAGCGCAGAACAACATCGTCCGTTTGGGCTTTGCGCCGGATTTCATGATCATGCGGGCTGCTTCCATCACCGGAGTAACGCCGGAACCGCAGTCCACGCCGCCCGTCGCCACGTCGAACGCATCCAGATGACCGCTCGCCATCACATACTCGTCCGGGTATTTGGAGCCTTTGATCTTGCCGATCACATTATAGTATTTCACCGGCCCCATCCGGAAATGGTTGCGGATATCGAATTCCAGGAAGAAGGTGCGGCGTTCCTTTACCATCTGCTTGATGGTCGCATACTGGTGTTCGTCCAACTTGATGTCGCAAACGTCCGGCAGGTTGTCGAACGTGAAAGTCGGATCGTGCATGACCGCCTTGTCATAGAGAGCCCGCAGAGGGACGCTGGCCGACTGGATAAAGCCCAATACGCCGGCTTCGCACATCTGTTTGTAAAACAAGGCCGGGACATCCTCTTTCAACGGCAACAGCGGGTTGTCGGTATTGTTGCGCCAGTTATCCTCCATGATCTGGTAATTCTTCTTGGCCGTTTCATTGTTTTCGGCAATGATGGCGGCACGGATGGAGTCGCCTTTGGCGGAACGGTCGACCGGCCAGCCGACATTCTTTCCGTTAATCAGCACCCAAGCCCCTTTCAGTTGTCCTTTTATACGGTCGAATTCGCTTTGGGTAAGCGGTTCCTGCAAGACATGTCCACGTTGTACTCCTTTTGTTCCGGCAGTGTAGGAGGGAGTGACGAAGTGCAGTTCCATCCCGTTCTCGCCTAACAGCTTGCCGAACCACGGTCCGCGGTTGAAGCCGACCGGTAACGTACCGGCTTCCTGCAATTCGACATCCAGCCCCCATTCCTTGAACTTGGAGGACACCCAGTCGACCGCATTGTCATAGGCATTCGAACCGATCACGCGGCCGCCGATGCGGTTGGTGAGCACATCCAAATGATCCATCACCTGGTTGTCCGTTTGACCGATTTCGATAATTTTGTCTACGGCAGCATCCTGTGCCGGGACCGATTGAGCAGCCATGCAAGCCATCGCCGCCCAGATAAGTATAGCTCTTTTCATATTGTGTGTGTTTTATGGTGATGCAAATTAAGATATAAAAAGTTCGTGTTCCAAATGAATTTCAGGTAAATGTCTGATAAACGTGACAGATTCGTATCCTGATAACGGAAGAAATAAATATCTTTGCAGGCAAAAAACAGGGCAAGTGGGCGTGTTTCGCAATTCCATATTGAAGTTTCTGTTGGTAGTGCTCTTTATCAGCTACTACGCGGGAGGTGTTGCCTTTACCCATGTCCACCATTTTCCGACCTACACGATTATCCACTCGCATCCCTATCTGCCCGGACAGGACGGGCAACCCCAGCACACCCATACTACCGAGGCTTTCGAGACCATCCATCTGCTGAACGATCTGGTCTTGGAAGAGACTCTGGGTTTTGTCGTGGGGATCGCTTGGGTGCTGCTTGCTACTTTCCTGTTGCAACTTGAGTCTGTATCTGTCCTTCGGGTCATCCGCAGCAGGAGTCAACGTGCCCCTCCCGTATTCATTGGATAAAAATATACGGACGTGTTTCTTGACGTCCCTCCTCGTCTCTGAATGTTCTACCGGTAGAACTCGATGTTTCATGGTAGTGGAACTTTTGTTTCATAGTATTGGAACTCTTGTTTCATAGTAGTGAAACTTTTGTTTCATACTTATGAAACTATTTAGGAGTGTATGTTAACGTTTTTAGTTGACTACTTAGCGTCTTATTTATAAAGCAGGTTGACCGGTTTGTAACTTAGTAATAAAATAGGTTGACCCTGTTCTTTCTTATTGATGAACGAGGTTAACCCGGACAAAAATAATCAATATTGTTATTATCCCAAAGAGATCATGAAAAAACCACCACGGTGGTTTGCCATGCGGCTGGAGGCGTGAAGCCTCCAAAGAGCCTTACCGTGTGCTTCTTCGCTCCGGCGGCGGCTCTTTATCCGGTTTGCGCCAAGTCTTTTTTCTTCTTGATGGCTATTTCCCGGTAACTTTTCCACCTTTTTTTCATCTCGCCTTCACACCGGGCTGCCTGGGCGGGTGTCATGCCCTCCAAGCTCAAGTGAGGGCGTTCATGGTTATAAAAGTCTACGGCACCTTTCACGGCCGCTTTCACTTCCCGGATACTATAAAACTCCATATCCTTAAAAAACTCATTCTTAATGGTATTATTCACACGCTCGGCCACGGCATTGTCCTTGGGATTTCCGCTCTCGGTCATGCTTATGCCTATTTTACAGTCCTTTAAACGGCCTGTATACGCGTAACTGGCATATTGCACACCACGGTCGGAATGGTGGATCAATCCTGACAGGTCTTTCCCCTTGTAATGCTTCAAGCTCATTTCCAGGGCTTCCAACGGATATTTTGATTCCAATGTTTCTCCCACGCTATAACCCACGATTTCTTTCGTATAATAGTCCGTAACCAGGGATAGATAGCAAAAGTCGTATTCCTTGCGCTCCTTGCTTGTCCAAAACGGAATATAAGTGATGTCACTCACTATCAATTCACAGCCACGGCTGGGGAGCAGATCTTTCACCAGGTTCGGATAAAGGGGGAGATCATGATTGGAATCCGTGGTTGACACGCGCCGTTTGCGTTTGCGCACCTTCAACCCGTAACGTTCCAGGATATCATAAAAACGGTTATATCCCACGCTCCGCTCCTCTCCGAACTGCTGCCGGTACATCTGCCAGAGCTTATTGCCACCTATGCCACGATCTTTTCTACGGACATCTTTAACGAACTCAACCACAAAAGATTCCTGGGACAGCTTGAGCATCAGATTATCCACATGCTGGTAGTAGGCTTGTTTACTCACACCAAGCAGACGACACATAGGGACAATGCCGTAAAGCTTCTTGTCCCTATCGTGAAGCCTATTTGCTACTTGGTGCCAGCTTTTTTTAGGTCGATACCATAAACTTCTTTACCGAAAGCGACCATTTCCTCATAAAAATCAGCACGCAAGCGTTCACGGGTCAAATCCTTTTTCAGGATCGCGATCTCCTCTTGTAACTTCTTGTAGTCTTCAGGAGTGACTTCTTTTCCACACTTTTTCATTAATTCGACTTGTTGAGGATTTTCTCGCTCAAAGGTAGTCAATGCTTTGTAAACGCGGCTACGACTTACTCCTAATTTCTCTATAATACTCTTTACATCCATGCCTTCAAGCAGGCGAAGACGATTTATTTCCTGAGTAAGCAAATTGCGTGCTTGTTCTTGAGTGTAATTCTTTTCTTTCATTTCGATGATTCTTTTAGAGTCAACCATATTTACAAAAAGACAGAGAGGCGGGGAATATAACAATCGCTCCCTGTCCCTTTCCCGAAAGTGGCAGGGAGAAATTTCCAAACGCAATAATTTCTTATTATTATGAAACGAATATTGTTACTGTTGCTTCCTGCAATGGTATTGAGTGCCTGCCATTCCGACAAGCAGGACGATGAGGCGTCTGCCGCTGTCACTTTAAAAGGAGATACCATACAAATCGGTGCGGACTCGCCGATCCTGTCCCGTCTGAAAACGGAGAAAGTCGTACGTGAACCCTATTGCATGGAGTTCAGCACATCCGGCGTCGTAAAGGCGATCCCGGCTAACTATGCGGAGATCGCTTCTCCGTTTGCCGGACGTATCAGCAAGTCGTTCGTCCGTCTCGGACAGAGAGTGGTGCCGGGCAGCCCGGTTTTCGAGATCAGTTCCCCTTCGTTCTTCGAGACGGGAAAGGCTTACTACCAAGCTAAACAGGAGATGGAGCTGGCCTTGAAGAGCCTGAAGCGCGAGAAAGACTTGATCCGCAACAAGGTCGGCGTTCAGAAGGAACTGGAAGAGGCCGAGGTGAATTATGAATTGAAGAAGAAAGACTATGAGAATGCCGAGGCGGCCTTGAAGGTGTTCCAGATCAACCCGGACGATCTGGTACTGGGACAGCCGCTTGTCGTCCGTTCCCCGATAGCGGGAGAGGTCGTAAAGGATCATATTGTGATCGGCCAGTATATGAAGGAAGATGCCGATCCGGTTGCGGTGATTGCCGACCTGAACAAGGTCTGGGTGGCGGCTCATGTGAAGGAGAAGGATATGGGTCTGGTGCAGGCGCTCGACGACGTGGAGATCCGTCTGGTCGCCTTGCCGGAACAGCCGTTTACGGGAAAGATTTACCATATCGGCGAAATGCTGGACGAAGATACGCGCTCGGTGGAGGTGCTGATCGAATGCGACAACCGTGACCGGCTGATGAAACCTGCCATGTACGGCACGGTAAAGTTGAGCGATAAGGCCGCCGAGGTGATCCGTATCCCGACATCCGCGATCCTGCAGGAAGAAGACGACAGCTATGTGCTCGTTGCTTTGGGCAATAATAATTACCGGAAACAGAAGGTCTCGACAGGTGTCAGCGATGGGAAGAAAACCGTTGTGTTGTCGGGCTTAGTCCCCGGAGAGGAGATCGTCGTCGCCGGAGCTTTTTACTTAATTGATGTACGGTAAACGCTATGAAAAGGATTATTTACCTGGCGATACATCGGCGAGGACTGATGTTCGTCCTGTTCCTGTTTCTGGCGGTTGTCGGCTATTATTCGTGGACAAAGCTGGCGATCGATGCTTATCCTGACATTGCCGATACGACCGTCCAGATCGTTACCCAGGTGCCGGGGCTGGCGGCCGAAGAGATAGAACAGCAGATCAGTATCCCGATCGAAAGGGCGATGAACGGGATGCCGGGACTGAACGTGATGCGTAGTAAGAACACGTTCGGGCTTTCCACTGTCGTACTCGTTTTCGATGATGGCATAGAGGATTACTGGGCACGCCAGCGTGTGCAGGAACGGCTTGTCGATGTGGAGCTGCCGTATGATGCGGTTCCGGGGCTGAACCCGTTGACTTCGCCGACCGGGGAAATCTTCCGCTATGTGCTGGAAAGCGACCGTCTGGACCGCCGCGAACTGACAGACCTGCATAAATGGGTGGTTATTCCGCGCCTGAAACAGGTGACCGGTGTTGCCGACGTCAGTAACTATGGCGGGATCACGACCCAGTACCAGATCGAGGTGGACCCGCATAAGCTGGATCAGTATGACGTGACGCTGGGCGATATAACCGAGAAGATCGAAAAGAATAATGTGAACGCCGGAGGTAGCATGTTGAGCCGGGGCGACCTGAGCTATGTGATCCGCGGGATCGGGCTGGTGAAGGATCTGGAAGACCTGGGACGGATCGTGATCAAGACGGAGAATGGCGTTCCGATCTACTTGAACGACATCGGGCGTCTGAAATACGGAAATCTGGAGCGCAAAGGCGTGTTGGGCTTTACGGACGGTGTACGCGATATATCGGACGGTGTGGAAGGGATCGTGCAGATGTTGCGGGGAGAGAATCCTTCGCAGGTCCTGAAGGGGGTGCATGAAGCCGTTGAGGAACTGAACAACGAGACCTTGCCGGAAGGAACCCGCATCCATGTGTTTATGGACCGAACCGATTTGGTGAACACGACCTTGCATACGGTGTCGCACACGCTTTTCGAAGGGATGGTGCTGGTCGTGCTGGTGCTGATCCTGTTTCTGGGAAGTTGGCGGGGCGCGTTGCTGGTGGCTTTGACGATTCCGTTGTCCCTGTTGATTGCCTTTATCCTGATGCACATTACCGATATTCCGGCCAACCTGCTGTCGTTGGGGGCGATCGACTTCGGTATCTTGGTGGACGGGGCGATCGTGATGATGGAAACGGTGTTGAAGAAGCGCGAACGGCATTCGGACGAGATCTTGACGGAAGAGTCCATATTGCGCCGTACGACCGAAGTGGCGCGGCCGATCTTCTTTTCCACCCTGATTATTATTACGGCTTATCTTCCGCTCTTCGCTTTCGAGCATATCGAGAAGAAACTGTTTACGCCGATGGCCTATACGGTGGGATATGCTTTGGCCGGGGCTTTGTGCGTGGCGTTGTTGCTGATTCCGGGACTGGCTTTCTTTGCTTACCGCAAGCCGCGTAAACTCTATCATAACCGTTGGCTCGAAAAACTTTCGGAAGGCTATAACAGGCAGATAACGAATCTGCTGGAAAAGCCGAAGCGGGTTCTCATGCCGTTGGCTTTTATCTTGGTCGGTGCGGGTGTGCTGAGTTATACCGTCGGCAAGGATTTCCTGCCGCCTCTGGATGAAGGGGCGATCTGGATACAGGTGCAGCTGCCTCCGGGGATTTCCATCGAGAAGTCGAAAGAAATGGGAGCCGAGTTGCGCAAGACGTTGAAGCAGTTCGATGAGGTGTCGTATGTCATGACGCAGGTAGGCCGTGACGACGAGGGGGCGGAGGCGTTTTCTCTGTCTCATATCGAATGCGGTGTCGGCCTTAAGCCCTACAGCACTTGGGAATATGGAAAGACGAAGGCCGATCTGATTGAGGAAATGTCGGAGAAGCTCTCTACCATGCCGGGCTATTCCGTCGGTTTCTCCCAGCCGATCATCGACATGGTGATGGACCAGATTGCCGGTGCTCATAGCGACCTGGCCTTGAAAATCTATGGAGACGATATTATCGAAACGCGCCATATCGCCGAGAAGGTGGCCAATGTCTTGAAGACGATTCCGGGAGCGGCCGATGTCGCCGTGGACCAGGAACCGCCTCTTCCCCAGCTTCAGATTATCGCCAACCGCGACCGTATCGCACAATATGGTTTGAATGTATCGGATGTGGCGGACCTGATCGAGTTGGCAATCGGGGGAAAGGCTATCTCCCAGATTTTTGTCGGCAGCAAGAGCTATGATGTGATCTGCCGTTTCGACGATGCCAGCCGTAACTCGCCCGAACGGATCGGGAATCTGTTGCTGACGACAGATGCCGGTACGAAGATACCGCTTTCGCAGGTCGCCGATATCAGGATGACGACCGGCGCCAGCACGATTACCCGCGAGATGAACAAGCGCCATCTGACGGTTCGTGTGAACTTGCGTGGAGTCGACCTGACTGCCTTTCTGAATAAAGCGGATAAGATTATCGACCGGGAGGTGAAGTACGATCACGACCAGGTGCATCTTAAATGGGCCGGACAGTTCGAAAACCAGCATCGTGCCTACAGCCGTTTGGCGGCAGTCGTGCCGTTGGCATTGGGGATTATGCTGTTGCTTTTGTTCGCCGCTTGCGGTAAGTTCCGGCAGGCGGCCCTGATGATGTGTGTCGTTCCGTTGGCCCTGTTCGGTGGTATGTTGGCGTTGAATGTGCGGGGGATGACGTTGAACGTGTCGTCTGCGGTCGGTTTTATCGCCCTGATCGGTGTCGCCATCCAGAATGGTGTCATTATGATTTCGCATATCAACAACCTCCGTACGCGTGGACGCGATTTCAAGGAATCGGTTATTACCGGGACCAAGCACCGTTTCCGTCCGATCCTCATGACTGCCACGGTTGCGGTTCTCGGTTTGCTGCCGGCATCCCTTAGTACCGGCATCGGGTCGGATGTGCAGCGGCCGCTGGCAACCGTCATCGTATATGGCTTGCTGTTCGCAACCGTTATCACCTTGTATGTGCTTCCTGCCCTATATTATATGGTGGAGAAGCGTTACCTCGACAGAGAGCCGCTTCGGGAAGTGGATAAAAGTATCGGGAGCGGTGAGTCGTTGTTATAAATTGAATAATCAAATAAGATAGAATCGCAATGAAATTATACTTGTCTATAATCGGTTTATGTGGCGCCTTGTCGCTTTCCGCCCAGCAAATCGTTCCTCTTTCTTATCGTCAATATATGGAAAAGGTTGTAGAAGGCAACTTGGAATACGCTGCAGAGCGTCTGAATGTGAATGTGTCGGAGGCTGAAGTGACGGCAGCCAAGGTGTTCAATGATCCGAATTTGTCCGTTTCCTATTTTAATAATGAGAATAACAGCCTTCAAATGGGGGAAGGAGTGGAAGTCGAGTTAAGCAAGACGTTTACTTTTGGTAAGCGCAGTGCCGGCATAGCACTTGCCCGCAGTGAAAACGAGCTGACGAAAGCATTGCTTGCCGATTATTTCCGTAATCTTCGTTCGGAAGCTACCGTTTCCTATCTGGAAGCATTGAAGCAGTACGAGTTATATAAGGTAAAGGAGAATGCTTACGAAAATATCCGGCAGTTGGCGGAAAGCGACAGTGTCCGCCATTCTTTAGGTAAAATCATGGAGATCGATGCTACGCAGAGTCGTCTGGAAGCCGGAATACTGCATAACGAACTGTTGCAGGCCGGTGCCGAGTTGCAGAATGCTTTTTCCCGTCTGAACTTGCTGACCGGTACGCTTGCGCATGACACTCTTTTTCAGCCGCAAGCCGACTTGCGTATGTCGTCCCGCAATTTCGTAATGGCGGATCTGCTTTCTGATGCCGTGGAGAATCGTGCCGACCTGGTGGCCGCCCTCAAGAATAAGGAAGTCGCTTCCCGTGCCTTGAAGGTGGCTCGGCGTGAAAGGAATACGGATGTGGACTTGTCAATTGCAGTCAGCCGTAATGCACGCGTGTACAACGAAGAAGCGCCCGCTCCTCCTTTTACGGGAGTGACAGCCGGCATTGCCGTCCCTTTGAAGTTCTCCAACTTCAACAAGGGCGCTGTCCGTGCCGCCCGTTTCCGTGAACAGCAGGCCGAGACACAATATCAGCAGGCTTTGCTACAGGTTCAGACAGAAGTCATGCAGGCATACCGCAGTTATCGATCTTTCTCCAAGCAGGTGGAACGTTATGAAAACGGTATGCTCAGCCAGGCGCGTGAAGTGATAGATGGCAAGATTTACAGCTATAACCGGGGAGAAGTCTCTTTGTTGGAAGTTCTCGACGCACAACGAACCTACGATGAAGTGCAAGCCCGGTACATCGAAACTTTGTTTAATTACAGCACGGCTTTGGTGGAATTGGAAAAGAGCGCCGGAATCTGGGATGTGGAATTGTAGTCGTAACGTTGTTATTTAGGTTTCTTAATAAGGTAAAGGTAAGATATATTCTTGAATTATACCTATTTTTGTACTTCAAACAGAAATAGGAATATGATATTTTACTTTACCGGAACAGGAAACTCTCTTTGGGTGGCAAAGGCTCTGAGTGAGGCGTTTGGAGAACCGTTGATTTCAATTGCGGATGAGCTGCGTAAGGAAGAGAAAGACTTAGCTTATCCGGTTCGTCCGGATGAAAAGATTTTGTTCGTCTATCCCGTGCATTCCTGGGGACCGGCGGTGCCTGTGACCCGTTTTATCTCCCGTCTGGCTTTAAACGGATACGACGGACAGCCGGTCTATTCCGTTTCTACCTGTGGAGATGAATGCGGGCATACGGACCGGCTGATCGGGAAAGCATTGGGAAAAAGAGCGATATCGCTTACGGCTGCATACTCTGTCATCATGCCGAACAATTATATCTTGCTGCCCGGTTTCAATGTCGACGGCAAAGAGGTGGAGGAACGGAAATTGCAGGATGCCCCGGCGCGTGTGGCCGGGATTATCGAAGCGATCCGGGAGCATCGGCAGGACACTTTGTATCAGACAGGAAGTATGCCCGGTTTGAAAAGCTACTGGATTTATCCTCTTTTTACACATCTGGCCATCGGAAGTAATTCTTTCCGGGTGACGGATGCTTGTATTTCCTGTGGGTTATGTGAACGGATTTGTCCGACCGGAACGATCAGCATGCAGGCAGGGAAGCCTGTTTGGACGGATACCTGTGTGCAGTGTGTCGCTTGCATTCACCGCTGTCCGGTCCGTGCGATCGAATATGGAAAGGGAACGCTGAAAAAAGGGCGATATCATCACCCTGAGATTAAATAATAAACAAAACAGTTAGAAAATGAAACGATTAGTAGTGACAGCCTTAGTGGCCCTGACGTTGGCAAGTTGCCAGGAAGCACCGAAAGGTTATGTGATAAATGGAGAAGTGACCGGCAGGACGGATGGGAAGGTTTATCTCAAGTCCTTCCGGAATAAGATGTTTTTTGATGTCGATACGGCAGAGGTAAAAGATGGGAAGTTTACTTTTAAAGGAGAAGTGGATCAGCCTTTATTGTTTGGTCTGGCAACAGAAGACATGAATTATCCGGTTCAGTTCTTTGTCGAAAATACAAATATGGATGTGCGGATAAGTAATGACGGCGAGACGATTACGGTCCGGAACTCTCCTGTCAATGCGATCTTTCAGGAGAATGCCGGAAAGGTTTTCGAAGAAGGGTATGACATTGACAGCCTGATCACCAAGTACCCGGCTTCGCCTGCCGCCGCTTTTTATCTGTATCGTTACTTCACTTACCAGTTGCCGCTGGATGAACTGAAAGCAACTCGTGCCAAGATTTCCCCCGAACTGGCTGATTGCCCCTATGTGAAAGATTTGGACGGAATTATCAAGCAATTGGAGAATGTGCAGATAGGTAAGGTGGCTCCTGAATTTTCGTTGCCTGATACGGCAGGTGTATCTGTGTCGCTTTCGGATTTCAGAGGCAAATATGTGTTGCTGGACTTCTGGGCTTCCTGGTGTCCTCCCTGCCGCCGCGAGAATCCGAATGTGGTGAAGGCTTTCAATGACTATAAGGATAAAAACTTTACGATTGTAGGTATTTCCCTGGACAATGATAAAAGCAAATGGCTGAAAGCGATTGCCGACGACAATCTGGCCTGGACGCATCTTTCCGACCTGAAGTATTGGGATTCGGAAATACCGGCCCTTTACGGTGTTCGTGGTATTCCGGCCAATGTCCTGTTGGGACCGGACGGGGTGATTATTGCCAAGAATATAACGGGTGAGGATTTGCACAAGACATTGGAAGAAGTAATAAAATAAACGATGCGGAGATATGGTTTTCTGACTTTATTCTTTCTTTTCTGTCTCTGCCTTTCAGCGACAGAAAAGAAGGACTTTGAAAAAGCCGTGCATGTTGCCGTTTCCCGGCAGATGCAGAAGTACCCCAAATCGACATTGAAGGATCTCTATAAGAATTTCTTTCAGGATAAATTCGGTCCGGGGCATATCATCGGCGATACAACATCAGCCGGTAATTATCTGCGTCATGAACTTGCTTCCTATACGGAATGTACCGGCGATGTTGCCGAGCCGACCGGTTGGGAAGGTAATTTCCTGCGGGTAAATCTATCGGTTATCAAGAATGGACAGATTCCGTATGCCACTTTTTTTGATGCTTTTGTCCGCAGTGTAAACGGCATCCGGCCTGTTACGGTTGACGAATGGAAAAAAGAGTGGCTTCGGATCGAGGCGATCATTCGTCTAATGGATTTGGCTTTGCCCGGATATGAGGCTGACCGCAAAGAGATAGAAGAGCGGTTGGATAGGGGAGAGTTTGTCGGGCATCACAGCAAAGTGTTTGAAGATTCCTATTCGCCTCATTATCGTATTGTCAGCAAAGATATATTTGAGAAGGAATTGAAACCTTTGCTGAAGTAGCCGGATTTCATCAAAAAGCAACAGGCATCTTTCTTAAAATAGGTAGGTATCCTTTGTCAAAAAGATGCCTACCTATTTCAGTAAAAGCTATAGCTTTTTTGCCGCTACCCTATATCCTGTAGTTGGATAGCCTAAAGGCTATTTTTTTATCCTTTAGGCTCTATTATTCCTCGTCGTCCGGGTCTTCGAAGTCAAATTCGAAATCGAAACCGTCGTCTGATAAGCCGGGATCGGTGAACTGTTCCAGCTCTCGACGGTCTTTCTTAGTCGGACGGCCCATTCCGCGTGCCCGGTCTACGAATCCGGATATGCGGTTCATTTCCAGGATTTCGTATTGGTCGGGTGTCGTTACGTTTTCCAGATAGCCAGGGACCAGCTTGGCTCCCATACGCCGCTCTGTCAAATCCAGTACCTTAAAGGAAAAGGTGATAGGCGGTTTGCGCACCTGGATCACTTCCCCGACTTTGATCATGCGGGAAGGCTTTATCGTAACGCCGTTTATCATGATCCTGCCTTTCTTGCAGGCTTCAGCGGCTATCGTACGTGTTTTGAATATGCGGGTAGCCCACATCCATTTGTCTATACGGACTTCGTTCATCTTATTATGGGTTGGCAGGGACTGCTTGGTGACTGTGGCATGAAACAGCCGGCTGCCGCTTGTTAACTATTTATTGTTGTATAAGTTCATTGTGTTCTGTATGCCGGCCAGGCAGAAACTTTTGATGATTTCTACTGCCCGTTTCATCTTTTCCGGCATTTCCTGGAGTTCTTCCGGCGGAAACTTGCCGAGCACATAGTTGATTTGCCCTCCGCGCGGGAAATCGCTACCGATACCGAAACGGAGGCGGCTGTATTCTTGTGTGCCTAACAACTGTTGGATGTTTTTCAATCCGTTGTGTCCGGCATCGCTGCCTTTCGGCTTCAGGCGGAGTGTACCGAACGGAAGTGCCAGGTCGTCCACTATAACTAACAGATTCTCTACCGGAATGTTTTCTTTCTGCAACCAGTAGCGGACGGCATTGCCGCTCAGGTTCATGAACGTGTTAGGCTTCAGTACGATCAGCTCACAGTTCTTGACACGCATCCGGGCGATTGCACCATAACGTTCTTCCGTGAAAGAAACTCCGGCATCTTCAGCCAATGCGTTTACAACGCGGAATCCGATGTTATGGCGCGTCCCTAAATATTCGGAGCCGATGTTTCCAAGTCCTGTTATCAGATATTTCATTGTTATGTAGTTTTTAGTATATGACAAAGGGAAGAATACTCTGCTGAATATCCTCCCCTTACATTATTTAGGAATAATAATCTTATTATGCCTTAGCCTGAGCACCACGAGCGGCACGAGTCAACTGAACGGCGCAAACGACAGCGTTCTTAGCGTTCATCAGTTCAAGGCCTTCGAAGTGCAATGCGCCAACCTGCATAGTCTTGCCTAATCCCAGGTGGTCGACATTGATATGTAATTTCTCAGGAATTGCTGTGTAAAGGGCTTTTACTTTCAGCTTTCTCATCTGTAAGTTCAGTTTACCACCGGCTTTGACACCTTCAGCATGACCTTCCAGAACAACCGGAACTTCCATTACTACCGGTTTGTTTTCTGATACTTCCAGGAAGTCCATGTGCAGGATAGCGTCGGTTACAGGCTGGAACTGGATATCTTTAACGATAGCCATTGTCTTCTTGCCGTCGATAGCCAGTTCTACGACAAAGATTTCAGGGCTGTAAACCAAGTTACGGACACTGTCTTTCGTGATAGTGAAATGAGATACTTTTTCACCGCCGTACAGTACAGCAGGAATTTCGTTGTTTTTACGCATAGCCTTCAAAGCTCTCTTCTGGTCTGCAGAAGTAGCGGCTACTTCTCTTGACTTTCCTTCTAATTGAAATGTCTTCATTTTGTTTTAATTTTTGTGTTACTCAAAATTAGATATTTATGCTTTCTAATTTCCCATCACACGTACGGGGGTTAAAAGCGATGCAAAGGTACGATTTATATTTATATCTGCAAAATCTTGTCTGCATGAATTTTTAGTTCCATAGGCATGAAACTATAATTCGATCGGCATGGAACAGATGTTTCATCGGCATGGAACTAAAAGTGCATGCCGGTTCAGAACCGGATTCCTTTTTGTCGGAGCAAGGTTTCCGTATCGTCCCAAAGTTGTTTTTGCTGTGCATGATGCCGGATGCGTTCCGACACATTCCTCTTTTTGCAATTGGCATAGCAACAACCGTTTCTATCTTTCGCCTCATCCGAAAGAGCCAGATGGATGGCGGTCGCCGCGCCTTGGGCCGGTGTTTTGATAAAGGGGCGGAACAGGATGTCGGTTAGCGGGTCGAACCAAGCTTGCATCGTGATCATGTTCGTACTGACGATTCCCGGGTCCGAGGCATTTATGGTGATGTCTTTGTCTTGCAGCCGTTCGGCAAACTCTTGGGTGAACAATAACAGCGCCAGTTTGGTATTGCTATAGACCGGGATGCGGAAAAAGCGTCCGTTCTTCCCTTTTTCAAAGAAGTCCGGTTGGATCCGGCCGATAGCATACGTGCAGGACACTGTGTTTACAATGCGGCATCCCGGTTGCATCAAGGGCAATAACTGGCGGGTGAGCATGTAGGGAGCCACATAATTGACGCTTACGATTGTCTCCAACCCGTCTTCGGTTTTGCGTACCGGAGTCGTCAGGATGCCGGCATTGTTCATCAGGCGGCTGACGGGACGTCCTTCTTTTAGTAATTGGCCGGTGAAATTGTTGACGGATGAGAGGGAGGCGAGATTGATTTTCCGGACTTCAATCTGCGTGTTTCCGGTCTCTTGCCGGATCCGGGCGCATATGGGGGCGGCTTTTTCCGGATCGAGGCAAGCCATAATCACCGGATAGCCCTCTTTTGCGAGGGCTGCCGTGATTACTTGTCCCATGCCTCCGTCGGCACCGGTTATGATGGCTAATCCTTTTTCCATTACTTATATTCTAATTTCTCTATTTCTTTGACAATGCTTTTGGGCAAGTCCTGAATATGTTTGTGGCATGCCATTTCGATGGAATACATGCGGGCGATGCAATAGTTGCTATGTCCGCAGTCGCAACGGGCATGATCGTCTTCCTTCATCTTGTTTACGAATGACGGGTCGTTCAGCAAGGCGCGTGCCATGCTCACGAATTCGAAACCGTCGTTCAAGACCTCGTCTATCTTCTCGCGTGAAATCAGACCGCCGACATAGACAAGCGGCATTTTCAACGCCGCCCTGAACTTCAGGGCATCTTCCAGGAAGTAAGCCTCTTTGAACGGTTCGGACGGGATCATGAACCGTCCGGCCATTTTGACTCCGAGCGGTAACCAGCCGAAAGGCATATAATGCGTCATCGTATGAATCGGCATGGAACCCCGCATCACGTACATCGGGGCGCGGCTGACGAAGCCGCCGCTAAGTATCAAGGCATGTGCTCCGCATTCGTCCTGCAGGGTACGGGCCACTTCGAGCGTCTCATCCAGCTCCATTCCGCCTTTGAAGCCGTCGCGCATATTCATCTTTACCAGCACTGCCATATCCTGCCCGGCTGCTTTCATCACTTCGTCCATGCACATTTTCATAAAGCGCATCCGGTTTTGCAAGCTGCCGCCATATTCGTCTTTCCTGTGGTTGGTATAGGGAGAAAGAAACTGGCTGATCAGATAACCGTGGCCGGCATGTATTTCCACTGCATCCATTCCGGCTTCGCGAGCCAGATGAACCGCTTGCCCGAATGCTTTTGCCATAGCCGTGATTTCGGAAGGTTTCATTCCCCTGACAAGGGTGGGGGAATAGATATTGAAACCGCCGGAAGCGGAGATGGGCCTGCATCCGCAGATGTTTTTATGGGACATGTTTCCGCAATGTCCGAGTTGTACGGAGGCGGCCGCCCCTTCTTTGTGGATGGCGTCGGTGATGCGTTTTATTCCGGGGATGATCTCCGGGCGCATCCAGAGCTGACGTTCGAAGGAAAGTCCGCTTTGCGTAACAGCCGCATAGGCCAGAGTCGTCATGCCGATCCCGCCGGCGGCCACCGATTTATGGTAGTCGTACAACATGTCGGAAGGGGCGTTTCCGGGGCACATGCTTTCAAATGCAGCCGCCCGTATCGTCCGGTTTCTCAGGGTCAACGGCCCGATTTTACCGGGAGTGAACAGTACAGATTCTTTTTCCATATCTATATGAGTTAGTCATTCAATATATAAAAGGGATCACCCGTTTCCGGTTTCCCAGCTCGTTGCCAAACATCGCTTTGTATTTATGGTAGATGGTGTTTGCGCGAGGTACGAGGTTTGCAAATGTCCACCACGCGAAAACAGCTCCGCTTGCGCTCCAGGTCAGGATTGCAAACCCGCACCATTCCACGATCTCCCCGAAGTAGTTGGCCGATGTCACATATTTGAACAGGCCTTTTTGAGGCAGATAATGGTTCGTGTCGCCAGGCTTTCTCAGATGGCGGACAATATGGTCCGACTGGATATTGATTGCCATACCGGAGAAAAACAAGATCGTCCCGATGATAAATTGAGGGCTGTACAACCAGCTTTCCGTGTACATATCCTGCGGCGCCAGGTGGAAAATCCATTCTCCCTGCATATAACCGTTCAGTAGATTGAAGGTGATTCCCATAAGCATGATGCCTGCCGGCATTTTACTTTTGCCTTTTATCAGCAAAGGAAAAATAAAAGACCGTTGGAAATAGTGCAGTTCGAAGAACAGAAATATCAGGAGCGGTACTGTCTCGAACTGTCGTTCCGATCCGTTCCATAACAAAAACATGACGATAAAAACCGGCGCTTCCATACAAACCCAAGCGATCTTGTTCGGTATCGGAAATCCCCATTTTTTATCGAACAACATACCATAACCGGCTTCAACGAAGTAAAGGGCTATGAAGACAATGGCGGCGATCGCTGCCATTACGATTAGAAATAAGGTGAAATGTTCAATTGTCATCTTCGCGTGTTGATAATTTATAACCTTTCCCGTGAATGTTTATGATTCTGATGGTCGAATCATCTCGCAATAATTTGCGCAATTTGGTGATATAAACATCCATGCTTCGGGCACTGAAGTAGTTATCGCTTCTCCATATGACTTTCAGGGTGTACATCCTGTCTACAATTTCGTTTGCATGTTGGCACAACAACGTAAGCAAATCGGCTTCTTTGGTCGTCAGCTTGGTCGTTTTGTCTTCTATGGACAAGAGCTGTTTGTGCACGTCGAATTTGAATTTTCCGAAAAAATAGGTCCTGACCTCTTTCTTGTTTAGAGGCTGGTAACGACTTTGTATCGCCTTGATCCGGGCCTGTAAGATGTCAGCGTCGAGAGGTTTGCGTATCACATCGTCCGCATGGAATGAAAACAGCAATGCTATCTCTTCTCTGGTCGGATGTTCACATAGGAAAATGACAGGAATGATGTTCTCTGAACTTTTGATCATGGCTGCCAATGTCCGTGTTTCTTTCGCGTCCATATCGTGGTCGATAATACAGAATGTGAAATGGTTGGAAAGGAAACTTTTATATGCCTCCTCTTCCTTGTCGAATACTTGTGAACTGTATCCGATAGCTTTTATATAGTCCTGGATGATCGCTCCATGATTATAGTCTTTGCTGAAAATGAGAATGTTAAAAAAATCGTTCATTATGTTATTAAATTGTTTTTTCGATGTTCCAGACAAAAGCGCGTAATCCTTGCGCTTCTGTCTTCTGATCCATCTGATGAAGTATCTCCAGGAAATGGTCGACTTTATCGTCATCGACCATTGCCAGGATTGCCGAGTTCAGTGTCGGCCAGGCGTGACTCCCATAATGCGGCTCGCCGGTCTTGCTTCCACGTCCCTGTACTTCATCCCAGTATGTGAAGCCCCGGATGTTGTTCCGGTCCATCGCATTCAGGATCATTTCGTAATATGCTTGATTAAATGATACAAATATAGCTTTCATATTAACTTATTCCTAATTATTATTTATTCTTTTTTAGAAGATATGCTATTTCTTGCCATCTTGCGGCGTCTGCGCCGGACTCCGTTTCCGGCAAACACACTGTAAACGACCGGTACGATTACCAGGGTGATCAACGTTGATACCGAAAGTCCCCATGCTACCGTCATACCCATCGAACGCCACATTTCAGAGCCTTCGCCTGTTCCGACTGCCATCGGGATCATACCCAATACGGTGGTCAGGGTGGTCATCAATACCGGGCGGAGACGGGATTTTCCGGCAGTCACTACTGCGGTCAGGATTCCCATTCCTCTTTCCCGGCAGAGGATCGTGTAGTCGATCAGCACGATACCGTTTTTGACAACGATACCCATCAACATAATCAGACCGATCAGTGCCATGACGCCCAATGGAGTCTGCGTCACTGCCAGCCCCAGGATTATACCGGTGAAGGCGAAGGGGATGGAGAACATGATTACGAACGGGTCTGTCAGCGATTCGAACTGAGCGGCCATTACGATAAATACCAAAATGATGATCAGGATCATCAGGATTGTCAGGTCGAAGAAGGTGTCCATCTGGTCTTCGTACGTTCCTCCTAACTGCCAGCTGACATCCGAAGGTATATCCATTTCCTTCAGCTGGTTCCGGGCGGCTGTTACGATATCGCTCATGGCGGCTCCTTTTCCGACTACCGCCGATACGGTAATGACACGTTCGCGGTCTTTACGTTCAATGGTCGGAGGGGTCATCCGTTCTACTACTTTACCCAGGTCGCGGATACGGATGCCTTGACCGGAACTGTTATAGACCAGGATATTTTCGATATCTTCAACCGACTGGCGGAATTCGGGAGCGTAGCGTACTTTTATATCATACTCGTCACCGTCTTCACGGTATTTGGAAGCGGTAGAGCCGTTGATGCGATTGCGCAAAGCCATAGCAGCCGTTGTGATATTCAATCCGTTGATCGCCAGCTTTTCCCGGTCGAAATCAACTTGGTATTCGGGTATGTAGTCCTCGCGGCTGATGTTGACCTGTGAACAACCTTTCACCTTACGCATCCTTTCGGCCAGTTCGGCCGCTACGGCATCGGTCCGGCCGAAGTCGAAGCCATAGATCTCGATGTCGACCGCATTCTGTCCGCCCATGCCTTCTTCCTGCCCGCCTTCGATAACCTTGAAGGTCTTGATCTCCGGATATTTAGCCAGGTCCTTACGCATCTCTTCGCAGATTTCAACCATGCCGCGTTCACGATCGCCGACGCTCAGCATATTGATGTAATAGTCGATAATATGTGTCCCGTTATTGCTCAATTGAGCCCAAGTATTATCGGAGTCGGCCTGTCCTTCGGTGAAGTTGCTGGTCTTTATTTCCGGATATTTCTGCCGGAAAAGTTCGTCGATTTCCAATGCCAGTTTACGGGTGATATCCTGGCGGGTTCCGACCGGCAATTCGATGTGGACGCTGATCTGCGCATTATCCTGGGTCGGGAAGAATTCTGTCTTGATGGTCGGAACCAATAACATACTTCCCGCAAAGATCAGAGTCGCTCCGAATATGACCGTTTTCCGGTGACGTACCGCCCAGTAGAGGAAACGGGAATAGCCACGGTCCAGCGCATCCAATGCCTTTTCGATCGGTGTGAAGAACAAGGTGTACAAGCGGCCTTTTTTAGGATTCTGCTTGAGTAGTTGCGAACTCAACATCGGAGTCAGTGTCAAAGCTCCGACCGTCGAAACGATCATGATGATACTGACGATCCACCCCAACTGTTTGAACAGAATGCCTGCCATACCCGTTACCATTGTCAGAGGCAGGAACACGGCCAGCATGGTCAGGGTCGAGGCGATTACGGAAATAGCCACTTCGTTTGTCGCATGCACGGCTGCCTGTTTCGGCGCACTGCCTCTTTCGATATGGGTTGTAATGTTTTCCAACACTACGATCGCATCATCCACAACCATACCGATAGCAATGGAGAGTGAACTCAGCGAGATAATATTCAGTGTGTTACCGGATGCAAGCAAATAAGCGAACGAGGCTATCAACGAGATCGGAATGGTCAGTATAATGATAAACGTCGCTCTCCATCGTCCGAGGAACACGAACACCACCAGCATAACGATAACGAAGGTGATGAAGATGGTCTCTTTCAGGCTGTCGATCGTATTCAGAATGTTGGTGGAGGTATCCAGGATTACTCCTAACTTGACATCCGAAGGAAGGCTTTCCTGGATTTCCGGCAGTTTCTGGTGAACTTTCTTGGCGATATTCACCGAGTTGGCTCCCGATTGCTTCTGGATAACGATCATCCCGCCTTTCTTGCCGTTATTGTAAGTCTCCTGGGCGCGTTCCTCGATGCTGTCTTCGATACGGGCGACATCACGCAGGTAGATAGTCTTATTGTCCTTATGACCGATCACAAGATTGTCCATCTGGTGTGCATCCGTAAATTCACCTTGTACGCGGAGCGCATAGGCATTGGAACCGATATCCACGCTGCCTCCCGGAGTGTTCCGGTTCTCCTGTGCGATGATAGCGGATATTCCTTCGATCGAAACGCCGTATGCTTCCAGTTTGTACGGATCGCAATAGACCTGTATTTCGCGTGTCGGCGTGCCGGAAATAGAAACCGCTCCCACACCGCTGATACGTGCAAGCGGGTTCGATACCTTATCGTCCAAAATCTTGTACAAGGCGTTCGTGCTCTCTTCCGCCGTAACCGACAGGATGATGATCGGAATATCGTTCGTTCCGAATTTGAAGATAATGGGATTGTCCACATCATCCGGCAGCATCGGCTCGGCAACGTCCAGTTTGTCGCGCACGTCATTGGTCGCCACGTCGATATCCGTGCCATAGTCGAATTCGAGTGTGATGATCGAGATGTTTTCACGCGATTGTGACGTGATGTGCTTTAGGTCGCTGACACTGTTCAGCACGTTCTCCAATGGTTTGGAGACGTTCATTTCGATATCCGCAGCGCTGGCGCCGGCATAGGAGGTCATAACCATGATCGTGTTTGTCTCGATCTCCGGCAGCAAGTCCACAGATAATCTTGTTAATGAAAAAAGACCGAAGATCACGATCGCCACAAAGACAAGGGCTGTCGTAACCGGCTTTTTTACTGCTGTTGCATATAAACTCATAGTGTTTGTCTCTTACTTTTCGATTTCTACTTCCATTCCGTTGTTCAGGCGGCTTTGACCGGATACTACGACCTGGTCGCCATTGTTCACACCCGAAATGACTTCATATTTGTTTCCCATACGACGTCCCAGTTCTACTTTTTCGTAGGAAACTTTACCGTCTTTATATACATATATATATCGATCGCCTGCACCGGACTGTTTTACGATCGCGAGGTCCGGGGCAACCACATGGTTTTGCGTGCCGAAACCGATCGTCACGCGGGCAAACATTCCGGGGCGGACGCGTTCGTCGCTATTGTCGATTTTGATCTCGACGGGGAATGTGCGTGTATTCGGGTCGATGGTCGGGTAAACCAGGCTGACTTTCCCTTTGAATACTTCGTCTCCGTACACATCCAACCGGATGTCGACATCTTTTCCCTTTTTTACTTTCGTGAAGAGGCTTTCGGATACGTTTACCAGCAGTTTGACCGGACGGACCTGTTCTACGGTGAAGATCGGCGAGCCTCCGCTATACATATCGCCGCTATCATAATTGCGGGCGGTTACGATGCCGGTGATCGGACTCAGCAACTGTGTGTTTTCCTGTAAATTCTTGTAGGCCGCACGGCTTACGTCCAACTGCGTTTTCTGTGCATCCCAGGCTGATTTGGAGGCGCCGCCTACTTTGTACAGTTCATCGATGCGTTTGAACTCCAGTTCCTGGTTGTCCAATTGTATTTTGGTCTGTTTGAGGTTTGTCTCATCCATCTTGACCAGGAGTTGACCTGCTTTTACGTGATCGCCGACTTCCGCGAACAACTTCTCTATACGCACCGGGGTTTGCGGGGCGATGTTGTTGGAAATGTTGGCTTCGACCGTCGCTGTAAATTCACTGATCTGCTCTACGTCTTGTGCTGAAACGGTTTCTACTCTCACAATGGCTTTATTGCTGGCGGTCTCCGTTTGTGCCGGATCTTTCTTTTCTGACGAACAGGACAGCAATAAAGGTAAAATGAGGAGTGATATGAAGTGTTGTTTTCTATTTGTTTCCATTTTGTGATATTTTTATTCTATGTCTATTTTCTGTTCTTTAAAACTCTTGCTGGCCTAACACCTTTTCCAGGTCGGCCTTCGCTACCATATAATCGTAAATCGCCTGGTTGAAATTCAGTTTGGCTTGTGTCAGCGCCAATTCCGAATCGTTCATTTCGAGCAGAGTCCCGGCACCTGTGTCATAGCGTTTCTGTGAGATCATATACCCCCGTTCGGCTTGTTCCACTCCTTTCTGTGAAGCGTCGAACCGCTTGACGCAGGTATTCATGTTATCTATATATTGCTTGATCGCCAGTTGCAGGTTCCGTTGCGTATCCTCTCTTTGCAGGCTCAACTGTTCGATCGAATTTCTTGTCTGTTTGATCTTATAGAACTTACTGCCGCCGGAGAAGATGGGGATGGAAAGCGAGACGCCGACCATCGAGTAGGGATTCCACATATAGTCCTTGAACTTGAAGTTGTTGTTCATGGCTGTCCATTGATACAAACCGGTAAGCGACAGTGTCGGCAAATAATCGAATTTTTGCATGGTCAGAGTCTTTTCCAGCTGCTTTGCCTGTAAATCCATCTGTTTCAGGTCTGTATTGTCGGCCAGCGTCGTGTCTGTCGAAAGGAAATCGCCGAAAAGATCCTTTTCAAAATCGGTCAATTGTCCTTTACATTCGATATTCAGGTCCAGATCCATGCCCAACAATGCTTTCAGTTGCCATTTGGCAAGGACCAATGCGTTTTCGGCTTGCAACATATTGGGTTCGCTGTTCTTGACGGTAACATCGGCGCGTATCAGGTCGTATTCGGCAACGGTTCCCTGTTCGAACTTACGCTTGATATCCAGGTAATTTTCCATTGCGTTGTCATAGCTTTCCTTGAATACGCGATATGAATCGTTGGCAAGAAGCACGCCGTAATACCCTTTCTTCACTTGGTTGACCATCGCGATTTTAGAGGAACGCGCCTGCTCGATAGCCAGTTCCACATCTACAGCCGAGATACTCAGGCTTTTCCAAAGAGCGGCATTGACAATCGGCATCGAGGCGTTGAAGCCGAGGCTCCAGTTATTATCACGCCCCACTTCGATCCCTTCATCCATACTCGGCATGTCTTCCATACCGGGTATTTCGGAACTCCCCATGTCGAAACCGTCCATATACATCACCTGTTTTTTCAAGGTCCGGTTGTAGTCGGCTGCAAAACTTACTTGGGGAAATAGAGCGGCATAGGAACCTTTCTGTGCATATTTTTTCTTCTGGATTTCCTTATTGGCCACTTTTACAGTGGGGTTTTCGCTTAGCGCAATCTCCAGGGCTTTCCCGATGTCGAGGATCAGCGTGTCCTGGGCTTTAGCGGAGGAGAAGGCCAGGGAGGGCAGTAACATCATCACTACCCACATCATCTTTTTTGTAATTAAGATTTGTCTCATTTAAAATAAGTAAATTTGATTTTTTAATAAAATCGTTCGTTCAATCTAATTGCTTCTGTATATATTTCAATAAATACCGGTCTAAAATGGCAATACCTTTTTCTGTAGAGATTCCCCGAAGGAAAGTGTAAAGAATCGTATTGAACACTTCAGCTACGGAATGTTTGGAGAGGGCTTTGGGCGGACGGACCATCTTCGCCTGCTCTTTGGCCAGCAAAGCTACAATCTCGAAGTTGATATTCGGTTGAAAAACACCTTCCTTTACTCCTCGGGACAGTAGTTTTATGCATTTTTTCAGAAAACGGGATTTCTCTTCTTCCATTTTCTGTAATGCTTTCGGATAGCGTTTCAGATCATCATAGAATTTCGGGTTAAACCAACGAGGCCTTTTCATGAGCTCTTCATAGAAAAGCAACGCGATTTCGAGTGCTGTTATCGGCTCGGATTCAAGTCGCTTCATGGATAGCTTCATTTGGTTGTAACTCAGGTTGATACATTCTGTCAGCAGCGTTTCCTTATCCTCAAAAAGCTCGTAAAGGGTCCGTTTGGATATACTCGCGTTATGAGCGATATCATCCATACTGACGTTCTTAATCCCGTGCTCAGAAAATAAGTCGAATGCCGTTAACATTGTTTGTTCTTTTATGATCATCGATTTTAATGATTACTTTTTATACCATCTGACGTTGCAAAGATCTGTCTAATTTGGAAAACTAAAAAGGTTTATTCTGTTACGGAATTAGTCGAAAACGAATAAATGAAACCTTCCTTATTCCTAAAAAACCGTTATTCATTGGTAAAAAATGAAACATCTTTCTGTTTATTGAAAAAATGTTTACCTTTGCAAGTACACGATTAGTAAATAGGTAAAGATGGAAAAACTTCCTTTAATAGAATTGGCGGAGCTGAATAAAAGCATTATTTTCCGTGATAGTTTTCAGGATATTTTTTCGATTGCAGATCTGGACGGTAGTATGGATATCGGAGATCCCGACTCGCCCGAACGTTTTGCTCCGATGCGGTTGAATGCGCTTTTAATGGTGTTGACTTTCGAAGGAACGCTTGAAATTCATCTGGATTATGTTTCTTACACTGTCAAGCCGAATAGTTTTATAACGATCATGCCTACGCATGCGCTCCAGCTTGACAAGATCAGTAAAGATTTTAAAGGCCGCTTGCTGATTGCGGCCAAGGAGTTTCTGAACGATTGTAATCCGGGTGGAGGTAACAGGACTCAGGCGATTGCGAACTATATGGAGGTCCGCAAGAATCCTTGTACGGAACTGGAAACGGAAGAAGCGGTAAAACTGGCCGGTTGTATGCAGGTCATACGGGAGAAAATGAGGGAGCGTACTCATTTTTATCAGAAGGAACTGGTGCAGAATGCCTTTATAGGCTTCCTGTTGGAACTGGGAAATATATTGTTGGGCAAGAAAGACCGTTTGATCCGGCCGACCCTTTCCCGTAAGGAAGAACTGTTCGAACAGTTCCTGCAATTGTTGTTTGAACATTGCAAGGAGCAGCATGTGGTTACTTTTTATGCCGAAAAGTTGTTTATCACGCCGCAATATCTGTCGTTGATCTTGAAGGAACTGACGGGCAAGTCCGCAAATAAGTGGATAGACGATGCTTTGATCGTCGAGGCGAAAATCCTCTTGAAAGCCCCGCAGGCAACTGTCCAGCAAGTGGCGGATATACTTCACTTTTCCGACCAGTCGACTTTCGGGAAATTCTTTAAGAAACACATGGGGATTTCCCCGATGGAGTACCGTAAGTCCTGAAACGGGCGGTACTCCGGTTTCTCTTATCTTTTACTGAACTTATACCAGTTGATCAATTCGGATATGCCGTAGACCAGGCAAGCGACCCCGAAAATCACGAATGTGTTGGCTGCCGCTCCGAACGGGTAGGCAAGGATCATGACCCCTGTTATCAGGATGAGGGACGGCAGGATGTAAAATCCGTATGGAACCGTGCGCCATTTGCGGGCGGAAACCAGTGATATCAATTGTTGTGCTCCGGCAAGAACCAGCAAAGCCCCTAAAATATACATTAATATACTGACGAAAAATTGCGGCATGATCACCAGCCATGCCCCGAACAGGATGCTGCCCGCCCCGTCGATCGGAAACATCGGACTCGGCTCGCCTTCCACTTTCTCGCGGGTGAAGTAATTCAAGAGCGAGAATAATCCGGGTATGATGAAACAGATCCCGATCGTTATCACCAGATAAGTTACAGCCGCTTCCGGCCAAAGAACCAATACAAGTCCCAGCACGATTGCGAATATGCAACGCAGGACTGAACCATTTAAACCTTTCATGCTTTCTTCTATTTTAGAATGTCATTTCTTATGTAACAACGAAGATACGCTATTTTCTATTGAAAAAGAAAGAAAAAAGGACGCAATGCCTCTCTTAACCTATTTTCTTTCCCTGTTATTCTATCTCGGTTGCCCTACTATTCTGTAATCGACGGCGATAAGAAACATTAGGCGTATAAACAATCTTTTGATGCGGTCGCTCCGTCAAATATATTCTTACCCCTTGCCATATGGATGAAAATATGTAACTTTGCAATTTTGAAATGCGAGTGTGCAATTAAAAGATAATTAAAATATTACTATCGTGGCAGATACAAAGTACATCTTCGTTACGGGCGGCGTGGTCTCTTCTTTAGGTAAGGGAATTATTGCCGCATCATTGGGTAAACTACTTCAGGCAAGAGGTTACAAGGTTACCATTCAGAAATTTGACCCCTATATTAATATCGATCCGGGTACATTGAACCCGTATGAACATGGGGAATGCTATGTTACCGTAGACGGACATGAAGCGGATTTGGACCTCGGACACTACGAACGTTTCCTGAATGTTCAGACAACCCGCGCAAATAACATCACTACAGGACGCATCTATCAGAGCGTTATCAGCAAAGAACGTAAAGGGGATTACCTGGGAAAGACTGTCCAGGTGGTGCCTCATATCACGGACGAGATCAAGCGCAATGTGAAATTGCTGGGAAATAAATACAAATTTGATTTCGTGATCACTGAGATCGGCGGTACGGTAGGCGATATCGAATCTCTTCCGTTTATCGAAAGCGTACGTCAGCTGAAATGGGAACTGGGAAAGAATTGTATATGCGTACATCTTACCTATGTGCCTTATATCGCGGCTGCAAAAGAATACAAAACCAAACCGACACAGCATTCCGTAAAACAGCTGCAAGAGTTGGGTATCCAGCCGGATGTCCTGGTGTTGCGCACCGAACATGAGTTGAGTGCCAATATTTTAAGTAAAGTCGCTCTTTTCTGTAATGTTGCACAGGATGCGGTTATACAGTCGATCGACGTTCCGACGATCTACGAAGTACCGTTGGTATTGCAGCGTCAGAAAATGGACGAAGTGATCCTGCGTAAAGTCGGACTGGAAGTCGGACCGACACCGGAGATGAAGCCTTGGCATCAGTTCTTACAACGTAAGGTAGACGCTACCGAAACTGTAAAGATCGGCTTGGTCGGTAAATATGTTGAGCTGCAGGACGCTTATAAGTCGATCGACGAATCTCTGTTGCAGGCAGCTATTTATAATGATCGTAAGCTCGATTTGCATTTGTTCCATTCCGAAAAACTGAATGACGGCAATGCTGCCGAATTATTGAAGGATATGGACGGAATCTTGATTGCTCCGGGATTCGGGCAACGTGGTATTGAAGGAAAGTTTGCCGCATTGAAGTATGCTCGTGAAAACGATGTTCCTTGCCTGGGGATCTGTTTGGGCATGCAGTGCATGGTGATCGAATTTGCCCGCGACGTAATGGGACTGACGGAAGCGAACTCGACCGAAATGGAACCCAATACTCCGTATAAGGTGATCGACCTGATGGAAGAGCAGAAAAACGTGACCAATATGGGTGGCTCTATGCGCCTGGGTGCATACGACTGTGTGTTGAAGAAAGGCTCCAAGGCTTATGAAGCATACGGACAGACGCATATCCAGGAACGTCATCGTCATCGTTTTGAATTCAACAGCGAATATCGCGATAAGTTTGAAGCCGCCGGTATGATGTGCGTCGGCGAAAATCCGGAATCGAACTTGGTTGAAGTCGTTGAGATCCCAGCCTTGAAATGGTTTGTGGGGGTTCAGTTCCATCCGGAATATAACAGTACGGTGGTTAATCCTAACCCGCTTTTCGTTAGCTTTGTGAAAGCTGCAGTTGAAAATAAAAAATAAGAATTATAGATGGATAAAAACACGATAATAGGTTTCCTGCTTATTGGAGTTGTCTTAATTGTATTTACGTGGTTGAACAAACCTACGCCGGAGCAGATGGAAGCACAGCGCCGGATGCAGGATTCGATCGCCCAGATAGAATATGCAAAGCAGCTGGAACAGCAGAAAGAATTGAATAAGGAAGCTAAAGCGGACGAAGAACTGGCCGGCTTGCCCGATTCCCTACGGCTTGCCCGTTTACAAAACACGTTTGGCGTTTTTGCTGATGCAATGGTAGGAGAGGATGGTTCCACTGTTTTGGAAAACGAGCTGATTGAAGTCCGTTTGGATAATAAGGGAGGACGTATCGGATATGTCCGCCTGAAAAAGTACGATAATTATAAAGGCGAACCTCTGGTGCTTTTTGATGAGAAGGATTCGAAGTTCGATTTTACTTTGGTAACGGCTGATAATCGTGTGGTCAATACCGGCGATTTGTATTTTACTCCTGTAAAAGGGAATGACCCGAACAGTATCACCATGCGTCTGAATACAGGCGAAGGCAGCCATCTGGATTTTATGTATTCCTTGAAACCTGACGATTATATGTTGCAGTTCTCTATTAAGGGAACCGGTTTGAATGGTGTACTGTCGCCGGGTACGACCGCATTGGACCTGTTGTGGCAGCAAAAAATAACCCAGCAAGAAAAAGGGCGTAAGTTTGAAGACCGCTATGCAACGGTGTATTATAAATTTATGGCTGACGACGTGGAATACCTGAGCGAAACCAAGAACGATAGTAAGCAATTGTCTAACCGGTTGAAATGGGTCGCTTATAAAGATATGTATTTTTCTTCTATCCTGATCGCCGGAAACGAAGGATTCGAGTCGACGACTATCGATTCGAAGATGTTGCCCGAAGGTGGCCCTTTCCTGAAGGAATATAAAACAACGACCTCTGTTCCTTTTGATTTGAAAGGAAACGAGTCGACCGATCTGCGTTTTTATTTCGGTCCGAACCAGTTTTCACTGTTAAAGTCATTTGACGATAATGTGGAAAAGGCTGACCAACTGGATCTGGAAAAGATCGTACCGCTGGGATGGGGTATTTTCCGTTGGGTGAACCAGTATTTCGTCATTCCGTTGTTTAACTTCCTTGGGCAGTTTATCCATAGCTACGGTTTGTTGATCTTCCTGCTGACGGTTATCGTAAAATTGATCCTGTTCCCGTTGACGTACAAGTCTTATATGTCATCGGCCAAGATGCGTGTATTGCGTCCGCAGGTGGAAGAGCTCAATGCTAAATATCCGGGACAGGATAAGGCTGTAGAGCGTCAGCGTGCTACAATGGAACTGTATAGCCGTGCCGGAGCGAGCCCGATGTCGGGATGTGTTCCGATGTTGTTGCAGATGCCGATCCTGGTCGCCCTGTTCATGTTCTTCCCGTCGGCAATCGAATTGCGTCACCAGAGTTTCCTTTGGGCACACGATTTGTCTACTTATGATGCGATTGTAAGCTGGAATACATATATTCCTATTATTACACCGTACTTCGGCAACCATATCAGTTTGTTCTGTCTGTTGATGACCGTAACGAACATCATATACACGAAGTTCAATATGGAGCAGACCAACACCGGGCAGCAGCAGATGCCGGGCATGAAGGCGATGATGTACATGATGCCGCTGATGATGTTGGTTTTCTTTAACCAGTATGCATCCGGTCTGACTTACTATTACTTCATCTCCACTTTGATCACGATCTTGCAGACTGTCATCTTCCGTTATACGATTAACGAAGATAAACTGTTGGCCAAGTTGGAAGAAAATAAAAAGAAGCCGATGAAGAAGTCAGGCTTTATGAAGCGGCTGGAAGAAGCCCAGAAAGCCCAACAAGCTCAATTGGAAAAGCAGAAACAACAGAGAAAGAACAGATAATATTGCTTTTCGAAGAAGTTCGGCATAAATATAATAGGCAAGGAACAAGTTTAACTTCCTTGCCTGTTTTTTTGTGCAAATTTTGATTTTAGCCGTCTTGGATTTAAAAAAACAGATTTACGGGATTATTTATTACAGAATGTTTGTACATTTGCACTTATCTAAAGTAAGCGGCGAGTTGACGAATCAATTGATGATGAGAACTTATATATAGATCATTTCATTGTGAAGTGTTTAGATTGTTATAGGGTATAAATTATTCACGTATGGCAAAGAAAGAAGTTCTTTTGCAAAGTATTGCTGTCGTTATATTCGGCGTGGCCTGCTTTGCTTTTTTCAAATTTGTATGTCCGGTTGCTTTTTTTCTGAAAGAACAGACTGATGGTCTATTCATGTTGGGGGCTTTTGCCTCTTATCTGGCTAAACCGGCATGGTTGGTTTGTTACAGTGGAAATGTGCTGATGTCTTTTGGCGGATCATCCGGCGCTCCATTCTTGATCACTTTGATTTTAATTTTGGAATGGTGGCTTCTGACTTTGGTCTTGAAACGTTTTGATGTTGGCGAGATGGCATCGTTGTATGCTTTTCTTCCGATTATGTTGGAATGGGGCGGTTATTGCTATCCGACTTATCTGTTGCCTTCTATTTTGGCAACGGTCGTTTCTCTTCTCCTCTTTTTAGGATATACTTACATCAATAATAAATGGTTGAGCATATTGGCGGGATTGTTGGCATTGCCTGTGATCTATTTTCTTGCGGGTAACCGGCTTAATTTCTTTGTGCTGTTAGTCCTTTTTTATGAGACAGGGAAAGAGCCCAAGCGCTGGCTGTATTGGAGTCTGCTCTTAGTGACAGGCATTTTTATGCCGATTTGGCTGGGACATTTTTATTCGCTGACACAAGAGCAGGCTTATTTATATCCGCATCACGGTATGCCCTCTTTTTTTCCGCCTCTTCTGTTTTGCTTCAGTCTTCTGTTTTTGCAGATAAAAAAGTTCCGGGATATGCCGATTAGCGCCTTATCTGTTATTGTTATGGTTGGTATATTGTCGGCATTGTTGGGATCTTTTATTTTCCTGATTGCTGATTTCTAAGGAAAGCCAATGCTTTTTCCATATCCTCCGGCGTGTCGATGCCGATTGTTTCCTGCCGGGTAATTCCGACTTTAATCTTGTAGCCGTTTTCCAGCCAGCGCAGTTGTTCCAGGCTTTCAGCCAGCTCCAGAGGAGACTGAGGTAAACGGGTGATCTCTTTTAGTGTGTCGGCACGGTAAGCATATAGTCCGATATGCTTATAATAGGTATGGTTCGGCAACCATTCGGTATATTTCCTGCCTCTCATGTATGGAATGATTGAGCGGCTGAAATACAAGGCTTCGTTATTCTTGTTCAAGACAACTTTCGGTGAATTGGGGTTGAATAAGGTCGTTTCGAAATCGTCATCCGGTCGAAATGGTTTTACCAGGGTGGCGATTTGGGTGTTGCCATCGATGAAACATGCTTTTAGTATTTCGATCTGTTCCGGTTGGATGAAAGGTTCGTCACCTTGTATGTTGACAACCACGTCATATCCGTCTCCTATTTTACAATATGCTTCATAGCAACGGTCCGTACCGCTTTTGTGTTGGTCGGAGGTCATGACGACATTGCCGCCGAAAGCCCGGACTGCCGCTTCTATACGGCTGTCGTCCGTAGCTACGCAGACGGCATCAAGCACATTTTGGACTTGCTCGTAAACCCGTTGGATCATCGGTTTGCCTGCCATATCGGCAAGTGGCTTCCCTGGGAAGCGGGTAGAGGCATAACGCGCGGGGATTATTCCTATAAACTTCATGTCTTTGAATTATAATTTATGATTTATGAAATTGTGTATTGTCAGTTATCGATTGCCACTGTTTTTCCTTCGCTCAACCGGAGTACCTTTTCATGCTCTCCGACAATCCATACAATATCTCCCTCTTCGAAAACGGTTGAAGGAGACGGGTTTTTGATGGAAGAAGCGCCTCGTTCGATGCCGATGACCAGGCAGGCAGACTTGTCACGTATGCCGGATTCCAGGATTGTACGTCCGATCAGGTGCGAACCTTCGGCAATGATGAATTGCTCCATATTGACTTCATGCACTGTCTGCTCCTTATTGGTTTGGGCCTTTTTATATCGTTCGACCAGATATTGGCGGAAATGTTCGAGATCATCATCCGCACCGACTACGACCAATTTGTCAAATGGATAGAGGCGTTCCTCTCCTCCGGGAATATTAATCCGCCGTTCTCCCCGGATAATTGTCACGATGTTGACATTGCACTTCTGGCGGAAGTTGAGTTCCTTCAAGGTCTTTCCCATGCTGGGAGAGTTTTGTTTCACTTCGAAATCAGCTAAGTGGAGGTCGCGTTCCAACAGGTGGTTGGCAAACCGCTGGTTGATCGGAGCTTTCCGTTCGTTTTCCAATTCGCGTGCGGACAGGTTGCTGAAAAAGTGCCGTTCCATCAGGATCGATTGTCTTTTCAGCTGTTTGGATAAAATGACAATAACTATGACGGTTGCAGCAATCGCCAGGACGATACCGACTGCGGCGTTCAGTAAACGGGCGACGGGCAACATGACCAGCCCGATACATAATATAATGCGCAAAATGATCAGTGAAACCAATGGACCCCGATTGTACTTGTTGTCCAGCCATAGTTGCTGGAATTCGGCCGAATGGTTCTTCTTCATCATGATCGCACGCAACATGGGAGCTATTAATAGCAGGATCAAAACGAGTGAGATGCCTGCCCCCCGTATGCCGGGGAGTTCCTTCATTATAAATGGAGCCACGAACTGAAGCCAGATAAAGATCAGGACAAGGGTAACGGCTGTATAGGTGCCGACTATACGAACCAGTGCCTTCAATAACTTATTCCAGGCGCTTTTCTGGCGTATGGTATTGGAACCGGAAGAATAGCGTTCGAGAAATTTCATCCATGACTTCGGTATCACCCGGTCGGCAACCCGGCATGCTGGCTCTGCCATGCGAATCATGTAAGGCGTAAAGAAAGTCGTAACGACCGAGACCGCCACGACGATAGGATAGAGAAAATTGTCGGTTACCCCTAATGTCAGCCCCAGCGATGCGATAATAAAGGCGAATTCGCCTATTTGAGCGAGAGAGAAACCGGATTGTATGGCTATCTTGACCGGCTGACCGGAAAGCAATACCCCGAAGCCGGCAAATAATATTTGTCCGACCATTACGACCAATGTAAGGATCAGGATCGGAATTTTGTATTCCCACAGCAATGCCGGATCGATTAACATCCCGACAGAGACGAAGAATATGGCTCCGAAAAGGTCTTTTACAGGTTTGATGATATGTTCTATATGTTCCGCATCAATGGTTTCAGCCAGGATAGATCCCATGACGAAAGCTCCTAAAGCGGAAGAAAAACCGGCTTTTGTGGCAATGATAACCATCCCCAGACATAGTCCCAGGCTGACGATCAACAAAGTCTCGTCATTCAGGAAAGTCCTGGCTTTTTTCAGAAAAGAGGGGATCAGATAGATGCCTATGACGAAGCAGAACAGCAAAAAGATTCCCAGTTTGACCACGCTGTTGAGCAGTTCCATTCCCTCCACGTGTTTGCTGACTGCCAATGTCGACAGCAAAACCATCAGTAAAACGGCAAACAGGTCTTCGACCACAAGGATCCCGAAGACCACTCCGGCAAATCGCTGGTTGCGAAGTCCCATGTCATCGAACGCTTTGAAAATAATCGTTGTAGACGACATGGAAAGCATTCCTCCGAGGAACAGGCTGTTCATATGTCCCCAACCTAAAGACAATCCGGCTGTATAGCCGAGTGTCATCATGCCTATCACGATGGTAATAGCCCCGATCACAGCTGTCCCGCCGACTTTCATCAGCTTTTTGAAACTAAAGTCGAGCCCTAAAGCGAACAGAAGGAAGATCACGCCTATATCCGCCCAGATACGGATGCTTTCTATATCCGTGACAGTCGGTATTTGTGTGATGGACGGACCGGCCAGGATTCCGGCTACGATATATCCGAGTACGACCGGTTGCTTTAACCTTTTGAAAAGCAAGGTAACCAATCCCGCTGAAATCAGTATGACAGCAAGATCCGATATAAGAGATGGTATTTGAGACATGCTTTCGTTGTTTTTCCGTTGGCAAAGTTATGTATTTATTTTAATTTTGCCGTTCTAAAAAATTGCCAAAATGAAGAAGATACATCCGATAGAAGCGTTGATAGAGCAGGGGGAACACCAACAACTCGATTTTAAGTTCGAAGTGAGCGACAGCAAGAAGATCGCGCGTACGCTGAGTGCTTTCGCCAATACTGACGGCGGACGCCTTTTGATCGGTGTGAAAGATAACGGGAATATCTCCGGTGTCAGAAGCGAAGAAGAATATTATATGATTGAGGCAGCCTCCAGGATGTACACCCGCCCGGAAGTCCCTTTTGAAGCGACACGTTGGGAGGTGAACGGCAAGACGGTTCTGGAGGTCTACATCGCCCCGAGTCCGGATAAACCGCACACTGCTCCCGATAAGGATGATAAGTTTAAAGCCTATATAAGGGTCGCCGATGAAAATATATTGGCAAACGAAGTACTGGTGCTTGCCTGGCAGAAAAAGCATAAACCGGACGGGACTTTATTGAAGATAAGTAAACCCGTAGAACGTTTGTTTGCGTATCTGGATAATCGTCCCCATATCAATATCAGCCAGTTTTGCCGTATCGGGCGGATCAATTATTACACCGCGAAGAATATCCTGAGCGATCTCTTGGCCATGAACGCCCTGCAATATGTCGTGATCGACAAGCATATCTTGTATCGGCGCGTCCCTGCGTAGGGCCGGCCTTTGCGGTCGGCCGTGTGTCAGAGGTTTTCTACATACACCTGCGCATTCTCGAAGCGGACAACCTTGACCTTGCATCCTTTCTCTATAAAGCCGGATTCGGAAACCCCGTCATAATATTCTCCGTCGACCGATACTTTTCCGGAAGGACGCAATACGGTAGCGGCTATTCCCTCTTTCCCGACCAGCGAAGATAAGTCAGGGGAGGATATCGCATCTTTCAAATCCGTATTCAGCGCGACTTTCCGGAACATTCCCCGGTGTCCTATCTTATTGGACAGCCAGATCATCAGGCCGAAGCCGGCCACTAATCCGACCAGGACCGTCAATGTCGCTTCACCGATCTCTTTTCCGCTGACCCCTTCGAAATCGAAATGATCATTATTCAGCAAGCCCATGACCAGACCGCCGATCACCAATACGATACCGCTTATTCCGGCAACCCCGAATCCGGGAATGATAAAGATTTCCACTGCGAGCAATAGAATGCCGATGATGAAGGTCAGAATTTCCCAGTTTGCCGCCAGCCCGTCTATATAGAGCGGTGCAAAGTAGAGGATGGCCGCCAGTAGTGCCGCCGCAGAGGGGAAGCCCAGTCCCGGTGTTTGCATTTCAAAGTAAATCCCTCCGATGATAATAATGATCAGGATAGACTGAAAAATAGGGTTCATCAAAAATCCTTTTAAGTCATCCTGCCAACTGGGGGTATAACTTTTCATTTCGTATTCTTTATATCCTAAATATTGTGTGATTACTTCATCCGCATTTTCCGCTATGCCGTCGCAATACCCCCACTTTTGAGCTTCTTGCGCTGTAAAAGTAAGGACTTTTCCGGTGTCTATCAGGTTCGGAATGACAACCCGTTCGTCTACCATCGCTTCGGCGATCAGCGGATCCCGTTTCCATTTGTATAGAGTGTCGTTTTTCTGTATAATAGTATCCTGTCCGTGCGCCTCGGCCGTCGAACGCATCATGGAGCGCATATAAGACTGGTATTTGTCCGGCATTGCCTCCCCTGTCTGGTTCACGACGGTGGCTGCCCCGATGTTGGCGCCTTTCCGCATATAAATTTTCTTGCATGCGATCGAAATGAGCGCTCCGGCCGAAGCTGCATTGTTGTCGATGAAGACATAGACAGGGATGGGGCTGTATAAAACAGCCGTACGCATCGAGTCGGCCGCATCCACCTGCCCGCCGTATGTGTTCATGTGGATCAGGACGGCATCTGCACCCAAAGCGTTGGCTTCCGCTAAACCGTTGCTAAGATACAGGCGTGTGGTGTTGCTGATCTCTTTTTTTATATCGATTTTATAGACTAACGGGTGAGAAGCATCTGCCGCCGATATGAAAGGGGCTATCTGGACCAATATGACAGCTAAAAAAAGTCCTAATTTTTTCTTCATTTTATACTATTCTCCATCTCTTTTACATGTCATACGAATTTGTAATATACATGTTGTAAATTTTGCATTTTTGTTGTTTCATAACTTGTAAATCCTGCTCATTTACAGGGCTATTTGTTATAAATGTATTAAGTTACGATTTTTAATATTAATAATCATCAAACCGCATTGTAATTAAAATATTATTTCTACATTTGTAATGTCCTTCAATGCTGAAGGATAATACTAAACCGGTATTAAACCTTATAAAAAAGTAAGCAATATGAACGCGTTGCAATTTCAAAAAAAATTATTGAGTATGCAAGAAAATATGATGAATTTTGCATTAATGCTCACTGCTAATCGTGATGACGCCCAGGATTTGATGCAGGATACAACGCTGAAGGTTTTAGACAATCAGGAAAAGTTTGTAGACAATATCAATTTCAAAGGATGGGTCTTGACCGTAATGCGCAATATTTTCATAAATAATTACCATAAAATCGTTCGTACCCAGACCGTCGTCGATCAGGGGGTGGACTTATATAATTTAGATGTTGTGAATGACTCAGGTTTTGATTCCCCGGATGGCGCTTATCAAATTAAAGAAATTACAAAAGCGATAAACAGCCTGAACGATGAGCTAAAAGTTCCGTTCTCCATGTTTTTGAGTGGCTATAAGTACAATGAGATAGCCGAAAGATTATGTGTTCCTTTGGGTACGGTTAAGAGTCGTATCTTCTTCGCCCGTCAGGAATTGCAAAAAGTCTTGAAAGACTTTCATCGAAGTTAAGGTGAAGTTTAAAATAAATATGTAAAAAAATAAACGGGGGCATCCGAGAGGTGCTCCCGTTTATTTTTATTACTTTTGGCGCAAAATTTTAAATGGGAATGAGAAGTTTTGCAAGTGATAACAATTCGGGCGTACATCCTTTGGTAATGGATGCCGTGATAAAGGCGAATGATAACCATGCAGTAGGATATGGCGACGATCCCTGGACCGTAGCGGCTACTGCGAAAATAAAAGAAGTGTTTGGCGAAATGGCATCGCCTTTTTTTGTTTTTAACGGAACAGGGGCGAACTCTGTGGCTTTGCAGGCCGTGACACGTCCGTTCAATAGTATTTTGTGTGCTGAAACAGCTCATATCAATGTGGACGAGTGCGGCGCTCCTGCCCGTATGACCGGCTGCGCGGTCGTGACGATTCCGACTCCGGACGGAAAACTGACACCGGAATTGATCAAACCCCGTCTGCATAATTTCGGCGTCTGCCATCATTCGCAGCCGAAAGCTGTTTATATTTCACAAGTTTCCGAGTTAGGGACGATTTATACGATCGAAGAGGTCAAGGCGATTGCCGACCTGTTGCATTCGTATGATATGTATTTGCATATGGACGGGGCACGCCTGGCGAATGCCTGTGCGTATCTGAATTGTTCGATGCGGGAGGTGACCGTCGATGCCGGGGTGGATATCCTCAGTTTCGGGGGGACCAAGAACGGGATGATGATGGGAGAGGCTGTCGTCTCTTTCCGTCCGGAGATAACCGGGAATTTGCAGTATTTCAGAAAGCAATCTGCTCAATTGGCTTCCAAACTGCGTTATCTTTCCTGCCAGTTTATCCCTTATCTGGAAAATGACCTGTGGTTGGAAAACGCGCGGAAAGCAAACAATAGCGCTTATCGCCTGGCGGAAGCCTTGAAAAAATATCCGCAGATACGGTTTACCCAGAAGATAGAATCCAACCAGCTTTTCTTTACCATCCCCACGGAACCGCTAAAGAAGCTGCAAGAAAAATATTTCTTTTATATGTGGAATGAAGAAGCCAACGAAGCGCGTTTTGTCACTTCATGGGACACGACGGATGAGGATATTGACGATATGATACGGACGTTGGATTTCGTATTTAAAGAAACCCCTTCCTCCTCCTTATTGTAAAAAACGGTTTATTTGGCATTTAGGGAGCCTGATGCAGGAACGGTCCGGTTGCTTGCATTTTGAGGGCAGAACGGTTCTTTTTTCGTTTCTTTGCCGGCTTTCCGCGATGACGACCGTCTTCATGGCCGTGAAAATTGACTTCGCCGCCATGAAGACGGTCGTCATTGCCTATGGTCCCGGCAACTTACGGCAACGAAGACGGTCGTCATGGAAAAGTTCTGCGCACCTCATGGCGGAAAGGCAGGAAAAAACTTTTGACGTAAGCGGATGTAGGCTTGTCCCGGTTTGCAAATATTCGATTCTCCGGGAGTTGGGGATTAGCATATTGTTCTATTGTTTGCGGCCGGACCGACAAAACGAATCCGGTATCGGGATGAGGTGCCGGCCTCGTGAACTCTCTTGCCAGCCGGAATACGCCTTATCCGAACAAAACGTAAGTTTTAAATGAGCTGGAATTTCAGATGAAATAGAAAAATACCACAATTGGGGGTTATTGTCAAATTTAATAATGTGAAGGGGATGGTTTTATATCATATATATGATTTGCGGTCCACTTGTTGCCTCTCGGAACGATCATAAAATAAAATATCGGAGTTGGGATGCCCGACAAGGTTTTATCTTGACGGACTCATCGAAAGTTGTTACATTTGTGCCCTAATCTATAATCCGGCGATAAAATGAAACAGGCGGTTTGGCTGGTGACGGCATTGATGTTGTTGTTGCCACTGGGGAAAGTCTACTCGAAGGAGAGAAGCGAACGCGAGAATAATACGTTGCGTATTATGAGTTATAACATCCGTAACGGGAGAGGAATGGACGATGTGTCCGATTTCCGGCGCACGGCGGAAGTGATTCTTAAAGTTTGTCCCGATGTCGTGGCCGTGCAGGAGATCGACAGCGTGACAGGCCGTAGCGGAGGAAAAGACGTTTTGCGGGAAATAGCCGGACTTACCCTGATGCATCATATGTATGCCCCGGCAATCGATTACGACGGCGGAAAATACGGTATCGGCATGTTGAGCAAGGAGAAGCCTCTCGGCTATCGTTACCTTCCCTTGCCGGGAAGGGAGGAGGCACGTGCGTTGCTTGTCGTGGAATTTGAAAAGTATATTTACTGCTGTACGCATCTTTCGCTGACGGAGGAAGACCGGATGCTTTCCCTGCCCGTCATCAGGCAGGTGGCGGCTTCGGCAAACAAACCTTTCTTTATTGCCGGCGATATGAATGCGCATCCCGATTCGGAGTTTATCCGGCAGTTGCAGAAGGATTTTGTGATCCTGACGGATATGAAAAAGCCGACTTTCCCGGCTGATACCCCCAGAGAAACGATTGATTACATCGCCGCCTATGCAAAAGACACGGCTGCCTTCACCCGTGTCTCATCCCGTGTATGGGACGAGCCGGCCGCTTCCGACCATCGCCCGGTGCTTACGGATATTATCTTCAACCAGCCCGCGGCCAAAATATTCCGTACGGAACCCTATCTGCAAAATCCCGTAGGAAACGGAATTACGGTCATGTGGCAGACCACCGTCCCGGCTTACAGCTATGTGGAATACGGGACCGATAAGGAGCACCTGCAAAAAGCCCGTACGATCGTGGACGGGCAAGTGATCTGCAACGATCTGCAAAATAAAATCAGACTGGAAGGCCTGGAACCGGGAAAAACCTATTATTACCGGGTGTGCTCCCGGGAAATCATGCTTTATCAGGCTTATAAGAAAATATTCGGCGAAACGGCCGTTTCCGATTTCCATACTTTCACCTTGCCTGCTGCGACGGATACCGATTTTACGGCCATTATATTCAACGACCTGCATAAACATTCCGAGACTTTGCAGGCGCTGTATAAGCAGGTGAAGGATTTGAAATATGATTTTGTCGTTTTCAATGGCGACTGCATCGACGATCCGGCCAACCATGACGAGGCGACTCGCTTCCTTGGCGAACTGAACGAAACGGTTGGAGCCGACCGGGTGCCTGTATTCTATATCCGTGGAAACCATGAGATACGCAACGCTTATTCGATCGGCCTGCGCCGTCTTTTCGACTATGTGGGCGATAAGACTTACGGCGCCTTCAACTGGGGGGATACGCGTATCGTCATGCTGGATTGCGGTGAAGACAAACCGGATACGCATTGGGTCTATTACGGGTTGAACGATTTTTCGGATCTGCGTAAGGCGCAGGCCGGTTTCCTTAGGGAAGAACTGGCGTCCAAAGCCTTCAGGAAAGCCTCCAAGCGGGTATTGATCCATCATGTTCCCATCTTTGGGAAAGGAGAGGACTATGATTCGTATAATCCTTGCCGCGACGAGTGGGGGACGATCCTTGAGAAAGCGCCGTTCGCCGTCAGCATCAATGCCCACACTCATCGTTTCGCTTATATCCCCGAAGGTTCTGACGGCAACAATTATCCTGTCGTAGTGGGTGGCGGCTATCGGATGGATGGCGCTACTGTGATGGTTTTGCAGAAGAAGGGGAAGGAGATGACTCTTCGTGTGCTGAATGCGGAAGGGAAAACATTAAAAGAATTGAATTTATAATAGACGGACGTCCTCTTTTTAAGGAAGCCTTGTTCGTCTATTTGCAACATTTGCTGTTTTAAAGAATCGATAATATGGATCAGGAAGTAAAGGAACGGCTGATAAGCCGTGTGAATACAAACCCGTATGTCAATCACTTGGGTATTGACTTTACGGTGGTGGAAGAGGGAAGGGTGGAAGCCCGCATGCCCTTGCATGATGAACAGCGGCAGTATAGCGGCGTTATTCACGGAGGCGTCCTGGCGGCCCTTGCCGACACGATTGCCGGTTTTGCCGCCTACACGATGCTGCCTTTGGACCGCGACGTACTGACCGCCGAGCTTAAAATATCCTTCTTGCGGGCGGCATGGGGAAAGGAATTGATCGCTAAAGGCTATGTCGTGAAGCCGGGAAGCCATCTCCATTTTTGCGAATGCGAGATTTATTGCGATGACAAGCTTGTCAGCAAATCATCGGGTACCTTCTGCGTCGTCCATCCTCAGATATAAAGCCGGTTGCCGGGGAGCCGGCTCTGCATAACAGGTGATCTATCCCTTTTTTATTGGGCGGCAAAGGTGAATAAAAAAAAGAGAACCAATTGCTTGATTCTCTTTTACCGGTTGCGGAGGCAAGACTCGAACTTACGACCTTTGGGTTATGAGCCCAACGAGCTACCACTGCTCCACTCCGCGATATAGTTGCGATCATTCCTGATTGCGAGTGCAAAGGTACAAAAATATTCTTACAATCCAAATATATCTACAAATAGTTTGCGAAATATTCTTGTACCCCGCTTCCCGGGCCTTAAGAAACAGCATTTTGACAGTTTATAAATCTTCTATCGAATCATGATTTTCTGTTTCGTATAACCTCAGTTTATTTCTCAACCGTTGCACCTCCTGTTGCAGGGATTTCACCCGTCCCAGCAGATGATGGATGGCATCGATCCCCTCTACGTTGATGGACAGGTCGTAATACATACGCGTATATCGTTCTACGTCATACAACTGGGAGGCAGGCAGGTAGCTTTCCCCTTCTACCGTATCTATCTCTATCAGGCCGCCTTTTTGCAGCAGGTAAAGAAACGAAGGTTCGATATGGCATATCCGGCAGTATTCACTGACTATGATTAAATCTGTTTGCATAACAATCTCGTTTTTTAATTAAGACTTTGTATTTCGCGGAACAATTCTTTTTGTTTGTCCGTCAGGTTGGTCGGGATGTCGATAGAGTAGGTCACTATCATGTCTCCGAACTTCCCTTCTTCCTTATAAACGGGGAATCCTTTTCCTTTTAACCGCACCTTCGTGTTGTTTTGGGTTCCCGGTTTGATCTTGAGCTTGACTTTGCTGTCCATTGTCTCGACAATCTGTTCCCCGCCGAGGATGGCCGTGTACAGGTTTAAAGGAGCGGTGACGTACAAATCGTCGCCCACCCGTTTGAACCGGCTGTCTTCCGGGATATGGAAGGTGATGTACAGGTCGCCCGCCGGCCCGCCGTTCACGCCCGGTCCGCCCTGGCCTCTCAGTTTGATGGTTTGTCCGTCGGCGATGCCGGCCGGGATGGTGATACGCAGGTTCTTGCCGTTTACGGTGATGATCTGCTTGTGTGTCTTGGCGGCGTCTGCCAAAGAGACCTGCAACTCTGTCGTGTAGTCCTGTCCGCGGAAACCGTGGCTGCTTCTGCCGCCGCGTCCGCCTCTGCCGCCCATGCCTCCGAACATCTGTTCGAAGAAGTCGGAAAATTCGCTGCCGTCGCCGGAGGTGCTCCAGTAGGTTCCTCCGCCTTGTCCGTTCTGGTATTGGCGATATTGTTGTCGCTGGGCTTCGAATTCGTCGGCGTGTTTCCAGTTTTCTCCATACTGGTCATATTTCTTCCGTTTCTCCGGGTCGCTGAGCACCTCGTTGGCTTCGTTTATTTCCTGAAACCTGCGGTGGGCGTCCGGATCATTCGGGTTCAAGTCGGGATGGTATTTCCGCGCAAGCTTCTTGTACGCCTTTTTGACGTCGTCCTGCGAAGCGCTTTTGTCTACTCCCAAAATTTTGTAATAATCTATATAGGCCATATTTATATATGTTATTAAGTCTACTTCTTCTTCTGATTTTAATACATATATAAAATAACAACAAATGTGCCGGAGAGTTCATGCCGGGTTTAAATAGAACTAATAAATTTTAGGGGAAGTGAAAAAGAAAAGCCTCCGGTCCTGATGAACCGAAGGCTTACTGAGTTGCGGAGGCAAGACTCGAACTTACGACCTTTGGGTTATGAGCCCAACGAGCTACCACTGCTCCACTCCGCGATATGGTTGCGATCATTTTGTGATTGCGAGTGCAAAGATACTGCTTCTTTCCGATAAAACAAATTTTTCGACGGTTTTCTTTGTCTTTCGGCTAAAAGAAATATTCGGAATGGCTTTCCGGGAATAAGCTCCGCTCTTTTAGGATAACGATTGGTCCATATCTCTATTATAAAGGTCCGTTTGGATAAAATGTAAGTATGTTTTTGGTAGTTATTATTTTTTCCGGTACTTTTGCGCACAGTTTTAATCAAAATGTGCAATACAAATGCCGATGACAGTTTCTAAAACACGTGAGATGTTGGTGGATGTGGCCAGACAATTGTTTGCCCGCATGGGGGTGGATAATACGACAATGAACGATATTGCACAGGCATCCAAGAAAGGAAGGCGTACGCTTTACACGTACTTTAAAAGCAAGAACGAGATTTATCTGGCAGTCGTCGAATCCGAGTTGGACCAGCTGTACAAGATGCTGCAGGATGTAGCCGCGAAAGACTTGCCTGCAGATGAGAAGTTGATCACATTCCTGTATGCCAGACTGGATGCAATTAAATCGTTGGTTTTTCGTAATGGGACGTTGCGTGCGAACTTCTTTCGCGATATCTGGCGGGTGGAGAAGATCAGGAAGAACTTCGATATCCGCGAGACGGAATTGATACAAGGAATTCTGGAAGCCGGAGTAAAGGAAGGCATCTTCGCGATGCCCGATACCGAGATCACGGCGGTCGTTCTTCATCATGCCCTGAAGGGGTTGGAAGTTCCGTATATACGTGGAATCATGGGGGATAATATCAGCCAGCGGATTAAACGGAGAGATAATGTAATGAATTTGATATTCAATGGTATAAAGATAAAGTAACACAATACTGAGGAATGTTTATTAATGCAACAGGGTTTTATGTACCTGAAGAACGGGTCGATAACCAACATTTTTTAGAGTTAAACGGGCTAACCAGCGAGTGGATTGAACAGCGCACGGGGATTCGTTCCCGGTCTAAGGCAAAAGCCGAGGAAAATATCAATACGATGAGTATGGAAGCTGTCCGTAACGCCCTACCTAAATTGCCGTATGATATTACGGATGTGGATCTGATTATTTCCGCTTCTTACTCTCCGTACGATACGGTGGCGACTGCGGCTCATCTTGCCCAGCATGAATTCAATATCGAAAATGCAAAAGCGCTCTATCTTTCTTCCGCCTGCTCCTCATTCCTGAATGCGCTGGAAGTCGTGGAAGGATATTTTGCCATGGGAAAAGCGACAAAAGCCCTGGTTCTGTCTGCCGACAAGAACTCGGCCTACTATAACGAGACGGACCCGAAAGCCGGCCACCTCTGGGGCGATGCGGCAACGGCCTTCTTCATCTCGAAGGAGCGCGTTTCGGAAAAAGATCCGGAAATCGTTGAAGTATATACACAAGGGCTCGGTTATTTAGGCAAGGCTCCGGGTGCGGTGCATCTTCGTCCGTACGACGGCGGCATCATGATGCCGGAAGGCCGTGACGTGTTTATCCAGGCATGCACCTACATGCCGAAGAACGTGCTCTATCTGCTGGAAAAGAATGGCTATACGCTGGACAACCTGACGTATTTCATCGGCCACCAGGCCAATATGCGCATCATGTCCAACATCGCCAAGCAACTCAACCTGCCGGAAGAGAAGTTCCTGCACAATATTGAAGAATTGGGAAATACCGGTTCGGTAAGCTCTGCGCTGGTGTACGCCCAGAATGATCATAGTTTCAAGAACGGCGACCTGGTTGCCATTACCGTGTTCGGCGGTGGCTATTCTACGGGTGCTTGCTTGATCAAGTGTTGAATTTAAAAAGGAATTGATATGAAATTATTAGAAGGAAAAGTGGCAATCGTTACCGGTGCCGCACGTGGTATTGGCAAGGCGATCGCATTGAAGTTCGCCTCAGAAGGTGCAAACATCGCATTCACGGACTTGGTGATCGACGAAAACGGTCTGGCTACCCAGAAGGAAATCGAAGCATTGGGCGTTCAAGCAAAAGGCTATGCTTCCAACGCCGCCAATTTCGAAGAAACGCACAATGTCGTAGCTGAAATCGTAAAGGATTTCGGTCGTGTGGATATCCTCGTGAACAATGCAGGTATCACGAAAGACGGTCTGATGATGCGTATGAGCGAAGGCCAGTGGGATGCTGTCATCGGCGTCAACCTGAAATCGGCTTTCAACTTCATCCACGCTTGTACTCCGGTGATGATGAAACAGCGTTCGGGCAGCATCATCAATATGGCTTCCGTCGTAGGTGTGCACGGCAATGCCGGCCAGAGCAACTATTCGGCATCCAAGGCCGGTATGATCGGTCTGGCCAAGTCTATCGCGCAGGAATTGGGTTCACGCGGCATCCGCGCCAACGCAATCGCTCCGGGCTTCATCATTACCGATATGACCGCCGGACTGCCGGAAGAAGTAAAGGCCGAATGGGCAAAGAAGATCCCTCTGCGCCGTGGCGGTACGCCTGAAGATGTGGCCAACATCGCTACTTTCCTGGCTTCCGACATGTCTTCTTATGTATCCGGCCAGGTGATCCAGGTGGATGGCGGCATGAACATGTAATATATGGAAGTTATCTACGAAGACAATCATATCATTGCGGTGAACAAGACTTGCCGTGAGATTGTACAAGGAGATAAAACCGGTGATACTCCTCTTTCGGACATGCTGAAGGCATGGCTGAAAGAGAAGTATTGTAAACCCGGAAATGTCTTTGTCGGCGTTACGCATCGTCTGGACCGCCCGGTCAGCGGTGTCGTGTTGTTTGCCAAAACGAGCAAGGCGCTCGCCCGCCTCAACGAGATGTTCCGGGTCGGCGAGGTGAAGAAGACCTATTGGGCGATCGTGAAGAACTGTCCGCCGGCAGAAGAGGGAGAGCTGGTGAACTGGCTGGTCCGCAACGAGAAGCAGAACAAGAGCTATGCTTATGACACGGAACGGCCGAATGCCAAGAAAGCAATCCTGCATTATAAGGTGATTGCCCGCTCGGACAACTATTATCTGTTGGCTATAGACCTGAAAACAGGCCGCCATCATCAAATCCGTTGCCAACTTGCCAAGATGGGATGTCCTATCAAAGGCGACTTGAAATACGGTTTTCCCCGTTCCAATCCGGACGGCGGCATCAGCCTGCATTCCCGCAGTGCCGAATTCATCCATCCCGTATCGAAACAACCGGTCAGCATTGTCGCTCCCGTGCCTGCCGATTCCCTTTGGAAAGCGCTTATGGAGTTGAAAATTGAAAGATGAAAGTTAAGGGGCAAACAACTTTCACCTGTTTGCTTTTGTTGGGCACAAAAGTAGGAAAACTGCCGAATCTGCCGAAACTGCCGGGGCCTCTTTTTAAGAGACATATTTGGATGTTATTCCGGTAATTCTTTGATAGCTATTGTATTATACTTGTTTTTGGCGTTCTTCCGTTCTGTTTTCGGATAAAATAAAAGACGTTTCACGGACTATTTGTCTGTTACTTTTGGCTTGATCCAAAAGTAACCAAAAGATCAAGGCCGAACCTGCCTCGCTACTCCGTTCCCTTCGTTCGCTGTCGCGTCTGAAACTCGCTTCGCTCAAACAGCAGACGCTCCGGGCGCTCACTCCGGTCACTGCGCTTAACGCTCACCAGCTTAGGCCGAAATAGAGCCTGACGGCTCTTTAAGGATTGCCGATTCCGCCTGTTATATAGGTGTCGGTATCGGCCATCCCAAGAGAAAGCGGAGCTTTCTTGGAAAGGCCTAAGCGGACGGGCGTCAAACGGAGGGGAAAGGTGGAGCGTCCGGAGCCTGCGCTGTCTGAGCGAAGCGAGTTTCGCAGGCGACAGCGGAACCTTTGCCCGGAGTAGACCGGACGGTTAAGCCTTGATCTTTTGGTTACTTTTGGATCAAGCCAAAAGTAACGGATAGATGTCCGTGAAAGTACTTTGTTTTATGACCTTGAATTCTGTTATATTCTTTTATTTATACTGTAATATATTTATATACAGATGTTTGTGTGCTATTGCCGCTCTCCCTTTGTAAAATGTCTGTTTTAATTGGAGCCAGGGCGGTTTTGGCAGATTTGGCAGACTTTTGTGTTTTGTGCAGTTGGGAGGCGGAAGATTTTGGGCAGACAGGTAGCCGTTTCCGTTTCGACAGGCATCCGTTTTCGCCTCGACAGGCATCCGTTTCCGCTTTGATGGGCATCCGATTAGAGATGGATGCCTATGCAATTCCTGCATCTCTCTCCTGGGAATATAGGGAAGTTTCGCATAATAGTTTTATCTTTGTATATAGAAAAAACAATAATGGTAAGATTCTTATGAAACCGACTCGTATTATCGAAATTTGTGCCAACTCCGCACAAAGCTGTGTGGAAGCAGAAGCCGGAGGAGCCAAACGTGTGGAACTTTGTGCCGGAATCCCGGAAGGGGGGACGACACCCAGCTACGGGGAGATCCGGACGGCGCAGGCACTCACTTCGTCTATCGATATAAATGTGATTATCCGTCCGCGTGGAGGCGACTTCCTCTATACGCCCGCAGAGATCCGGTCGATGTTGCTGGATATCGAACTGTGCAAGCAGTTGAAGGTGCACGGGGTCGTCTTCGGCTGCCTGACGAAAGACGGGGATATCGACCTCCCTTTGATGCGCCGGCTGATCGAGGCAGCCCAGCCGCTGTCCGTCACCTGCCATCGCGCCTTTGATGTTTGCCGCGATCCTTTTGCCGCTTTGGAGCAGCTGATCGAATTGGGCTGCGACCGCATCCTGACTTCCGGCCAGCAGTCCGATGCCGTGAAAGGGATTCCCCTCATTGCCGAGCTGGTGAAACGTGCGGCAGGACGGATCATCATCATGCCGGGGTGCGGAGTCCGGGAGAGCAACATCGCCCGCATCGAAGCGGAGACCGGGGCGAAGGAGTTCCATACATCCGCCCGCGGCATCGTCTACAGCAGGATGGAATACCGGAACGAGAATGTCCCGATGGGCAGCAGCAGCGTTTCCTCCGAATTCGAGACGGTCGAGACGGACCGCAAGAAGGTGGCCGCCTATCTGTAGTGCCTCTTTTGGACTGTCGCAACTTTTGCGACGGTTGCCATGTTTGCTACTTGGAGTAGAAAATAACGTATTCACAATAAAAAAACAGAAGAACAATGGAAGAATCTAAAAAACTTTACCGTTCGAATAACGGTATGATAGCAGGCGTTTGTGCAGGTATTGCCGATTATTTCGGCTGGGACCCGACATTAGTGCGCATCGGTTATATAGTATTGAGTATCTTTACGGTCTTTTCCGGGGTGATCGCTTACCTGATCCTCTGGATGGTTATACCTAAACAACCTAAATAGTGAAAGGTGAAGCGGAATGAGTCGATGGAGCGGGGTGATTTTGGGCTTGATGGCGCTGGGTTTGTCTTGTACGCAACCGTCGGTGCAGGAAAAATACCAGAAAAGCCGGGACAAGGTGGTCGATGTGCAGGACAAGGTGGTGGAGATCGGGACCGGAGACGTGCTGGTCGGCAATAATAACCTGCTGTATGTGCTGGGCGATTATTTAATAGTCGTCGAGTATAACTGGACGGCGGTCGATAAGATCGTGCACCTGTTCGACCGGTTTACGTATAAGCCTGTTTTGAGTGCGGTAAACAAAGGGCAGGGGCCGGGAGAGATAGCCAATCCCGGAGTGTTGATTATGAATGAACGGAAGGGGTGTTTCTACTTCCCGGATAATGCCCGGATGAAGTTGTACACCTATGTCTTGGATAGCCTGCTGTCCGATCCTGATTATATGCCTACGGTCAAATGTACCTTCCCGGAAGACCGCGTGCCGAGCGATGTCGTCTATGTTTCCGACACGCTTTGCATCGGTGGGACGGTCGTCCCGATCGGGACAAATGACTTCAAGACGGCTGTCGGATGTTGGAATATGCAGACGGGGAAGGTCCGTCTGATGCCCTACGAACATCCGGAGATTAAAAAGAAACGAGCGGATTGCATCGTCTCGAAGGAGCATGGCATCTATGTGGATGTCTATTCGCGGGACGACCTGCTGACGATCTGTGACTTGGATGGAAATCTGAAATACAATGTTTATGGCCCGGAATGGCGGCATGGCGAGTGGAACGATGTCTATCGGCATATCGACGGCGTATTTTGCGGTGACAAGATCGTGACGGCTTATTCCGGGAAACATCGTCAGGAGAAAGACGGATTTACGGCTTCTCTGTTGCTGGTATTCGATTTGGAAGGCAATTATCTGAAGACGCTCGATGTCGGTCGTCCGGTGGTCAGGCTCTGCTATGACGACCGCAATAAACGTTTGCTGTTGAGCATGAACGACGAGATGCAGTTTGGTTATCTCCCGTTGGATGAGTTGCTCCGGTAAAGCGGACGGTTTGCGAAGGACCGGATTTGCCTGAATACATAACTGTATAACTTATAAAGTAAAGAATGAACTTTGAACTATCTTCCCCATTCAGTCCGACGGGCGACCAGCCGGAAGCGATTGCGGCCCTGTCCGACGGTATAAAGAGTGGTGTGCCTTTCCAGACCTTGTTGGGGGTGACAGGGTCCGGAAAGACTTTCACTATCGCCAATGTGATCAAGGAGGTGCGGAAACCGACCTTGATCCTTAGCCATAACAAAACCCTCGCTGCCCAGCTATACAGCGAGTTCAAGGCCTTTTTCCCGAACAATGCCGTCGAGTATTTCGTCTCTTATTACGATTACTACCAGCCGGAGGCGTATCTTCCGACGACGGACACCTATATAGAAAAGGATTTGCAGATCAACGACGAGATCGATAAACTTCGTCTGCGTGCAACGGCTTCGCTGTTGTCGGGGCGGAAGGACGTCATCGTCGTTTCGTCTGTCTCCTGCCTGTATGGCATGGCGGACCCGACTGCCTTTGCCGAGAAGGTGGTGCATCTGGAGAAGGGGATGCGGATAGACCGGGATAGATTGTTGCGCCGCTTCGTGGATGCTCTTTATGTCAATAATAAGATAGAGTTCAACAGGGGGTGCTTTCGTGTGAACGGCGATACGGTCGATATCTTTCCGGCTATCGAAACTTTTGACGGGGCCGCCTACCGTATCGAGTTCTGGGACGACGAGGTGGACCGTATCTCTTCGTTCGACCCGCAGACCGGGCAGGAGATAGACGAGCAGGATGAACTGAACATCTATCCGACCAACCTCTTCGTGACTACCCAGGAACGTATCAATACCGCTATCGGGCAGATCGATGTCGACCTGGGGACGCAGGTGAATTTCCTGCGGGAGATCGGCAAGCCTTACGAGGCGAAACGTCTGTACGAGCGTGTCACGTTCGACTTGGAGATGATACGCGAGCTGGGGCATTGCTCCGGTATCGAGAACTATTCCCGCTATTTCGACGGTCGCCAGGCGGGTGAACGGCCTTTCTGTCTGCTCGATTATTTCCCGAAAGACTTTCTGTTGGTGGTCGACGAGAGCCACGTGACGATCCCGCAGATACGGGCGATGTACGGAGGCGATTATTCCCGCAAGAAGAACCTGGTGGAATATGGGTTCCGCCTGCCGGCAGCGATGGATAACCGCCCGTTGACGTTCGACGAGTTCGAGTCGCTGACCCCGCTGGCGATTTACGTGAGTGCGACGCCTGCCGACTACGAGCTGGAGAAGAGCGAAGGGATCGTGGTGGACCAGGTGATCCGTCCGACAGGCTTGCTCGACCCGGTTATCGAGGTGCGTCCGACGCTGAACCAGATCGACGACCTGATGGAGGAGATCACGCAACGTGCCGCTGTGGACGAGCGGGTCTTGGTGACGACCTTGACGAAGCGTATGGCGGAGGAACTGACTGCTTACCTGACGCGCATGGGAATCCGTTGCAACTATATCCATAGCGATGTCGATACGTTGGAACGCATCCAGATCATGGATGATTTGCGGAAAGGATTGTTCGACGTGCTGATCGGCGTCAACCTGCTGCGTGAAGGGCTTGACTTGCCGGAAGTCTCTTTGGTCGCTATCTTGGATGCCGACAAGGAAGGGTTCCTGCGCTCGCATCGTTCGCTGACGCAGACAGCCGGACGGGCCGCCCGAAACGTGAACGGGAAGGTGATCTTCTATGCCGACAAGATAACGGACAGTATGCGCCTGACGATGGACGAAACGGCCCGCAGGCGTGAGAAACAGCTTGCCTATAACGAGAAACATGGCATTACGCCTAAGCAGGTCATCAAAAACAGCGTTTCTCTGGTAGCGGAGAAACAACAGCCGGTTACCGGCGAACCGTATGCTTACGTGGAACCGGAACCCAGCCTGGTTGCAGACCCGGTAGTTCAGTATATGAACCGTAAACAGCTTGAGAAAGCGATCGAACGGACGAAGAAGCAGATGATGGAGGCGGCCAAGAAGCTGGACTTTATCGAAGCCGCGCAGTTCCGTGACGAACTGGTGAAGTTAGAAGATTTGTTAGTGACAAAGAATGATTAAAATCAGATCAGGAGATGAAACGGGAACTATTTTATTTGTTCTTTTTAGCCTTTCTATCCCTGTCCGGAAAGGCGCAGGGGGATAAGGATGTTTACGGACGCTATTGTGCGGCAATGAAGGAGAAAGCGGCTTTGCCGGCTGGTGACCTGATGGTGGAGACCGCCCGTTTCTTCCTGGGAACTCCTTATGTGGCCGGGACATTGGAGGAGGTGCCCGAAAGACTGGTCATTAACCTGCATGGCCTGGATTGCATGACTTTGGTGGAGAATACGGTCGCTTTGTCCTGGTCTGTCAAGCATCGTCCCGCCTATGACGGGTATGCTTCTGCCTTGAAAGATATGCGTTACCGGAATCCCGGCAACGTGACGCCCGATTATACGGACCGCCTCCATTATACGACCGACTGGATATATGAGAACGAAAAGAGAGGGTATCTGAAGGATGTCACGAAAGAGATCGGGGGGCAGCCGCTTACGCTCGACCTCTCCTTCATGTCCACGCACCCCGATAGCTATCGGCAGTTGAAAGGCAATCCGGAGCGGATCGCGGTAATGGCGGCGAAGGAACAGGAGATTAACGCCCGCCCGCACTTTTATATTCCGCAGGATGAAATCGATGCGCATGCCGGCCAAATCAGGAATGGCGATATCGTCTGTTTTGTCACGACCGTGAGAGGGCTGGATATCTCCCACGTGGGCATTATCTGCCGGGAAGGGGATAAACTTACTTTTATCCATGCCTCGACCTCTCGGAAACGGGTGGTCGTGAACGAAGAACCCTTGCAGGAGTATGTGCAGGGCGTCAAGCGCAACTGCGGTATCATGATTGTCCGCCCGCAGTTCTGAACTTACTGGAAGAGTTCGAACGCGAACTTGAATCCGATCCCGTCATATTTCCATTTGTCGAACCCGACGAAGGCGGCGACGTTGAAGATATGGTTACCGAAACCGTATCCGATCTCCGTGTAACTGGGTTTGACCGGCATCCATAACTGGCTGAGGTAAAAACGTTCGGAGATGATGTACTTGGTGGCTTCCGGCTTGAATAGCTGGAAGAGCATGAACGGGCTTTCGTACATGACATGTGCCTGGACATACTTGTCGGATGCGTTGAACCATACGCTCCTTAGCTGGTGGAAGACACCTCCGAAATCGTCTCCTCCCCATGATTCGGGGAAGTTGTGCCGTGTGAAATACCGGTAGTCGGCGAAGTAGGTCGACTTCTGGGCCGTATAGAGTCCTCCGCTGACATGGTAGTTGAACCGGCGGGACAGCCCCAGGTAGATGCTCTGGTGGATATCGGCTTCCATGCGTCCGTAATTGCCGCTGCTGTTCCATACGCCCGGTATGGCTCGCCCGAACTCGATGGAGACGGTCGGGTAGTAGGAGTAGAGGTATTCTTTACGATAGCCGTCCATCCAGTAGTATTGCCTGGGCGTGTAGGAAAAACCGATCGTGGGAATGAAATCGTGATAGTTCTCGTTGATGATCTCCGTCACGTCGTCTCCCGGATCTCTTGCGCTTTTCCGGGTGGGGATGCGGCGGTGGTAGGAGATGCCGGTGGTCATCTGGAAACCGTTGAACAGTTCGATCTGGTTCTTAAGCTCTATATAATAGTGCTTGAAGTATTCGAGGTCCAGGTTCTCGAAATTGAAAGTGGAGTCTTTCAACTGTTCGTTGATTTCGTTCATGATCTTGGAGGAATATCCCTGGTTGGTGTTTCCAAGGCTGAGGCTCAGGGCGCCCCGTTTCTCCGGAAGATATTCCCAGTCTCCCCCGAACTTGAAGAACAGCTCTTTTCGTTTGAACACGAAACCGATTTCAGGCCGGAAACGCAGTTGGCGGTCCTTCTTGAATGTCTTGCTGAAACGGAGCTGTTGCCTGTAGGTGATGCCGTTCCGTCCGGAATAGCCCAACTGGAAGGGGTTGAGGATGCCGGAGTATTTCAGACGGGTCGTTTTATAATCGAGATTGATGGTGTTGGTCAGGCGCTCTGTTATTTTCAGGTATTTCTGGATGTTGCTCGTGTCGTTGGCCTGAGTCGTCTTGACAATTGTCTTTTCGTACTTGGCCTCTTCTTCCTGAGTCAGCGGGACGTCCCGTTTGTTTTTCCAGTAGCTGTTGTCGTTGATGATCGGGATCGTATCGGACGATAGCCGGTAATATCCGGTCAGGTCGAGGGAACGGTATTTTTTGCTCTCATAGTCTTCTTCCACCCATTCGACTGCTTCGTATTTGAATGAGGTGTGGTAATAACTGGCAATGGCATTTCCCAATACGTGATACCGGAGGAAGAGGTCTGCCTTTTGCGGCAGGATGAAATGGCGGTAATCCCGTCCGAATGTCATGACCAGATTGAATTCGGCGAAGGAGAAACGCCCGTTTACGTCGATCTTGTCGATGTGCCAGTCTTTGTCGGTGATGTACAGGTCCCCGCAAATGAGCTTCTGGCTCCATAGCTTGGGCATGAAACGGATCTTGTATATTTTCAGGTTCTCGTTTATTTCGATGCTTTCCAGGTTGAAATTGTAGTATTTGAATGCTTCGTTGGCTACCGGCATGATGATCCCTTCGTTGTAGATGGTCGGCGAATAGACGTTCAGGTTCAGGAACGTCAAGACTTCCTGCTGTTTTGTGCCGTTGGGGATGCTGTTCCCGTTTATCGCTTCGAAGCTGTGCAGGTAGTTGTTGGGGGCGTTGAACTTGGAGTGGCTGACCATCTCGAAGATCATGTCCTTGTTCTTCCTGTCTACCGGGAAAAGGTGATGGGCGAAACGCATCAGGAGGTTTTGTTTGAGGATCTCGGTCTTGCCTTTGATATAGATTTCGGCCTCGTAGCGGGAAACGACTGTTTTGTATTTGTCGGCTTGCTCGATCACCATCTTCATAATGGAATCCCCTTGCTGTGAGGACACCGTTTTGGGAGACCGGCCCAGCAATAATAGATTTCCATAACTACCGTCGGGGTTAGCTAAGACATTTACTGCGGTAAAAAGCAGAGTGATTATATAAAAATACTTTTTCAACAAATTATCGTCTCTTTCTTTACAAACGTAACGAATAAAATCGAATTTTTATTCATTTATCGTATTAAACTTATTCAGCTTTTAAAAGAAAAGTAGTACATTTGTGCTTCACAAGTATGTTATATAGCAGTCGTGGTTAAACAACAAAAAGAAGAGGTCGATCTATCGGCCAGTTTGGCAGAAGTCTGGAGAGTCCTGACCGAAAAGGAGCGGGATGTTCTCCGTAATAATTCGACGATCCAGCATTTCAAACGTAATGAGTTGATCTATTGCGAGGGCGACGAACCGAGAGATATGATGTGCTTATTAAAGGGCAAGGTGAAAATCTTTAAAGAAGGTGTCGGCGGACGAAGCCAGATCATCCGGATGATTAAACCGGTGCAGTACTTTGGCTACCGGGCAAACTTTGCTCAGGAAAACTACCTGACGAATGCTTCTGCTTTTGAGGCTTCGACGGTATGCATGATCCCTATGACCATCGTTACGGATCTTTTGATGGGGAATGCGAACCTTGCCATGTTCTTTATCCGCCAACTTTCTCTCGATTTAGGAATCGCTGACGAGCGTACGGTCAACCTTACCCAGAAACATATCCGGGGACGTTTGGCGGAATCTTTGTTGTTCCTGAAAGACAGTTACGGTTTGGAGGAAGATGGGGCGACGTTGAGTATTTATCTTTCTCGCGAAGATTTGGCTAATCTTTCGAATATGACGACTTCGAATGCAATTCGTACCTTGTCCACATTTGTCGCCGAGCGTATTATCGCAATCGACGGTCGGAAGATCAAGCTGATAGACGAGGACAAACTCAAAAAGATAAGTAAAATGGGATAACTGATTTCATTTCCCGATCGCTTTCCGTATCCGCACCAACTTCTCCAACAGTCCTTCCAGCAAGTCGAGTTGCAACATGTTCGCACCGTCGGATTTGGCTTGGGAGGGCTCCGGATGGGTTTCGATGAATAGTCCGTCAGCTCCGACGGCAATGGCTGCTTTGGCTATCGTTTCGATCAGGGCAGGGAGTCCGCCTGTCACGCCTGATGTCTGGTTGGGCTGTTGCAGGGAGTGGGTGACGTCCATGACAACGGGATAGCCGAACTGCTGCATTTGAGGGATTCCGCGGTAGTCGACAACCAGATCCGTATATCCGAATGTAGTGCCTCTTTCCGTAATCATGACGTTGCCGTTCCCGGCGTCGGCTACTTTTTGTACGGCAAATTGCATGGCTCCGGGCGAAAGGAACTGTCCTTTTTTGATATTGACGATCTTGCCTGTCTTGGCGGCAGCGACCAACAGGTCTGTCTGCCGGCAGAGGAAAGCCGGGATTTGCAGGATATCCACATATTCGGCAGCCATTGCTGCTTCAGCCGTTTCGTGAATGTCGGTCACGGTCGGGATGCCGAACGTTTCGCCTACCTTGCGGAGAATCTTCAGCGCTTTCTCATCGCCTATGCCTGTGAAGGAATCCAGTCGCGAGCGGTTGGCTTTCCGGTACGATCCTTTGAATACATACGGGATATCCAGCTTATTCGTGATGCCGACTACTTTCTCTGCAATACGCAATGCCATATCTTCTCCTTCTATCACGCAGGGCCCTGCCAGCAGAAAGAAATTATCCTTATTCTTTAAATCATTCACTGTTATCATAATAATGTATATAAATTGTTTTGCTTCAAAATCTGGCAGATATGAAACTGAATGTCCCACTCAAGAACCAGGTTCAAATTTTCTTATATTTCAATAACTCCAATGTCTTCTCTATCTTTTCTTCTGTCGGCAATGTCGCGTCTATCCAATGAATGGTGCTTCCCCGACGCTCCATGCCGCGGAACCAGGTCATTTGCCGTTTGGCAAACTGGTGGATAGCGATCTCCAACTGGGAAACCATATCTTCGTATGACAGTTCGCCTATTATATATAATGTAAGATATTTGTATTCCAGCCCGTAGTAGATCAGGTCTTCCGGCTTGACTCCGGAGGCAATGATCCCTTTTACTTCGTCGATCATCCCTTCGTCCAGACGGGCATGCAGGCGGCGGGAAATCTTTTCGCGCCGTAGTTCCCGGTCTATGTCGATGCCGATGATCAGGCTGTCGACCGGATCATATTCATTGGCATCCGGCGCTTCGTTCTTATAATACTCTTCTATTTCGATGGCCCGGATGGCCCGTTGGGCGGTATCCACATCTGTCTTGTTGTGAAGGACCTTGTAGCCGGCAAGTATCTGTTCCAGTTCCGGGAGCGACTTCTCTTTCAACGACTCGCGCAACTCCGGGTTCTGGGGGACATCCAAGAGCTTATATCCTTTCAGTACGGCTTCTATGTACATACCTGTACCGCCACACAGAATCGGCAGTTTCCCTTTTTCCCGGATTGCTTCATAAGCCCGGAAGAAATCATGCTGGTATTCGAATACGTTATATTTATATCCCGGATCGCAGATGTCGATCAGGTGGTAAGGAATCGCTTTCCCGTTTACCGTATAGTCGGCCAGGTCCTTTCCGGTCCCGATATCCATCGAACGGTAGATCTGTCTGGAGTCGGCGCTGATGATCTCCGTGTCCAGCCGGGCGGCGAGTGCTGCGGCAAACGTAGTTTTGCCGGATGCTGTCGGCCCTAAAACAGTGATAAGTTGATAAGCATCCATAAGTGATACAAAGATATACAAAAAAAGCCGCAACCCGAAGGATGCGGCTTTCAAACTATATAATCTTATGTGTGATTAGCAGTTTACAGATGCCATGTGAGCGATCAGGTCAAGAACCTTGTTAGAATAACCGATTTCGTTATCATACCAAGAAACAACCTTTACGAATGTATCTGTCAAAGCGATACCAGCCTTAGCATCGAAGATAGAAGTACGAGTGTCACCCAAGAAGTCGGAAGAAACGACTGCATCTTCAGTGTAACCCAGTACGCCTTTCAGTTCGCCTTCAGAAGCTTCCTTCATTGCAGCGCAGATTTCAGCGTAAGTAGCCGGTTTAGCCAAGTTGACTGTCAAGTCAACAACAGAAACGTCCAGAGTCGGAACACGCATAGACATACCCGTCAGTTTGCCGTTCAGTTCAGGAATAACTTTACCTACAGCCTTGGCAGCACCTGTGGAAGAAGGGATGATGTTGCCGGAAGCGGCACGGCCACCTCTCCAGTCCTTCATAGACGGACCGTCAACAGTCTTCTGAGTCGCAGTTGTAGAGTGAACGGTTGTCATCAAACCGTCTGTGATACCCCATTTGTCATTCAAAACCTTAGCGATAGGAGCCAAACAGTTTGTAGTACAAGAAGCGTTAGAAACGAACTGAGTACCTTTAACATATGATTTTTCGTTTACACCGCAAACGAACATAGGAGTTGCATCCTTGGAAGGAGCAGACATAACTACATATTTAGCGCCGGCTTCGATATGAGCCTGAGCCTTTTCCTGAGTCAGGAACAAACCAGTAGATTCTACTACGTATTCAGCGCCTACTGCATCCCACTTCAAATCAGCCGGATTGCGTTCTGCTGTTACGCGGATTTCTTTACCGTTTACGATCAGCTTGCTGTTTTCAACGTCAGCTTCGATAGTTCCGTCGAACTGACCGTGCATTGTGTCGTATTTCAGCATGTATGCCAAGTAATCAACCGGGCAAAGGTCGTTAATACCTACGATCTGAATGTCGCTTCTCTTCTGAGCAGCACGGAAAACGAAACGTCCGATACGGCCGAAACCGTTAATACCTACTTTAATCATTGTAATAAAACTTTTATGGGTTTATTAAAAATATTACTTATCTCCACTTTTACTTAACAGTTGCAAGGAATATGCATTCGTCGCACCTTGTTTTTAACGACTGCAAAGTTAGTCATTTTTTTTATTGTACAGGATTTGGAACGAGAAAAATATGTCCTCTAACATAAATTAATTGTTGAGGCTCATTTCTTTTTCTTAAAAAGTTTCTTGATTATCCACCTCTGGACTTTCTGGATGCCCCAGGCGGTCAATAACGGGCGTGCAACGTCCCATGCGACGGGCAATAGTCCTTGTGCCACAGAAAGATAATCGGCAAAGCCCAATGACATGGATGGCGCTTCCGGCGTTTGTGCGGGCCGATTGCTTTCCTCCCCTTTGGATTTGGCTTTTGTGTTGGGAAATAAGAGTGCGGAGACACCTGAAAGTAACAACGTTCCGGCATTCTCTTGTATGTAGGAGAAATCGGCATTCAGTTTCTGTTCCTGTATCGTGCATTCCTGTTGGATCCGGCGGCGGTCAGAAATCAGTTTCTCCAGCGGTGTCTGTTGCGGATGGTTCATTGTCTGTCTCGTTTGTTTTATCATCATTTGTTGTCAATGCGGAGATCACAACGTTTAATACTTTAATGCCGATTCTGTCTTTGTTCATAATAATGATGCCGATCAGCAGCAGATAGAGCACGGCTACCACGCCGAATCCCGAACCTACCGAACCGAACACGTCCCCCAGGAAAAAACCTAAAGCGAGGAAAATGAACAGAATCGCAAAGAAAGCCAGAAATAATAAAATAACACCGTACGAGAGAACGGCAATAACCTTTCCCGTTCTCTCATATGTGTTCAATTTTAGGAGTTCGAGCTTCAACTCCACGTAAGCCGAAACGTCTTTTTTCAGCTCGCGGAAGATTTCACCTGAGTCTTTCTCCATACAGAATTATTCAGCTACGATTTCTTCAGTAGTTTTTGCAACTTCGGCTTTTCCTTCTTTGTATTTGGCAAGAGCTGAATTGAAGCCTTCTTTTACTTTGCCCACTACACCGTTCAATTCTTCCAGTAGTTGTTCTCTTTTATCTGTTGCTGCCAGATAACCCACTGCGGCGCCGACGGCTGCACCAACTACTAATCCCAGTAATAATTTAGAATCTACGTTTTTCATAACTCTTTCTTTTTATAATGTTGCTACTAAGATAACGAATATACTTGAATGATGGTTTATTTTGGCCTTGACTTTTTGGGTTAATTAATGTTATTGTTTCCGGACTTTCACCGCAGCCCAATTATTCTTCTCTGTGTGCGACAACAATGCCAATCCGTTACGTTTGCACTCTTCTTCAATGGCGGGAATGTCTTGCACATAGAAGCCGCTCATGTAAAGAAAACCTCCCGTTTTCATGCACTCGCCGTAATGGCGGATGTCATTCAGCAGGATATTCCGGTTGATGTTTGCAAACACGATGTCGAACGTTCCGAATGCCGGGATCTGTTCGGCTCCTCCAAGGGCGATCCGGATATCGCCCGTATTGTTGAGGCGGATGTTTTCGAGCGCGTTGTTGTAGGCCCATTCGTCTATGTCGATGCCCACCACGCGTCCGGCTCCTTTCATACGGGCGAGTATGGCGAGCACGGCTGTCCCGCAACCCATGTCGAGCAGTTCCTTGCCGGCGAGGTCCAGTTCGAGCATCTCGCTGATCATCAGGAATGTCGTCTCATGGTTGCCGGTCCCGAATGCCATCTTCGGATCGATGATGATGTTGTAGGCGTAACCCGGCTCGTGTTCGTGGAAGGAAGCGCGGATGATGCACTCCTTTCCGATGCGGATCGGCTTGAAATAGTTTTTTTCCCATTCTTCGTTCCAGTCCTTGCTTTCCACGAGTGTTTCGGTAAAACGGATTTCCACGTTTTCCAGCGGGAATCCGGCAAGTTTGTCCTGCAATCCTTTTACATTATATGACTGGTCGGAAATATATCCTTGCAACCCGTTTTCGGTTTCGGCAAAACTTTCAAAGCCGATTTCTCCCAACTCGGCAGCCAGCACGTCGTTGATGATGGAAGTCTCGACAGGAGAGGTGTATGTGAATGTGAGTTCGTAATAATTCATATCGTTCTTTCTTTTAGTCCTTAATTACAGGCAAAAGTACTTAATTTGCTTTAGGAATGCAACCGGATGTCTTTTTGATTTGATGCAAGTGTAATTTGTTTTCTGCCTTGTCGTGTATGTATTCTGCGTTGTCGTATAAATTCTTGGCATTGTCGTGTATGTTCTCGACAATGTCGAAAACAAACTACACTTGCATCGGATTGGAAACGGGTGCGAATCGAGCCGATTCTTCCCTTCTACCGGTCTGGCAAGCGATCGCAAGGCGGCTTCCGGTTCTTTTTTATCAAAATCATAAGATATAAAATCATTTTTAGAAATGGGATCTGTGAAGAAATCGTTTCCTTTGAAAACAAAGTCATGCTATTAACAGATTAAATCGCAACGATATGAAAAAGACAGCTTTATTGCTTCTGGTCGCTTTGGTCTTAGGATGGGCGGGATGTTCGTCCGATTCGACCGTCGAAGTGAAGAACCTCCGGTTGGAGATGAAAGAAAATCCATTGGGAATCAATGTGGTGCAACCCCGTTTCTCCTGGCAGATCGCTTCCGGCAAACCGGACTTGAAGCAGACGGCCTATCAGATACAGGTGGCTGCTTCTCCTGAGCAATTGGAATCCGGTGACGGACTTTTGTGGGATTCGGGCGTGGTCCGTTCGGACGAGTCGGTGCTGGTGCCATATGCCGGAAAGGCGCTGGAATCGGGAAAACCTTACTATTGGCGTGTGAAATTGACGACCAACCAGGGGGATACTCCCTGGAGTGATGCCGGCAGCTGGTCGATGGCCCTGCTCGATGATTCGGAATGGGAGGCGACTTGGATCGGCGAAGATTCCCTCTCCAATCCGGGTGAGGAGATAGGAGTGGCCGGCGGAAACAATAAAACACGCTTGGCCGCCCGATACCTGCGTAAAGAGTTTGCGGCGGATAAGGCGGTGGAAAGAGCCGTCCTGTATATTTCCGGCCTTGGTTCGTATGAGGCTTACCTGAACGGAAAGAAAGTGAGCGAGGACGTGTTTGCCCCGATGCCGTCCCTGTATTCTAAACGTATATATTATAATGTATATGATGTAACAGATTTGATGGCTCCCGACAAGAATACGTTGGGGGTGATTCTGGGGAACGGCCGTTTCTTCTCGATGCGTAATCCGGGGATGAAAACATTCGGCTTGCCCCGTTTGCTTGCGCAGCTCCGGATCGAATATGCCGACGGTTCGCAGGCGACGGTCGCCAGTGATACGTCTTGGAAAATCACCTCGAAAGGCCCGATCGTCGCAAATAACGAATTTGATGGCGAAGAATATGATGCCCGCCTCGAGATGGATGGTTGGAACACGAACGGTTTCGACGACGGCGCATGGAAGACTCCCGATGTGATGGAGGCTCCTGCGGGCAAACTGACAGCACAGCAGAACCCGAATATCCGCGTACAGGAAACGTTGAAGCCGGTTGCCGTTTTTGATCGTCCCGATGGAAAGTATATCCTGGACATGGGGCAGAACATGGTCGGCTGGCTCTCTGTCGACCTGAAAGGAAAGAAGGGCAAACCCGTATCGATGAAGTTTGCCGAATTGTTGCAGAAAGACGGCTCGCTCTATCTGGCCAACCTGCGTACCGCACAGGTGACCGACGTGTATACTCCGGCCGAAGACGGTGATTTCAGCTGGCAGCCCCGCTTCGTCTATCATGGTTTCCGTTTTGTGGAAGTTTCGGGGCTCGATTATAAACCGGAGCTGTCTGCGTTTACCGGGCATGTGATTTATGACGAGATGGCGACAACCGGACGTTTTGAAACATCCGACCCGCTGGTCAACCGGATCCATAAGAATTCGTATTGGGGAATCCGTAGTAATTATCGCGGAATGCCGACCGACTGCCCGCAGCGTGACGAACGTCTCGGCTGGTTGGGCGACCGTGCGACGGGCGCTTACGGCGAAGCTTTTATTTTCAATAATGCCCAGTTGTATAACAAATGGTTGCAGGATATCGAGGACTCCATGAGCCCGGAAGGAAGCATCTCGGATGTCTCCCCGAATTACTGGACGATCTATGCCGATGACGTGACCTGGCCGTCCGCCTTCTTCTATGTGGCCGATATGCTGTACCGCCAGTTCGGCGACGACAGCGCGATCCGTGCCCATTATCCGGCCATGAAACGCTGGATGGCGCATATGGAAGAGGCGACCATGAAGGACTATATCATGACGAAAGACCAGTATGGCGACTGGTGCATGCCTCCCGAATCGCAGGAACTGATCCATTCCAAGGATCCTGCCCGCAAGACGGATGGCGCTATTCTCAGCACGACTGTCTATTATGATTTGCTGAATAAGATGATCGGCTTCGCCCGTATCTGCGGACAGGATGCCGACATCCCCGGCTATGAATCCCTGGCCGCTAAAATGAAGACGGCTTATAATGCCAAATTCTTTAATAAGGAAACGGCGGAGTATGGCAATAATACGGTTACGGCCAATATCCTCTCCCTGCGTCTCGGACTTGTGCCGGAAGGATATGAAGGGAAGGTCTTCGCCAATATCGTGGAAAAGACGGAGGGGGATTTTAACGGGCATGTGAGTACCGGAGTCTTGGGAATCCAGCACCTGATGCGCGGACTGACCGAGTACGGGCGGGTCGACATGGCCTATAAGATCCTGACGAACGAGACTTATCCGAGTTGGGGATATATGATTAAGAACGGTGCGACGACCATCTGGGAACTTTGGAACGGCGATACGGCTGATCCGGCCATGAACTCCGCCAACCATGTGATGTTGCTCGGCGACCTGCTGATCTGGTACTACGAAGACTTGGCCGGCATCAAATGCGCACCCGATGCAGTCGGTTTCAAAAAGTTGGTGATGGAGCCTGTTTTCCCCGATGGCCTTGACGAAGTTTCCGCCTCTTACAGTTCGGTGTACGGAGAGATCGAGAGTGCATGGACCAAGAAGGAGGGCGACTTTAGCTGGGACATCACGTTGCCGGGCAATACGTCGGCGATCGTCCGGATTCCGAAGAAATATAATGTGACGGTCGGTAACCTGCCGGGTGTACGCAGAGTTTCGGCAACGGAAGGATATATGGAAGTCGAGATTGGTTCGGGAAGCTATCATTATGGAAAATAGTTTCAAAAAGATTTGGATGATACCTCGGGAAACCGTAATTTTGCGCTCTGAATTCTGCAGGAGGTAAACAAGTGATGCTTAGAAGCGTATCCACCTCCGGGACATAACCTGTTTAAATATATAAAGACAGATGTACGTAATCGTAGAAATTAACGGACAGCAGTTCAAGGCTGAAGAAGGAAAGAAGTTGTTCGTTCATCACATTCAGAACGCAGAAAGCGGTGCTGTTGTGGAATTTGAAAAAGTGTTGTTGGTTGACAACAACGGCGAAGTAAAAGTAGGTGTTCCTACCGTAGAAGGCGCAAAGGTAGTATGCGAAGTACTGTCTCCGCTGGTAAAAGGTGAAAAGGTGCTGATCTTCCACAAGAAGAGAAGAAAAGGTTATCGTAAACTGAACGGTCACCGTCAGCAGTTCACTGAAGTGAGTGTAAAAGAAATTGTTGCTTAACGTTTAAAGGAGAAAAGAAGAAATGGCACATAAGAAAGGTGTGGGTAGTTCTAAGAACGGCCGTGAATCACAAAGTAAGAGATTAGGTGTTAAGCTTTTCGGTGGCGAAGTTGCTAAAGCTGGCAACATCATCGTCCGTCAGAGAGGAACCGTTCATCATCCGGGTGAAAACGTAGGTATCGGTAAAGACCATACGTTGTATGCTTTGGTCGATGGCGTGGTAACTTTCCGCAGAGGCAAAGAAAACCGTTCTTTCGTTTCTGTAAAAGAAGTGGTAGCAGAAGCATAAGTACCGGTTACATAGAATAAGAAAAAAGGATATTCGCTTGGCGGATATCCTTTTTTTGTATCTTTGTCAACATCATGACTCGTAGGAATTTTATCACACTTCATATCGGAATACTGTTGTTGGTCCTGGCGCTTACGTCGTGCGGCAGTAAAAAGCAACGCGTGGCCTTACCACCGGACTTTAAAGGACCGAAAGAGCTATCCCGTCTCTATGGCGTCCGCCTGACTCCGAACGACAATATATTTTTGTACAACGAAGGGGCCAAATGGCTTGGTGTCCCTCACCGTATGGGAGGATTGACGAAGAGGGGAGTGGACTGTTCCGGCTTTGTGGCGATCGTGTACCGTGAAGTGTATGGAAAACAGTTGGCCCGTTCGTCGGCCGATATGCTGAAACACAATTGCAAGAAAGTCAGCCGTGCCAACCTGAAGGAAGGCGACCTGGTCTTTTTCCGGACGGGCAAGGGAAAGAAGAAAGTGCCCAACCACGTCGGGATCTATCTGAAAAACGGAAAGTTCATTCACACCAGCACTTCGAGTGGCGTGATCGTCAGCAGCCTGAGTGAACCTTATTATGTCCGGTCGTGGCTTACAGGCGGACGGGTGAAGTAGGGCTTGTCGCCTAATTTGACTTTTAATTCTCAATTCTTAATTCTTAATTTAAGAACTCTGTGTATATTTGCAACTCAAATAAAAAAACATAATGAAAGTATGTTGACGCTTAAAGTAATTACGGAAGAAACAGACCGGGTGATTCGCGGTCTGGAAAAGAAACACTTTAAAGGTGCAGAGGAAAGCATTGCAAAAGTGATCGAATTGAACGATAAGAGACGTAGTGCGCAAAATCAATTAGATAAAAACCTGGCAGAGGTGAACCAGGCTTCGAAAACCATCGGCATGCTGATGAAGGAAGGTAGAAAAGAGGAAGCCGAGACTGCTAAGCAACGTGTTGCCGAGATCAAGGAAGCCAACAAGACGATCCAGGCCGAAATGGACCAGGCGGCCGAAGATATGCAGAACCTGCTCTATACAATCCCGAACGTCCCTTACGACGAAGTCCCCGAAGGTGTCGGAGCCGACGACAATAAGGTTGAAAAGATGGGCGGTATGGAAACGGAACTGCCGAAAGACGCGCTGCCCCATTGGGAGTTGGCCAAGAAATATGATTTGATCGATTTCGACCTGGGCGTGAAGATCACAGGCGCAGGATTCCCGGTTTACAAAGGACAAGGTGCACAGTTGCAGCGTGCGCTGATCAACTTCTTCCTGGACGAAGCCCGCAAATCCGGTTATACGGAAATCATGCCGCCGACGGTCGTGAATGCCGCTTCCGGCTATGGCACGGGCCAGTTGCCCGACAAGGAAGGACAGATGTATCATTGCGAAGTAGATGATCTTTATCTGATCCCGACAGCCGAGGTTCCGGTTACCAACATCTACCGTGATGTGATCCTCGACGAAAAGCAGTTGCCGATCAAGAATTGTGCCTATACGCAGTGTTTCCGCCGCGAAGCCGGCTCTTATGGAAAGGACGTGCGCGGACTGAACCGCCTGCATGAATTCTCCAAAGTGGAATTGGTCCGTATCGACAAACCGGAACACTCCAGACAGTCTCATCAGGAAATGTTGGATCACGTAGAAGGTCTGCTTCAGAAACTGGAACTACCCTACCGTATCTTGCGTCTTTGCGGCGGCGATATGAGTTTCACGGCTGCCCTCTGTTTCGACTTCGAAGTTTATTCGGAAGCCCAGAAACGTTGGTTGGAAGTAAGTTCGGTTTCTAACTTCGACAATTATCAGGCAAACCGCCTGAAATGCCGTTACCGTGACGAAAACAAAAAGACCCAGCTCTGCCACACGCTGAATGGAAGTGCATTGGCTCTGCCGCGTATCGTCGCTGCCTTGCTCGAAAACAACCAGACTCCCGAAGGCATCCGTATTCCGAAGGCGTTGGTTCCGTATACGGGATTTGATATGATTAAGTAAATAAGATAGAAACGTAAGGATGAGGCTACTTGCTTTTTTTGGTAAGTAGCCTTTTCTTTTTTTTAGGGATTTTGCTCTTTGGTTCGTTTATATTATATAGGTATTTAAAAATAATATGAATATGAAACAACTATCCACATTTCTTTTGTTCTTATCCTTTTTTACGGGGATGCAGGCACAAATCTCCTGGCCGGACGGTAAAAAGGCTGCCATTGTATTGACTTACGACGACGGGCTGAAATCCCAGCGCGACATCGTGATGCCCCAGTTGGAGGCCAAAAACTTCCGGGGGACTTTCTTTCTCTACGGACAAGTTGTGAAAGACAGCGATGTCCCGGAGTGGCGCGAAGCCAGCAAGCGCGGACACGAATTGGGCAATCACAGCCTTTTCCATCCCTGCCTTGCCGGGACGGTCGAAACGTCCTCCTCTTCTCTTTGCCGCTCGCTCGAATGTTATTCGGTGAAAGATATGCTCACGGAGATCGGAATGATGAACAGTTTCCTGTATGCCATTGACGGAAAAAAAGAGCATGCTTATGCGTATCCCTGCGGACAGAGTGTTGCCGGCGGAGAAGACTATTCCCAACCCCTGCTGGACTCCGGGCTGGTTAAGTATTGCCGTGGAGCGGCCGGTCGCCATGTGGTAGCTGATGCGAAGACGCTGAATTTCGCCCTGATCCCGACCCTGCCCGCAATGACCGGATGCAAGGGCGGTGATCTGATCCGGTATGTACAGGATGCACTCGACAAACATGGATTAGGGATTATCGTATTCCACGGCGTAGGAGGCGATTACCTGACGGTCGATGCTGCCGAACATCAGAAGTTGGTAGACTTTTTGGCTGCCCATTCCGACGAAATTTGGGTTGGAACATTCTCTGAAGTGCTCGATTATGTAGCTGCTCAAGCGAAGAAGTAGAATTCTGTTTTTAATCTTGAAAAAACCAATGTATATACGATTATTCCTAATAATAGCAACCTTGTTGTATCCTGTTTTCCTACCGGGTTTCCGGGCATATGCCTCGGTCATAAGGATAACGGAAGAGATGGTAACGGACGAATCCGGGGCTGGCGAGTCGGAAGAAGAGGCTCCTTTGGTGAAGGTGGATATGTCGGGAGACTTTATCACCTATCTCTCTCCGTATTATGCTCTTTCCTGGGTAAAAGATTTTCCGATGATGTCCTACTTCAACGTCGAGTCGGGTGGAAGAAACCGGCGCTATCAGGATAAGTCCTTGCTTCGTCCGGGAAGGGGGGGATGTCTGATCGGAAGGGGAGAAAGTTCTTTCGGTATGGCTTCGCCTGCCGTCTGCGATGGTTGGAAGACCATTTACGAAGATGTCCCTTTCACGGAAGGAGGCCGGATGGATTGCGTGGTGTCTCCTTCCGGCGACCGCAGGTTCAAGGTCTCTGTCAGAAGTCGTTCGGAGGGCATCGAAGGCGAGTTTTTCCGCATTCATACCGCTCCGGATATATCGCCTGTTTCCGTATGGGCCGAAAAAACGGCACAGGAACCGTCCGCACAATATGACACTCCGGTTACATTCTTTACTCCCAAAATCATAAAAGCCTCTTTCCGCCTTCCCGCCGTCCTGCATTTTCCTGACTGCGGACTGGTGAAAGTGGAAGCCGATGCTCCGGGAGTCTACCTGCAGGAACATTTTGTTCCCGATTATGAGAATACCGGTCTATTGCTCGGTCCGTTCAACCGGGGAGGGCATGTCTGGCGTAAATCGATCCACATGGGGTCGGTTATCCTCTCTTTTCATACGGACCAGCTGCTGAAAGAGGCCGGGCTTACCTTTACGGTCCTGGAAGAGAACTATCCGCAGATTCCCGGTTGCGACTTCTCGGATTCCAGGTTTGACGGGTTGAAACGCTGCTGGCAGAATGCTTTCACCGTCAACCCTGTTCATCAGACGATGGGCGACAATATCCTGCTCGAAGGCATCGGACACCTGTCATTGGCATTTAAGGCGGATATGATTCCTTTCACACCGCCGTTGTCCGGTACTTATTCCATGCGCGAAGCCTTGCGCACCTCCATCGAAGTTGCTTTGCGGGAACGGATCGGTAACGATAACCGGCTTAAGGATTACGGGTGGGAAAGCACTGAAGTGACACTCATCTCTCTTTATGATTATTTGCTGGCAACGAACGACTGGGCTTTCGTACGCCGTTACCAGGAGGAAATTTGTCGCCTCGTACGTGGTGTCCTGGCGACAGATACGGATGGGGACGGTATTTTCGAATCCCCTTTCCACGGGAATTACATGGACCCGAAGCGCGAAAGCCTCAACTGGTGGGACGACTTCGCTTTCGGCCATAAAGATGCTTATGTCAATTTGCAGGCTTATCGCGGCTTGACGGGAATGCAAAAAGTCCTGACGCTGCTCGGTTTGCCGGAAGAGGCTGCGACGGTCGGTCTACAACTCGATAAGTTCCGTTCGGCTTTCGATGCCACTTTCTATAATCCGCAGACCGGTATGTACGCCGGGTGGGTGAGCCGCGACGGCAGGATGCATGATTATCAGTTTACGTTTATCAGTTCGATGGCGATCAACGAAGGATTGGTTACCGGCAAACGTGCCCGCAAGATTCTTCGGAAGATGTTGAAGAAGCTCGAAGAGGAAGGATATGATTATGTCTACGGCATACCCGGTCCGCTCGTCCCTGTTGCCAAGGAGGACAAAGGCTCTTGGGAAGAAATGACTCGTTGGGGACGGTATGAGAACGGTGGCCTTTGCGGCCAGGCTGCTTATCATTTCATCCAGGCTTTGTATAACGTCGGAATGCGTAGCGAAGCGGATAAAATCCTGTTCACGATGATGGCGACTTACGAACGCGAATACACTCATTCCGGTGTTTTCCCTGGTTACCTGCAAAGTGTGGACTGGCGGACGAAAGGGGGTGCTCCGACCGGCTATAACTATTTGGCGGATAATTATTATTTCCTGCTTGCCGCCGTTACCGGACATTACGGAATCGAATATCCGGAACTGAAAGCTCCGTCCACCGATCCAGCGTATGCCGCTGCTCTCTATGCCGACCGCTTGTTCGATGAGGGATGGAAGTTCTGTGAAGAGGCTCCGGCTGATGCCTCGGACGTCTCTTTTGACGATTCTTCCTGGCGGACGCTTACCCTTCCGCATGATTTCAGTATCGAACGGCGCTACCCGGACAACGGCAACTCGGTCGGTCCTTTCGTGAAGGGACTTAAAGATTCGATCTCCACGGGGAATCTGCCGGGCGGGACAGGCTGGTATCGCAAACGTTTCACATTGGACGAATGGACTTCCCGCCAGCAGGTCGGCGTTTGCTTCGACGGGGTTATGGAGCGGTCGGATGTCTGGATCAACGGGCATCATCTTGGGCTTCATCCGAATGGCTATATGCCTTTCCGTTATGACCTGACTCCTTTTCTGAATCCTGCCGGAAAGGAGAATGTGATGGTGGTCCGTGCGTTCAATCCCGGTGACAATAGCCGTTGGTATCCCGGATCGGGTATTTACCGGCACGTTCGGCTGACCGTTTCCGGCAACCTTTTCATCCCGGACGAGGAGGTACAGGTACAGACTCCTGTCATTACACCTGGACTGGCAAAGGTCGAGATGACTCTTCCTGTCCACAATCGGATGGATGTGGAAGCCGGTGTGACGGTACGCCTTACCCTGGTTCGTCCTGACGGTACGGATGTCGTGACGAAAGAATGTTCGGGCAACGTTGCCGCGGGCGGTTCTCATACGTTCCGGTTTTCTGCCGATGTCGGGCAACCGGAACTCTGGTCGGTCGATCATCCTAATCTTTATGAGGCGCATGTCAAGCTGGTCTCAGCCGGTGAAACAACCGATTACTATCGGACCGCCTTCGGCATCCGATCGCTTGAGTTTTCGGTAGGCAGGGGATTTCTGCTGAATGGTAGTCCCGTTAAACTGAAAGGCGCTTGTCTGCATCATGATAATGGTTTGTTGGGAGCGGCTGCTTATGACGGGGCGGAGGAACGCAAGGTGCGTCTCCTGAAAGAGAATGGTTTCAATGCCGTTCGCACCAGCCATAACCCGCCGTCCAGGCAGTTCCTCGATGCCTGCGACCGTTTGGGGATGTTGGTGATCGATGAGGCTTTCGATATGTGGGAACATCCCAAGCGTGATCAGGATTACCATCTTTTCTTTCCGGAACATGCCGTGTCCGATATGGCGGCGTTTGTAAAACGTGACCGCAACCATCCCTCTGTCATCATCTGGAGCATCGGCAACGAGATTTACGAACGTGCCGACACAGCCGGGCTACGAATCGCCCGGGAGCTGGTCTCCGTGGTCAAGTCTCTCGATGCGACCCGCCCTGTCACTCAGGCAATCTGCGCCTTTTGGGAACAGAAAGGGCGTGTGTGGGAGGAATCCGCACCGGCATATGCCTTGTTGGATTTAGGCGGTTACAATTATGAAATAAAGCAGTATCTTCCCGATCATGAGGCATATCCCGACCGCATTATGGTCGGTACCGAAAGTTTCCCTGTCGAGACCTTCGAAAACTGGAAGGCGGCAAATCTCTATCCTTTCGTACTGGGAGACTTTGTCTGGACAGGGATGGATTATATAGGTGAGGTCGGAATCGGTAACTTCAGCTATGTTGACGACGACAGGCCGTACTCGACTCCGACTCGTTCATGGCCTTGGTTCTTGTCCAATTGCGGAGACTTGGATATGAACGGGGACAAGAAACCGCAGTCGCTTTTCCGCGATGTGGTGTGGGGGAGGAGCGAATTGGAATTGCTTGTCCATGCCCCCGTTCCTGCCGGCAAGCGCGAAGTGCTTAGCAAATGGGGGTGGCCCGACGAACATCCGCACTGGAACTGGAAGGGGCAGGAAGGGAAGAGACTAACGGTGCGTGCCTATTCTCGTTGTGATTCGGTCCGGCTTTATTTGAATGGAGAATGCTTGGGCACGAAAGCTGTGTCTGCCCGACTTGCCGCAGACTTCGAAGTGCCGTTCTCGGCCGGCTGTCTCATGGCTGTCGGTATAAGGGACGGTCGGGAGATGGTTCATAAATCCCTGCAAACGACCGGGCAGCCGTGTCGTTTAGTCTTGCTTCCGGAAAAACGTGTTGTGTCTGCTGATCCGAATGATCTGGCTTATGTCAGGGTATGTGTGACGGATGAGGAGGGACGGATAGTTCCCGATGCCACTGTCCGGTTGAGGATGACAGTCGAAGGAGATGGCATTCTGTTGGCTTCCGGCAATGCCGCTCCTGATGATATGCGAAGTTTCCGGAACCCGGCTTGCAGTACCTATCGGGGCCAATGCCTCGCGATTCTCCAACCTGGAACGAAAAGCGGCGCGATGCTCCTGAAGGTCATGGCTGAAGGAATGTCTGCTGTGGAGACGGAGATACGGATTGCTTCTGTGAAGTATGAACCGGCATTTGCTCATTGAGATCTATTCGGCAACCGATGCCTGCCTTTCCGGGAAGCGACAGGCTTCTATTTTCAAAACACCGGTGATTCGATTTTAAAACATATATATGCTTTGCCATCGAAACACCGGCGTTTTGACGGGTAGGAACAACTTTGCCTTTTGCCTGCTTTGTATTGATCCGCGTCCTGACTTATCCTTATGTTTATCCCGATGATTACCGGTGGTTCGCGAAGTGCATCAGATGAACAGGTTCACATTCGCCTCCTCTGCCCGTTCGAGGTAAGAAGCCACGCCGCCCAGCGTAACGTTGTCCATCAGCTCTTCTTTTTGCACGCCCATCACATCCATGCTCATGGTGCAGGCGATCATTTCCACGCCGTTGTCTACGGCTTGTCGGATCAGGCTTTCCAGGCTGTCGATCCGCTTTTGTTTCATGATAAAGCGCATCATCCGGCTACCGACACCTCCCATATTCATTTTAGACAGCTTGAGTTTGCCGCTGTGTGCCGGAAGCATCCAACCGAACATCTTGCCGAAAATATCTTTGGAGACTGCCGGCTTATGCTGTTTCTTGATCACATTCAATCCCCAAAAAGTAAAGAACATGGTCACTTTCTTGCCGGTCGAAGCGGCTCCATTGGCAATGACAAAAGAGGCCAGTGCTTTGTCTAGGTCATCGCTGAAGACGATCAGTGTCTTATTGTCGGCATTGTTACGCGAAATCTCGCAGGAAGTTGTTTTCTCCTGCTTGCGGATGGTGGCGGCAACCACCCCGTTTTTGTTTTCCAACGCAACCAGTTCTGCCCCCGTCATCTTACACCAGGAAGCGACATCCTTGCCGAAAGCCTGGTCGGTGGCAGTTATCTGGAGTTGTTCGCCGGCCTTCAACGTTTCGTAGTTCTTTTTCAGTTGCATCACAGGTCCGGGGCACATCAGTCCGCAGGCATCTACTTTCAACAGAGGAACCTGGGTAGCGGGGCATCCGCAATTTGTGTTTTCCGGCGATTCCGGTTTGCAGGGAACGATCTCCTTTACGGGTGCTGTCGCCATGCTCCACGTCTTGTATCCTCCGGACAGGTTACGCACATGCTTGAAGCCATTCTGCACCAGGATGCGATAGGCCAGGTAACCACGCAGTCCGACTGCACAAGTTACGACGATCGGTTTCTCCTTCGGCAGTTCACCTAAATGTTCGCGTAATTCGTCTACCGGTATGTTTATAAATCCGGGGATCGTGCCTAATTTATATTCGTCGCGTGTACGGACATCGATTCGAATCGTGTCGGCCGGAAGTTCGGCGAGTTCACGCCACTGGATGATCCGGGATTTTCCGCTCAATATGTTTTCTGCAACGAATCCGGCCATATTCACAGGATCTTTGGCTGACGAATAGGGAGGGGCATAGGCGTGCTCCAATTCCGCCAGGTCGTAGACTGTCCCGCCTCGTTGTATCACTTGTTCCAGCATCTCGATGCGTTTGTCTACACCGTCGAAGCCGACAACCTGGGCGCCTAACAGCTTGCCGCTTTCCGGGGCGAACAATATCTTGATAGACAATGGAACGGCATCCGGGTAATATCCGGCATGCGACACTCCGTGGGTATAGGATGATATATAGGCGATATTATTCCGTTTTAACAATTTCGCATTGGCTCCGGTGGCGGCAACCGTCAGGTCGAATACTTTTGCGATGGAAGTTCCTATTGATCCCGGATATTTCTCTTTGTTGCCGAATACGATATTGTCCGCCACGATGCGCCCCTGCTTGTTTGCCGGTCCTGCCAGCGGGATGAGGGCCGGTTGCCGGGTTACGAGATGACGTACTTCGACTGCGTCGCCGAGGGCATATATGTTTGCATCGGAAGTTTGCATATAATCGTTTACGGCGATACCGCCCCGTTCTCCGATGGCGAGCCCTGCGTCTTTGGCCAGTTTGGTTTCCGGGCGTACCCCGATGCTTAGTAAAACCATGTCGGTAGCGATCTGTTTGCCGCTGCGGAGGTGTACGGTCACACCACCGTCTTTTTCTTCAAAGCGGCTGACACCATCTTCCAAGTACAGTCCGACTCCCTTATCGGTCAGTTGCCGGTGTACGATTGCCGCCATCGAGAAGTCCAACGGCGCCATCACTTGGTTGGCCATTTCCACCACGTTGACCCGGATACCCAGTTCATGCAGGTTTTCCGCCATTTCCAGTCCGATAAAGCCGCCGCCCACAACGATAGCGCGTTTCGGATTCTCCGTATTGACATAATTCTTGATCGTATCGGTGTCCGGCACGTTGCGGAGCGTGAATATCTTCTTGCTTCCAATCCCTTCGATACCCGGCCGGAGCGGTTCGGCTCCAGGCGAAAGTACCAGTTTGTCGTATGTCTCGGTGTATGTCTCGCCTGTGGACAGGTTCTTGACTTCCACTTCCTTTTTATCCGGACGGATGGCGGTTACCTCCTGTTCTGTGCGGATGTCGATCCGGAAACGGTCTGTGAAACCTTTCACTGTCTGTACGAACAGCTTTTCCCGGTTGTTGATCGTGTTACCTATATAATAAGGTAGACCGCAGTTTGCATACGATACATATTTCCCTCGCTCGAACAGGATGATGTTGGCTTTTTCATCCATTCTACGCAGACGTGCTGCAACGGTAGCTCCTCCGGCTACTCCTCCGACAATCAAGTAGTTCATATAGTTGTTTAATCTCTGTTGGAGAAGTATTTCATGAATTGTGAACGTTCATACATCGCCGGATTGGGGATGTTAGCATAGTTTAGTTTACCTTTGAACTGATCAAGCGACTGGTAATGTGCCTGGTGCATCCATTCTTCGATGCAGGTGAGCACCTGTGAGATAATTTCTGCCCCATGTGTATAGACGGCGCTACACATCTGTACGGCATCGGCTCCTGCGAGCAAACATTTGATGACATCTTCCCAATCATGCACTCCGGTAGAGGAAGCAATGCTGATTCCGGGCACCTTACCTGAAACGATTGCTGTCCAGCGAAGCGTATCGCTCAAGTCGGAATGGTTGCTGAAGACGTTACCTGAGACAATTTGCATATTGTTGATGTCGATATCCGGTTGGTAAAAACGGTTGAAGAGGACGATCCCGTCTGCCCCGTTAACTGTCAGCGTATGGGCAACAGCCGGTATATTACCGACCATTTTGCTCATCTTGATCATGACAGGGATCGAAACCGTTTCTTTCACTTTGCGGATAATACTGACATACAAGTCGCGCATGTTTTCGCTGCTGTATGTGAGGTCTGTTTCCAGAAAGAACACGTTCAGTTCCAGAGCATCGGCTCCTGCCAATTCGATCTGGCGGGCAAATTCGACCCATGCATCCGATTTATAGCAGTTGATACTTGCGATAACCGGGATGGTACATTGTTCTTTTGTCTTCTGGATCAGTTCCAGATAACCGTTTATCTGATTCGCTTTTACATAGCCGCGTATGTAATCGGCCGCTTCGGGATAATCCGAATCCTGCATCAGTACATCGCTTTGCATTTCAATCTGCTCTTCGAAGAGTGATTTCAGCACGATCGCGCCGGCGCCGGCTTTTTCAAATTCCTTATTTCGTTCCGCGTTGTTTGTCAAACCGGAACTTCCGACGATAAGCGGGTTACGAAGTGTCAGGCCCGCATATTGTGTTTTAATGTCAATCATGTCAGATTCAATTATGTTCAACGATTACAAAAATAGAGAATTATTTTCTACCTTGTCTGTTCTTGCTCTTTAAAATGGTTAAAACTCAATATTCCCGTTCACCGAAAATGCTGGTTCCTATGCGTATCATCGTACTGCCTTCGCGAAGGGCGACCGGGTAGTCATGGCTCATTCCCATCGATAATTCGCAAAAATATTCGTCATCCTTGAATACCGAGTTTTTCAGTTCGGTGAATAGTTCATGAATCTTATGGAACTCATCCTGGATCTGCGTTGTGTCGTCAGTATTTGTCGCCATCCCCATCAATCCGCATATCCGGATGTTGGGAAGTGTTCCGGGTGATAAACAGAGTAACAGTTCGCGGCATTCGTCGGGGCTGAAACCATGTTTGGCTTCTTCCTGCGCGACGTGTATCTCCAATAGGACACGGACGATGCGGTCATGTTTGGCCGCCTGTTTGTTGACTTCCTGCAACAGTTTCAGCGAGTCAATGCTGTGTATGGTGTGAATGAACGGGGCGATGTCTTTCACTTTATTGCTTTGCAACGGGCCGATGAAATGCCATTCGATGTCACCGGGCAAAACTTTTTGTTTAGCTGTCAGCTCTTGGGCCCTGCTTTCACCGAATACACGTTGTCCGGCATCGTAGGCTTCCTGTAAAGCCTCGGCGGGATGGAACTTGGAGACCGCCACCAGCGTAACACCTGCCGGTAGCGATGCTTTCAGTCTTGTTATATTCTCGGTGATGCTCATGCTTCTCTTGTTTCCGCCTGTTTTTTCTGTTCGGCAATCAGTTCTTCCTCGGATTTCTTTTCCGAAGGGACACTGTTGGCGTCAAAGGGGAAGACATCCATCAACTGGGTTTCCGTAACGGATGCGATGGTGTAATCGGCAAGCGTACCCTTCATTCCGTCTTCCAATACGGCGATGGCATCTTTCAGGTTAGATGCCTGTGCCAGCATCTGTGCTGCGGTTTTCTTTTCGGCTCCGCTTTTTTCATCGAGGGTGATGAAGTAAACTTTGATCTTGTAGAAACGGTCGCCGTTTTCGTTGAAGAACAATTCCGACAAGCGGGCGCGTTTGATGTCTGTCACTGTAAACTCCCCGGATATGAAGGGACGGATTTCTTCGATGATGCGGGCTTCCGCTTCCGTGAATGACAGGGCGTCAACCAGATAAGGTTCCGTCACTTTCTTTTGCATTCCATTCTCCAAAACTTTTTCGAAGGAGACTTTACATTCAAACCAGTTATGCATATATTTATACGTTTTATTATGATGTCTGTATTTTTATTCCAAACGAGGTACAAATATAACGGCAATTCGGGAATTAAACAACGGGAACGGATTTCTTTGTCAATTATTGGAATCGTTGTGAACCTTTTGCCATGTGCTTCGGTTATATAAGCGTAGTGTGTTTTTTCATGGTATTAGATTTTTAGATTAGTAATTAGGTTGTTTTGTCCGGTTCGAGAGGAATAGGGCAAAGGGTTCTAAAATATCAGAGCCGGAGGTATAAGGATTTCCTATACATTCCGGCTCTTTTACGTTTCAAAACTCATCATTGGCATAAATAGCCGGCAAGTTATTCATTTTGTAATCGAACAATTCGTCGTCATTGAAAAAACGTTTCAGTTCGATGGTTGCCGTTTCGGGTGAATCGGAAGCATGCACGATGTTTTCTTGTACGCTCATGCTGAAGTCGCCGCGGATGGTTCCCGGCTGCGCGTTCCTTCCGTTGGTGGAGCCGGCCAGTTGGCGAACGACATGTATGGCGTCTACCCCTTCCCAGCAACATACGATGACGGGACATGCCGACATGGCGTCTTTGATGCGTTATAAGATTCGACGTATATGCCAAAGATAAAACAATTATTTCTAATAAGTTAATTTGTCGTATAATATTCAATAAAGATTTTGAAATAGAGGGGGAGCCGGAAGGGAAATATTCGTTTTACTGGAGGAAAGAATAAAGCGCACAAAACCTACCGCACACTGGTGGCTCAGTGTGCAGAGGTATTGGATTATTTAGTATGCGGACCATTTTGCCTGGTTGGGGCATGCCGTATTGACTGATAATAAATTACCTCAAAAACAATTTATTAAGGTTACATAGATTAACATCCAGACAATTAAAGCCATGAAGGTCCGATTACTTAATATATCTATATTTTCTCCAGTCCGGGAATGTGTCTCGGAGGAAATCGCGGAGAGTTTGACGGTTTACTCCGAATTTCTCGGCGATTTCATTCATCGAACATTTCTCATTGATCATTTTGCGGATGACATTTTCTTTTCCGGACAACCTGACCTGCATAGTCTTTTTGCCTTTCGGACGACCGAGTTTCGTACCTTCCGCTTTTTTACGTGCAAGTGCTTCGCGGGTACGTTGTGAGATCAGATTACGTTCGATTTCTGCACTCAGACTAAAGGCGAAGGCGAGAATCTTACTATTGATATTGTTCCCTAATTCATAACGTTCTTTGACTGTAAGGACGATGATATCCCGCTCCATACACTGGTGGAGGAAACTCATGACCTGCATCAAATTACGTCCAAGCCTTGATAGCTCTGTTGTTACGAGTGTATCACCTTTACGAATCTGCTTTAATAATCTGCCAAGTTGGCGATCCGATACACTCGTTGTCCCGCTGATTGTTTCGTCTACCCAACGTTCGATACGGAAACCTTTCGCTTTTGAATAGTTTTCAATCTCGAAACGTTGATTTTCAGTACTCTGTTTATCCGTACTGACTCTTACATAACCGTATATCATACCATCTGAATATTAAGTGAATAACTAAAGATACTTCAGAAATAGAAATGAAAGGGTGGGATTAGTATTTACCAACTTTTTTTATTGTCGTATGATTATAAGAGCGAATTCCCTCTACAAAGGTGGATATAATAATTTAAACGAAACAGCCTCTGAAAGTAAAAATTAAATTAAATTTTACGCAGTAAAAGGGGAAAGAAGTACATTTGCCGGAAAGAATAGTGATATATGAGGAAATTATTGTCGCTGCCGCCTAATCTGGTTGGCAGTTTTCATGAGATAGCAAATGCCGATCCGGCAGATTGGTTTTGTACGTCTGACCCTGTAGGTGCCCGTTTGGGATCGGGTGGAGGAACGACTTGGTTGCTTGAAGCTTGCCGCCGGGACGACGATACTGCCGGAACGTTGACGGCCGGAGAATGGTTGGCGCGTGAAAAGCGGATTTTGCTGCATGCGGGAGGGCAGAGCCGACGATTACCTGGGTATGCACCTTCGGGCAAGATCTTGACGCCCATTCCGGTGTTCAGGTGGGCAAGGGGACAGAAATTATCTCAAAATCTCCTTTCGCTCCAGCTTCCGTTGTATGAGGAGATCATGCGTAAAGCACCGGATTCGTTGCATACGCTGATTGCCAGTGGTGACGTTTATCTGCGAAACAGCGAGCCGTTGCAGGAGATTCCTGAGGCCGATGTTGTCTGTTACGGTTTGTGGGTGGATCCTGCACTTGCCACTCGCCACGGGGTCTTCGTGTCGGACCGCAAATCTCCCGACCAGCTTGATTTCATGCTTCAGAAACCCACTCTCGATGAGTTGGGGCGACTGGCAGGTACGCACCTTTTCCTGATGGATATAGGTGTTTGGCTGCTCAGTGACCGGGCGGTGGAATTACTGATGAAACATTCCTACGATTCGAGCGGAAAACAACTGAAGGAATACGACCTGTATTCCGAGTTCGGTCTTGCTCTTGGTGCTCATCCGCGTATAGCCGACGAAGAGTTGAATGCGTTGACTGTTGCTATCCTGCCATTGCCGGGTGGTGAGTTTTATCATTATGGTACGAGCCGGGAACTGATTTCCTCGACGTTGTCGGTGCAGAACCTTGTACGTGACCAGCGGGCGATCATGCAGCGCAAGGTGAAACCACATCCTGCCATGTTTGTCCAGAACGCCGAAGTTTGTTGTCCGTTGACCTCCGGCAATTCCGAGCTGTGGATCGAAAACAGTTTTGTAGGGAAACGATGGATACTTGCCGATCGGCATGTGATTACGGGTATCCCGGTAAACGATTGGGAGTTGCACATTCCTTCCGGTGTATGCATTGATGTCGTGCCTGTCGGCGAAGAAGGCTGGGTGGCGCGCCCGTATGGTTTCAATGATACTTTCAAAGGGAATACAAAGGATGAGTCGACGCTCTTCATGGGGCGTTCTGTCGTGGAATGGGCTGCGGAGCGGGCTGTTTGCCTGTCGGAGTGTGCCGACATACAGAATGCGGCCTTGTTTCCTGTTTGCCGGAATATGGACGAGTTAGGTGTTGCGTTACGCTGGATGGTATCTGAGCCCCATCTGGATGAAGGACGCAGGGTGTGGAAAGCGGCTGAAAAGATGTCTGCAAACAGGCTTTCCGACTGTGCGAATCTCCGCCGCCTGTTTGCCCAGCGTGAAGCGTTCAGGAAGAAAAACTGGCCGATGCTTGCGGCCAATCATGATAAAAGTATTTTCTTTCAATTGGATCTGGCGGATGCCGCCTCTGAATTTGTTTCCAAAGGGATTACGTTGCCTGGGGGCTTGTCGGAGGATGTTCCGCTGATGAAGCGCGTGCATGACCATATGTTCCGTGCCCGTGTCCTGCAACTTTCAGGAGATGACCGGGGCATGGTGGAACAGCAGCAGGCATTCTCACTGTTGCGTGAAGGCCTGATCGGTACGATTGCTGATGAAAAACAGACGCCTCGCCTTAATGTCTATCGCGATCAGATTGTCTGGGGGCGCAGTCCCGTGCGTATCGACTTGGCAGGAGGATGGACGGATACGCCTCCTTACTGCATGTATGCCGGTGGCAATGTCGTGAACGTGGCGATCGAGTTGAACGGACAACCTCCCTTGCAGGTCTATGTGAAGCCGGCTCGCGAGTATCGTATCATTCTTCGTTCCATTGATATCGGGGCGATGGAGAGCGTTTCGACTTGGGACGAACTGCGTAACTTTAACAAGGTCGGCTCTCCTTTCTCTATCCCGAAAGCGGCACTGGCTCTGGCCGGGTTTACACCCGAATTTTCAGCAAGCCGTTATGTTTCGTTGGAAGAGCAACTGAAAGCATTCGGCTGCGGGTTGGAAGTGACGTTGCTCGCTGCCATTCCTGCCGGTTCCGGTCTGGGAACCAGTTCGATTCTCGCGGCTACGGTATTGGGTGCATTGTCGGATTTCTGCGGCTTGGCGTGGGATAAGAACGAGATTGGTAACCGGACTCTGATCTTGGAGCAGCTGCTTACGACCGGAGGCGGATGGCAAGATCAGTACGGAGGTGTGTTACATGGTTTGAAACTGTTGCAAACGGGTGAGGGGTTCCACCAGAATCCGTCGGTACGCTGGCTGCCGGAATATCTTTTTACCGAACCGGAATATCGTGCTTGCCACCTGCTTTACTATACGGGAATTACCCGTACGGCGAAGGATATCCTTGCTGAAATCGTACGCGGAATGTTCTTAAACAGTGGGCCCCATCTTCGTCTGCTTTCTGAAATGAAAGGGCATGCATTGGACATGTACGAGGCTATTCTTCGGGGTGATTTCGCTTCTTATGGCCGATTGGTCGGCAAAAGTTGGGAACAAAACAAGGCGCTTGATGCCGGGACAAATCCGCCTGCTGTAGAACAGCTTATCTCTCGCATCAAAGATTACACTCTGGGGTATAAACTTCCAGGTGCCGGAGGAGGAGGTTACCTTTATATCGTAGCCAAAGATCCGGAAGCCTCTTTGCAGATTCGCCGTCTTCTCACAGCCGACCCGCAGAATGAAAATGCCCGTTTTGTCGAAATGAGCTTGTCGGATAAGGGGTTGCAGGTGAGCAGGTCGTAAGGCGTTGCGATGTTTTGCTTGTGTGTAGGCGGATCTCGATTGGGGATGGCGATTTCCAGATTACGCTTCAGGTTTTGGCGACAGGGCGATCGCATATTTCTTGATGAGCAGATACCCGCATCCTCCGATGAAAGCGAGGAAGATGAATGTTACCAGAATCAATAATTTCTTTGGAGAGGAAGTTTTGAGAGGAACAGTTGCCGGTTCTATAATGGTGTAGACCGGCATTTGTTCCTGTACTCGGAGTTTATTTTGTCCGAACATCATTGCAAGGAACTGATTCCAACAGGTCAAATGCTTGACATAACGGTCTCCGTTATACTTGCGAACAAGGTAATTGAAGTGATTACGGTCCAAGAAGGATACTAATTGTGAGAAAACGTATTTTTCTTTGTTCATTGCGACTCTGTTGTTAATGTCGCAAAATTACGATTTCAAATCCGTTGACTCGAGAAGCCTCTGTAGCTAACTCAGATTTTAATGGGACAGTAGTGAGCTTGAGAAGTAACAATCGGCAGGAATAAAACATTTTGGCTTTTGATTGAAATTGTGGTATTTTAGAAACCGTTTCCTGAAAATTGTGGAGATAACGTGAAGGCGGTCTTTGTTCACAATACTAAAGATGAGGGTGATTACTTATTTGTGAAATTTTTCTTGTGCTGTAAATGCCTGGTATTTAGTGGTGTATCAATTCTTTATTTGGGGATTAACCAAATAATTCGAATTTAATTTGTTTATATCAATTAATTAGCCGTCCTTTGTATCAGAGAAAAGGAAATTCCTTTTCTAATAATTTAATTAGAATCTGACTATGGTTTGTACCATTAAGTGGAGGTGTTCAGATTTGAAGAGAATATCTCATTTTAAGTCTATTTTTTGGCTAAAACGATAACTATGATGGAGCGGGAGTATAGATTTATCTATCTCCCGCTTTTATTAGTAATCAAAACCAAACTACTACACCGTATTGTTCTATCTTCCAAAGTCCTATTGAAATATGTATTTGTTATTTGTCTTTATCGATTAACCGGATTCCTTCAGTTTCGATATCGATTATCTTTTGTTTGTAAAGAGCCCCGATTGCTTGTTTGAATGCTTTTTTGCTACAGCGAAATAGAGAATAAATAAGTTCGGGTTCGCTTTTATCATGGACGGCAACGTATCCTCCTTGGGCTTTGAGCGAATCCAGAATTGTCTTGGCAATGCCTTCGACCTTTTGATATCCTAAAGGCGTAAGGCTGACATCTATCTTTTCGTCTTCCCTAACTTCTTTGATGTACCCTTTTAGATGTTCCCCTTTTTCCAGACGTTGAAAAACCTCACTGTGATAGACCAATCCCCAATGAGCATTGTTGATAATTACTTTATATCCTATTTCAGTATCTTCTGCAACCAGCAAATCGACTTCCTGATTAAAAGAATAATTCGGTATTACATTGTCCAGATATTTATCGATTCTTGCGGAGGCTACTATACGTCCGGTAACATGATCTACGTGTACATATACCAAGTACCATTTCCCTTCCCGCATGGGCATTTTTTGTTCCTTAAAAGGAACCAACAAATCTTTCATTAATCCCCATTCCAGGAAAGCGCCAGTATTATTAACAGATTTTACTTCCATAAACTGAAATTCTCCTGCCTGGGCAAGAGGTTTGGCTGTCGTTGCGATCAATCTCCCTTCATTGTCATGATAAATAAAAACTTCGACTTCATCTCCCGGTTTTACATTTTTGGGCACATAACGGGCCGGCAACAGTATTTCCACTCCGTCTCCACCATCCAAATAAACCCCAAAGTCCAGATCCTTTACGATCTTTAATGTATTATATTTTCCTATTTCTACCATGATTCCATTTGTTTTCTGACAAAAGTACGGGAAAATAGCCTAATATCCTATATTTTTTATTTCTCAAGCAGCAATATACCCAAATTTGCATCGTTATAGTTGTAATAGTTTTTATAAGGAGTTTTTAGATGGATGGTTCCTCTGAAAGTTGTATCTTTGCAGTTCTAATTTTGAAATACTTATTAAAAGCATGAATTTGAAATATTATTTGTTTGCCCTTTTTTGTGGACTGATGTGTGCGTGTTCGGCACCAAAGGATGTGATTTATTTTCAGGGTATAGATGATTTGACACCAGAGCAATTGGCGAAAATGAGTCAATCATACACGACTAAAATAACGAATGATGATCTTTTATCGATTAATGTGACAGCATGGGATCCTGCAGCTGTTACACCCTTTAATCCTCCGGTATATGCTTATTCGGCCACTCCACAAGGGGAACAGCCAATCATCGCATCTCAAAACTTATATACATATTTGGTTGATCAGGATGGAAATATCAATTTCCCGGTTTTGGGTAAGATACATGTCGCAGGCCTGACGAGGCAGGAGTTGGCTAATAAAATGGAAGAAATGATTTCCAAATATGTGGAAAACCCGTTGGTAAATGTGCAGTTGCTTAATTTTAAAATAACACTGATGGGTGATGTTTCGCGTCCGGGTGCATATACGATAAAAAATGATAGGATATCCATATTGGAAGCTATAGGATTAGGTGGAGATTTGCAGTTGACTGCTAATCGAAAAAATATTTTGGTGATTCGTGACAATAATGGAATAAAAGAGAGCCATCGTCTGGATTTAACTGATCCAGCAATATTTGCATCTCCCTATTTTTATTTGCAACAGAATGATATTGTCTATGCTGAACCGATAAAAAATAAACAGCGTTCCCGAACCAGTGCGGACCGTTCATTTACGATGTCATTGCTGACTACTGTGATAAGTTCTCTCTCTATTATAACGAGTATGGTCATTACAATTGTCAATTTAAATAAATAATAATTACGTATGGAATCTATTCAGCAAGATAATGAAACAATTAATCTGAAAAAGATTATCATTTATTATTTTCGTCATTGGCGATGTTTTTTAGTGGCAGGCATTATTTCGTTAATCCCTGCTTTATTATATTTGATTTTGGTTCCCCGTACTTATGAAATGATGACAAAGATCTTGTTGTTGGAAGATAAAGGAACTTCAAGTTCGGGGTTGAATATCGGTGATGCTTCGGGATTGATGAAGACATTTGGTTTAGGGGGCATTAGTGGCGGTAGCTTTAATATGGATGACGAATTGGCAAAGCTAATGTCTACGACTACTTTGCAGGATGTTGTTTTGAAGTTAGGGCTGAATATTGTTTACTATAAGCCTAATGCTTACAAATATAAAATGTATGAAGATGCTCCTCTATTATTGTTTACTGATTCAGTAACACAAAAAAATCTGGAATCTCCCATAACATTTAATGTTGATATAGATAAGACTGGGAAAGTTAAAGTAGTTGCCAAAAACGAGGATGTCAAGAAGCATCTTGAATTTAAGTCTTTACCGGCGGAAATAAAATTGGAAGAAGGTACTTTTGTTTTGTCATTTAGAGAAGAAGAGATAAAGCCTTTATCTTTAAAGCTTGAAATAGTTCCGTCTATATGGGCCGCACAAGATTTGTCCGAATCATTATTGTTTGATGAATTTGCGAAGAATGCAAATGTGGTGGAGATTTCATGTACCGATTATGAAAAAAAGAGAGGGTTGGATTTATTACGGACATTAGTGGATGTTTATAATTCCCAAGAAGATTCTATAAAAAAAGCCGAAGGTGGAAAAAGTGTTCAATTCTTGGATGAGCGTTTAAACGCAGTTGTAGCCAATCTAACGGATGTTGAAGTAAATATTGAACGTTACAAACTCAAGAATAAGATGACGGATATTGAATATGACGTTCAGTTCTACGCTGATCAGATGAAAGAGCTGCAGATGAAAATTATAGAATTGGAAGCTCAAACTCGTTTGGTTGATTTGTTGGATGCATATGTGAAGGATCCTCAGAATAAATATAATCTGGTTCCTATTTTGCTGGCCTCTGGTGAAGGCGAGAATTCTTCTAAATCTGTTTTATCATATAATGAAGCACTGTTAGAACGTTTAAGACTTTTACAAAGTACGAAAGGAGATAATCCTTTGATAGGACAAATGAATAAGCAAGTGGATCAATTACGTGAGAGTGTGTTCTTATCTATCGATAATGCTAAAAAAAGCTTGACTTTAACTTTGGATGATCTAAAAGGAAAAGAAAAAATTATTATAGATAAGATGGGAGTTGTTCCAACATTGGAGAGAGAATATATCGATTTTCGCCGTCAACAGGAAATATACCAGGCTCTTTATTTGATTCTCTTGCAGAAGCGGGAAGATTTTCTTCTTTCTATTGGAGAGAATAAGGACCGTGCACGTATTATTGAGGCCGCATATGTTAAGAAGAAATCAATTGCTCCCAGAAAATTATATGCTCTTATCGGCATGATTATTTTCACAATGGTCGTTCCTGTTGCATTTTTATTTGGAAAAGAGCAGTTTGTGGCATTAAAGAAGGAATATAAAGAAACGAAGTAGGATATGCAAAAAGTATTGGTTACAGGTGCTGATGGTTTTATTGGTTCCCATTTGACTGAAATGCTATTGGAACAGGGGTATAAAGTCAAAGCACTTTCATATTATAATTCTTTCAATGATTGGGGATGGTTGAATGATATTAAGCATCCTGAATTGGAGGTGGTGACAGGTGATGTACGTGATCCTCATTTCTGTAAGCATATAACTCAGGATGTCGAGATTATTTTCCATTTGGCAGCATTGATTGCAATTCCTTATTCTTATGTCGCTCCGGACAGTTATGTGGATACAAATATAAAAGGAACTTTGAATATTTGCCAGGCAGCAAAAGAAAATGGGGTGAAGAAAGTTCTTGTAACTTCAACTTCGGAGGTATATGGGACAGCACGTTATGTTCCGATTGACGAACATCATCCCAAGCAACCGCAATCACCTTATTCTGCAACAAAGATTGGAGCGGATGCAATTGCGATGAGTTTTTATAATGCTTTTGCTTTGCCGGTTGTATTGGTTAGACCGTTCAATACATATGGTCCTCGTCAATCGGCTCGGGCTATTATTCCAACCATTATAACGCAAATAGCAAATGGAAAGAAGGAGATAAAATTGGGAGACTTGACCCCGACGCGTGATTTTAATTTCGTGAAAGATACTTGTAAAGGGTTTATCGAACTGTCTAAATGTGATGCTGCAATAGGACAAGAAGTAAATATCTGTAGCAACAATGAAATTTCGATGCGTGATACTTTGAACTTAATAGCTCGTTTGATGAATTCGGATGTTAAGTTCATAGAGGATCAGGCCCGTATCCGTCCTAAGAATTCTGAAGTTTTCCGTTTATGGGGAGATAATGCGAAGGTAAAATCCTTAACAGGATACGAACCTTCTTATTCTTTGGAAGAAGGTTTAAAGGAAACGATAAATTGGTTTTTGGATAAAGATAATTTAAGAAAATATAAAGCTGATATATATAATGTATAAACCTATAGTTGATTTTATACATGGACTATATCATTCGGATGACTTTGTACCTCTTCATGCCCCTTGTTTTATCGGCAATGAAAAGAAATATCTGAATGAGTGCATTGATACGACATTTGTCTCAAGTGTCGGTAAGTTTGTCGATCGATTTGAGGAGATGGTTGCCGATTATACAGGGGCGGCAAAGGCCGTTGTCTGTGTAAATGGGACAAATGCTCTTCATATGGCTTTGCTATTGGCGGGGGTAGAGCGTGAAGATGAAGTTATATCTCAGGCTTTGACATTTATAGCTACTGCAAATGCAATTAGTTATATAGGTGCTTATCCCGTTTTTATAGATGTAGATCGGGAAACGATGGGCTTGTCTCCCGACAGTTTAAGAAAATGGCTTTCTACATTTGCTGAAATGAAGGATGGCGTTTGCTATAATAAAGGGACAGGGCGGAGAGTGAAAGCTTGTGTTCCGATGCACACGTTCGGGCATCCTGCCAGATTGGCGGAACTTGTACAAATATGTGAACAGTATCATATCGAGTTAATAGAGGATGCTGCTGAAAGTATCGGTAGTTTGTATAAGGGTAGGCATACTGGTACTTTGGCTAAGATTAGTGCCCTAAGTTTTAATGGCAATAAAACGATTACGACCGGTGGAGGTGGTATGTTGTTGTTTCAGGATGCCGAATTGGGTGCTTATGCAAAACATTTAACGACGCAAGCAAAGGTGTCTCATCGTTGGGAGTTTATGCATGACCATATCGGTTATAATTATCGTATGCCTAATATTAATGCGGCGTTAGGTTGTGCACAGATGGAGAATCTGGATCGTTTTATAGAGAATAAACGTGAAACAGCTGAAAAATATAAGTCCTTTTTCAAAGATACACCAATTGAGTTTTTTTCCGAACCGGAAGATTGTCGTTCCAATTATTGGTTGAATGCGGTTTTATTGCCTGATAAGTCGGCGCGTGACGAATTTCTGACCTATACAAATGATCATGGAGTTATGACACGACCGATTTGGGGATTGATGAATAAGCAACCCATGTTTGCAGGTTGCCAGACAGACGATCTGACGAATACGTATTGGTTTGAGGAACGTGTTGTAAATATTCCAAGTAGCGTTAGGTTATGAGCGATCCCGGTAATATAGTCTTGGTCGGTGGCGGCGGACATTGCAAATCGGTGATAGATGCTGCTGAGAGTGCTGGTTATACGATACTCGGCATACTTGATATGCCGGAATATGTCGGTAGTTCTGTTTTGGGATATCCGGTTGTCGGGACGGATGAAGATCTGGTTAAATATGTCGATAAGGCCTTGTTCCTTGTGACGGTAGGACATATAAAGGATGCAAGTCTGCGAATCCGGTTGCACGAACGTATTCTATCGGTTGGTGGTTGTTTGGCTACGGTTGTGGCTTCTACAGCCCGTGTTTCCCGTCATGCGTCCATTGGCGAAGGAAGTGTGGTGTTACACCATGTAATGGTTAATGCAGACGCCCATATCGGGAAGGGTTGCATAATTAATACATTTGCCAATATCGAGCATGATGCGGTTATTGGTGACTTTTGCCATATTTCCACCGGAGCAATGGTGAATGGTAATTGTACAGTTGGCCAGGGAGTCTTTTTAGGGAGTCAATCTGTGATGGTGAACGGTGTTGGTATTATGGAATCTTGTGTTATTGCGGCCGGCAGTGTTGTGCGTAAAAATATAGTGAAAAAAGGCATTTATTCCGGAAATCCGGCTTTATTAAAGATAAAATTGTAAGATATGAAACATACTCTTGTTATAGCAGAGGCAGGTGTAAATCATAACGGCTCGCTTGAAATGGCGAAACAGTTGATTGATGTGGCAGCAGAGGCAGGAGTTGATTATGTTAAGTTTCAAACATTTAAAGCAGAGTTGCTGGTATCAAAAAATGCTGTCAAAGCAGAGTATCAACAAAGAAACCTGCATGATGGTAATGATTCCCAATACCAAATGCTGAAGCATTTGGAACTTACTTGGGAACAGCATTTGATATTGATAGACTATTGTAAAAAGAAAGGAGTAAAGTTTTTCTCTACTGCTTTTGATTTGGATAGTATCGATTTCCTTGCAGAACTTCATTTGGGATTGTGGAAAATCCCTTCGGGAGAAATTACTAATTATCCTTATTTAAGGAAGATCGCCCAAAAGGGAGAACCTGTAATCCTGTCTTCCGGAATGAGTGGATACCGGGAAATAGAAGAAGCGTTGGCTGTCCTGGTGGAAAATGGTGTCCGGCGTAATGATATAATAATACTACATTGTAATACCGAATATCCGACCCCAATGGAAGATGTGAATTTGCGGGCTATGCAGTCTATAGCCGAGAGATTTCATGTCAAAGTCGGATATTCCGATCATACAAGAGGTATAGAGGTCCCTGTCGCAGCTGTTGCATTGGGGGCTTCTGTTATAGAAAAGCATTTTACTTTGGATCGGAATTTGGAGGGGCCGGATCATAAAGCCTCTTTGGAGCCGGATGAACTGAAGAGAATGGTTTTATCGATTCGGAATATAGAAAAAGCTTTAGGAGATGCTGAAAAAAGGATAAGCCCTTCGGAAGCTAAAAATATAGAAGTTGCCCGGAAAAGCATTGTTGCGGCATCCAAAATAGAGAAAGGTGAGGTTTTTACAGAACAGAATCTGACTGTAAAACGTCCGGGAAACGGCATTTCTCCCATGAAATGGTTGGATGTGGTAGGGAAAACAGCAACAAGATTATATGAACCGGATGATCTGATTGAATTATGAGAAAGATATGCGTTATAACCGGCAGTCGTGCTGAATATGGCTTACTGAGTGGCCTTATGAAGCAAATAAATGAATCAGAGGATTTAAAACTACAGATCATAGCAACCAATATGCACCTTTCTCCTGAGTTTGGCTTGACGTATAAAGAAATCGAGAAAGATGGTTTTGTTATTGATAAGAGGGTTGAGATGTTGCTTTCGTCGGATACATCAAATGCTACGGCTAAATCCGTAGGATTAGGCATGATTGGTTTTGCTGATGCCTATGAAGACTTGCGTCCTGACTTGATTGTTGTTTTAGGTGACCGATATGAAATTCTGGCAGCCGTTTCCACTGCCTTGTTTTTTAAGATTCCAGTCGCTCATTTACATGGAGGAGAGATAACGGAAGGTGCCTATGACGATGCGATCCGCCATGCGATTACCAAGATGAGCCATTTGCATTTCACCTCGACGGAAGAATATCGGAAAAGGGTGATCCAGTTGGGAGAAAGCCCGGATCGGGTGTTTAATGTAGGGGCTATTGGAGTTGAAAATATAAAAAAAGGTTCTTTCCTATCGAAAGAGGAATTGGAGAATAGTTTGGATTTTAAATTAGGCGACAAGTCTCTGCTTGTCACGTTCCATCCTGTGACGTTGGAAACGTGTACGGCGCGGGAACAATGTGACAATTTGTTGGAAGTCTTGGCTAAACATCCGGAATATCGGATCCTTTTTACACTCCCGAATTCAGATACGGACGGGCGTGTCTTAATAGACTGTATAAAAGATTTTGTCGCAAAGAATGAAGACCGGGCAATCGCTTTTAAATCTTTAGGCAAGCTCCGTTATCTTTCCGCATTGAAATATGTCTCGGCTGCGATAGGAAATTCATCAAGCGGTATCTTGGAAGTTCCGAGTTTCGGAATACCGACTCTGGATATTGGAGATCGCCAAAAGGGACGTCTTGCTGCAAAAAGCGTGGTGCATTGCGGAACGTCGACGGAAGAAATAGAACAGGGTTTTAGATTAATTTTCTCTGAAGCAATTCAATCAGCTTCAAAATTGCGGAGTAATCCGTATGAAAAGGAGGGAACTACAGACATGATTGTTTCCCAGTTGAAAACTTATCCATTGGAAAACCTGATTCAAAAATCATTTTATAATTTGTAATATGGATGCAAACTCAAAATATATTATAGATGAGAGTCTAAATATCGGGGAGGCTTTAGTTTCATTGAATCAACTATCTAATGATATCTTGACTCTGTTTGTTGTAGATGGCCAGGGAAGAATGGTTGGTTCGTTGACTGATGGAGATATTCGTCGGTGCCTGATTAATGGGGTGAAATTGGATGCCCCTGTTTCTATGGCTATGAATCGAAATTTTCATTATTTACAATATGGCAATATTTCAATTGATGTAATAAAAACGCTAAAATCAAAGAAGATAGTTTTATTGCCCTATTTGGATTGTGATAGGCGTATAATTAAAATATATAACCTTCAGAAACAGAAGTCTATTTTACCGGTAGATGCGGTTTTAATGGCGGGAGGAAAAGGATTGCGTTTACGCCCGTTGACGGAAACAGTTCCTAAGCCTCTGTTGAAGGTTGGCAATAAACCGATTATAGATTATAATATAGATCGTTTAATCGAATACGGCGTTGATCATATTTCAATAACTGTAAATTATTTAAAGGAACAGATTGAATCATATATTGCCGAATCCCGTGTGGATTCTAATATATGTTGTGTTCGTGAACCACAGTATTTAGGAACGATAGGGTCGATCAGATTTGTGGAACATTTTCATTATGATACGGTATTAGTGATGAATTCGGATTTATTTACAAATATAAATTATGAAGATTTCTTCTCTCATTTTTCGGAACATCAGGCCGATATGTCTGTGGCTGCAGTTCCTTACTCTGTCTCAGTGCCGTATGGGATATTTGATTTGGAAGGGAGGGAAATTAAAGGCATAAAAGAGAAACCGACGTTCAATTATTATGCTAATGCAGGTATATATTTGATAAAGAAAGATTTATTGAAACTTATTCCTTCGAATACCTTTTTTGATGCAACGGATTTTCTTAATTTGTTAATTTCAAAGGGTTATAAAGTTATACGTTATCCTATTACCGGATATTGGCTGGATATCGGTAAGTTTGAAGATTTCGATAAAGCTCAGGAATTAGTGAACCATTTATAATTGAATAATGAGATTGTTATATTTGATACCGGCGAGAGGGGGAAGTAAAGGTATTCCTCATAAGAACATAAAGCAGTTATCAGGGAAGCCTTTAATTGCCTATTCGATTGATGTGGCTCGTCAATTGACGGACGACAGTAATATTTGTGTATCGACCGATGATGATGAAATTATGCAGGTTGTTACATCTTATGGTCTGACAGTACCGTTTAAAAGGCCTGATTTTCTTGCGACAGATTCAGCCGGTACATACGAGGTTATTTTGCATGCAATCGATTTTTACGAGAACTTAGGGGTTAGCTATGATGCGGTAGTCCTTTTGCAACCGACTTCTCCGTTGCGGACAGCTCGGCAGGTAACGGAAGCGATCGGATTATACGATAAATCTGTTGATGCAATTGTTTCCGTATGCGAATCTCCTCAGAATCCATATTATAATTTATTCGAGGAAAACAGGGATGGATATCTTCGTATCTCAAAGGGCGATGGCGCTTTTAGGAGACGCCAGGATACTCCTCCTGTCTGGATGTTTAACGGGGCTATTTATGTATTTAACGTAGAATCATTGCGTAAGGGGTATTTTGATAGTTTTAAGAAAATACGCAAGTATGTTATGCCGCTGGATATGTCAGTCGATTTAGATACCCTTACTGATTGGATGTATTTAGAAGCTGTAATGAATAAAAGAAAGTAGCATGTCTTTTGCTTTGATAAATAAGATACGCACTAATACGTTGTTCAGGAATGGAACGCTATTTGCTTTCTTCTCTTTTCTGAATAGCGGTATTGGCTTCTTGCTGTTATTGGTGTTAGCCAGTTTTATCCCTCCTTCTGAATATGGTGAGCTGAATCTGTTTAATACGTTTGTGACATTGCTGTCTATTTTTATTTCACTGAATGCAACAGGTATTATTGCTGTCGATTTTTTTTCTGCGGAGAAAACGCAACTTCGACGGATGTTAAGTACGGTTTTATGCTTGTCTTCCGCTTCATTTCTTATTTTTTCATTACTGCTCTTGTTCTTTTCCACTTTTTTTGAACGAATAATCGGATTGTCTGCTGAGTATCAATGGTTGGGGCTGTTGGTTTGCTATATGCAAGTCTTTTCCACTGTTAATCTGGATATTTGGCGTTTGGAAGAAAACCCTCTTTCCTATGGAATATATAGTGTCGCAACGGTTCTTGCAAACTTTATCTTGACTTTAATTCTGGTTATTGGTTTCCATTGGGGGTGGTTGGGACGAGTGTATGCACAGGTTGCCGTTAGTATGCTGTTCTTTTTTGTCAGTATCTACTTTCTTATAAGAAGAGGCTATCTTCAAAGACTGATACCCAATAAAGAAACCGTAAAGTCAGCTTTGGCTTTTGGCATCCCCTTGATCCCTCATAGCGCTTCTGCCTGGATTCGTCAAGGCTTGGATCGGTATGTGATTAATTACTTTTATATGGCAGCCCAAGTCGGAATATATAGCTTTGCTTACAATTTTGCTAATATTATTCAGATTATAGGATTGGCTTTTAATGCAACAAATTCGGTGTATATATATAAGAATCTTGCTAATATAGAAGTAGGTACATCCAGCCGTTTATTGAAGCAAACTAAAGTCATGATTTTGTTTTTTGCAATCATTACACTATGTGTTTATGTCGGGACTTCTGTCTTTATACCGATATTTGTCCCTAAATATGCAGATGCAGTACCCTATTTGTTCCCGTTGTGCATGGGGGCCTTTTTCCAATGTGTATATTATCTGTTTGTGAATTATCTGTTCTATTATAAGAAAACAAAAAAACTAATGTATATAACATTTTCAATGTCTCTTTTTCATGTGTTGCTATCCGTGTTGTTAACACGGTATTCGGTGATGTACACGGCTTATGTGACAATGATTATAAACATGATGATTGTATTGGGAGTTTTTTTGTATAGTCGTCGGGTTTATAAATTAATATAGGTTGGCATGAAAAAAATAGTGATGATTGGCCATGAGCCATTAACTAAAAGGACTAAATCTATATTCTATATAGAAGATTTTATTCAAGCCGGCGTTGAGTTTGAATATTGGGATATTTCCCAGTATATATTTCCTGGTCTGCGATTGATAGAGGAAGTCGAAGCCTCTTATATAAGAAAATTTTCTCAATTGTGGCAGGTCCGACAACAATTAGTGTCTGCCGATATTGGCAATATAGTGTTTATAATAGAGGTCCGTAAAAATTGGCAGTCGAGGAGGTTTTATAAATTGTTGTCGGATTATCATTGTTTCACGGTGAGAATTGATATGTATGGGAATACGGTATTGAACATTTCTTTATGGCAGAAGTTGAAGAATGTACAGTTGGAGAGGATTGTAAAGATGCTGTCAAATAGATTAGAGGAATATGCCTTGAACATCTATAAAACAATAAATAAGGTGAAGGACTTTGATGTCGTTTTCTCTTCATCAATTTTATTTCCGGGTAGGATTCCTATCAATCATCCTGATTATGAAAAATATTTTGAAAATCAATTGTCCATAAAGGGGGGATATGCGGTTTTTTTGGATATCTATTATCCTTTGCATCCTGATTTGCTTTATATGATGGGAATGAAAGCTGTTTCTCCTTTATCTTATCAGGAAAGTTTAAGGACTTTTTTTGACAAGGTTGAGGATAAATATGGTATACCGGTGGTAATTGCTGCTCATCCTAAGGCTAAATATGTAGGATCAGAGTTTGGAGATAGGAAGATTGTTCAAGGTGAAACGGATTCTTTAGTAAAGGATGCCAATATGGTATTGTTGCATACAAGTAACTCTGTTTCTTATTGCATTTTATATGACAAACCAATGGCTTTGATCGCGAATAAGGAATATTGTAAAAATCGTGATTTGTCATCAACTCAAAAGAAGTTGTCCATATCATTAAAAATACCGATATTTGATATTGATCATATTGATATGACTGATTTTAATCCTCGAAAATTGAGTCATGAAGAACGGAATGAGTATATATATTCTTATTTGACATCCAAGAATACGGAGATGAAAAGGAATAAGGATATCTTGTTGGATGAGTTGTTAAAGAAGTAATGCTATGAAGGAACTATCGATAATAATACCAGTCTATAATGTCCAAAAATATTTAGAAGATTGCTTGCTTAGCATATACAAGCAAGCATTGTCTTTGGATACATTTGAAGTCATTGCCGTGAATGACGGTTCAACGGATAGCAGTATCGATATTCTTAGGGAATATGAGGAGATATATCCGAATTTGACTATAATATCCCAGGAAAATAAAGGGCAATCGGTGGCCAGAAATAACGGTTTGGCTGTGGCAAGTGGCAAATATGTCTTTTTTATGGATTCCGATGATTTTCTTTGCCTGGATTCATTGGCTTCTCTTTTGTCAAAGGCTGTGGAACATGATCTGGATGTTTTGAGGTTCGACTATAAGTTTGTTGACGAAAAAGGAAATGAATTGGATAAAAAAACGAATCGGGATAAGAGAAAACGATATAGTGATTGGTTGGTAGACGGAAAATTTTTATATGAACATCTTTATCAAGGCGAATTTTTCTGCTTGTCTTTATTAAAGAGAATTTTTTTGCTAAAGTATTCTATCCTATATAAAGAAGGAGTCTTTTTTGAAGATGTGGAATATGCCCTAAAGGTTGCTTATCATGCTAATAAGGTTATATATATAGATTCTTGTATTTATGCCTATCGCCAAAGAGTAACTTCGACAATTTATACAATTGATAAAAAGAAAGTAACGGATATAATAGGAGCTTCTACTTCTATTTTGAAATACGTAAATGATTCTTCTCTTGGTAATGGTTTTAAGTATGTGATAAAAGATACGGTGACAAATCTGGTGGTTTTTGCTTTATTGCGTATAGCCGAGTTGAAGGAGAAAGAAGAACAGAAAAGCTTATGTGCTTTAATTAATGAATCCGGTGTTTCTCATTTACAGCCTGGTAGGGAAGTGAAAGAATACATCATATCTTGTGGCTTTAATATCTTGGGTGGATGGCATGTCGTGCGAATTTTGTATCCGGTTGTTTGGTTGAAAAAAAAGTTAAAGGGGTAAGAAATGTTTTTTTTGTGATGTGGTTCTTTTATATTTGATTCCATAACGACAAAATATTCTGTAAAGATGGGAAGGGTTGGTTATTATTATGAAATAGGTGTATTTTTGCTGTTACTGTTCTCCCGCTGTTCTTCTGATGTGGTGGAAGAAGAGATTCTTCCTTATGCATTTAAATCGAGTACATTGTTTGTCGAATCGTCCTTGGATATACCACGAAGGAGCGAGGGGGATATTTTGTTGCTGGCCGACGGAAGGCTGCTGTTGGTCTATACAAAATTTGTGGGAGGATATGAAGACCATAATTATGCCGTGCTAGTGAAGCGTATTTCAACGGATAAGGGACAAACGTGGTCCGATGAAATGGAGTTTATTGATCAAAAAGGTCGATTAAACGTGATGTCTGCCTCTTTATTGCAATTGAAAGAGGGAGGTTTGGCATTATTCTATTTAGTCAAAAATAGTAATAGAGACTGTTACCCTGTTGTCCGGTTTTCTGCTGATAATGGAGATAGTTGGTCGGAACCTACGGCTTGCATTTCGCCCGGAAGCGGCTATTATATCATGAATAACTCTCGTGCCATCCAGTTGTCTACAGGCCGGATAGTCATACCTGTTTCCCAGCATATCGTTGATAAAAATGAAACGTTTTCGGAAAGCGGCATAATTTTTTGCTGTTATTCGGATGATGGCGGGAAGACATGGTATAAAGGGAAATCATTCGTTTCACCGAATCAATCTTTGGTATTGCAAGAACCTGGAATAGTGGAACTGTCTGATGGCAAAATCCTCATGTATATAAGGACAAACAGTGGATATCAATATTATTCTTATTCGGAAAATAGAGGGTATTCATGGGGTAAACTCTCTCAAAGTTCTTTGGAATCTCCATTGGCTCCTGCTTTGATAGAAAGGAATCCTTATACGAAAGCTTTGGTTATCGTATGGAATAAGAGCAAAAGTGAGCGGATGCCTCTTTGCATAGCTACGTCGACTGATGAGGGGGTGACATGGGGCCATAAAGCTTTATTGGAAAAACTGAATGGCTATTTTGCCTGCTATCCAGCGATAGAATTTTTATCAGCCGATGAGGCGCTTGTTTTATACAGCATCTCGAAAAAGGAGCAATGGGGATTGGGTAGCTTGAAATTAGTACATGTTAAGTCTTATTGATGATTTGTAGATTTTTGTTAAATCATGTTTTTTAGAAATCTCTCTCCTAATGAAAATAGAAGACAAGAAAAAGAAGTTTCAGACAATATATCATTTAAGTGAGCGATATATCTGTTTAACTTGCAGACCAATATTTTTCCATGTATATTCCTTTAATTGATATTGTTCCTGTTTGAAGCTACAGCATGTTTTTTCTTGAATACATTGGGCTAAATCTAAAACATTACCAACTTTGAAATAATCATTTTCATTTAGTTTTAGCAAAAGATTTGCTTCTATATTACTGGCTAACAATGGCAACCTATAACTCATTGCTTCAAGAAGGACTAATGGAAAACCTTCGTTATAGGATGGCAATACAAATAATCGGGCGTGTGAATATAATTGCTGTAAATTCTTACCGTCGGTATATCCGGGCATGATGATTTGGTATTGCCTTGCTTTTTGTAGTAATCGTTCTGCATAATCTGATTTATGATCGATTCCTCCGGCAATGACAAGTTTAAGGTTTGGTATTTGTGCTTTTATGAAAGCATCGATCAGATAATCAAACCCCTTTTCTTGAGTGATCCTGCCAACGCAAAGAATATATTCTTGGGGGATGAGTCCCAGTTGTTTTATATATTCTGAATCAGACAAAATAGGCTTTATGTGTACTCCATTCGGGATGTAGGATGATTTTTGTTGTATTGTGTGATTGAAGCGCATCATTTGTTTTTTATTGACAAATATGATGGCAGAAGCAAAGTGGGTAGCTAGCCATTCGCTGAGTTTTAATATTTGTTTTGCCATGTAGTTCCACTTTTTGTGTTCGTAATTTGGGCTGTGATATGTGAGAACTACTTTTAGGCCAAATAGTCTCAATAGGGGGGTGAACATACCAGGTCCGATGTTATGTATATGTACAATATCCGGCCTTTTAATGAGGCAATATAGTGCACACAATAAAGAATGAATAAAAGTTTCAACCCCTTTTACCTTAGTGGAAGGTAAATCAATAAAATGAATCTTGTCAAAATTATCCAAGCAGGTATCTGGAAGATATGATTTTCTTCTGAAGACCGTTATATTATATTGGTCGGATAATTCTGTGTATAAATATTCACAATGTTTTTCAACACCTCCTTGGATGCCGGGGAATCCTCTTGTTCCGAATACATATATTTTCATGGAAAATTTAGATGATAGAATTATATACAGACATTAGTTTTTCATAATGTGCATCTTCTGAAAAGTTATTAGAGGCAAAATTAAAAGCTGACTCTACTATTTCCTTATATTTTTCATCTGAAACAGATTGTGCATCGTATAATACTTTTTGCAGACTATCTACAGAACCAGTATTGAATAGAAATCCGCTTCGTGTGTTATCTATTAATTCAGGGATACCACCGATATTACTTCCTATTATAGGTGTTCCTATAGTTGTAGATTCGACAATAGCCATGGGATTGTTCTCATAGCACTCGGATGGAACCACAACATACATTGCATTTTTGATATAGTCTCTTAATTCTTCTCCTTGTTTAAAACCCAAAAATTCGATATTATCTGTTGCTTCTCTCTTTAACGATTCTAATAGAGGTCCTGTTCCTAATACTTTTAATCTAATAAAAGGTGATTTTTTCACAGCTTTGACTAACGTTTCAATTCCTTTTTCTTGTGAAAGTCGGCCAAAATAGATGAAATAATTTCCTCTTTCTTTCTTGCTCTCGCGTTTCATGGGAGTGAAGTTGTATATATATGTTGATTTTTGCTTATATAAAGGATCAATGTCTATGTGTTTGTTTTGTGAAAATTTGCTGACAAAAATAAATTTGTCAACGAATTTTATTGGCTGATAAAACATTGATCTGAAATAACTATCCATACTTAGTAAAATACTATTTGCAATATTGTTGTTGGAACATTTATGTATTATGCAATTATAATATGAACCTGTACGGCATTTCTCACAAAAGTTACCATTTCCATCTTTAAAAGTATATGCAGGGCAGACTAATCTATAGTCATGTACTGTCATCACAATAGGAATATTGTAGCGTTTAAGAACTGGAAGAATTGAAACAGACATACTATTAAACATTAAATGTATGTGTGCTATATCCGGCCTCTCTTTGGATAGTAGTTCCTCTAATTGGGATGCCGCTTGTTTATTATAAATGAAATTCGGAATATTTTTGATTTTGGTAAAAAAATTAGATTCAGACAATTCGGGATAATCAACAAAATATTTTTCATATTCCGAAAATAAATTCTTATCGCTTTTTAAACTAAACGGGATAACCTTATGCCCTTTTCTTTCTAAAAGGTCAATAGTGTTAAAAAAGACAGTCTCTGCGCCGCCTTTAAAATAAAAATATTTATCAATTTGTAAGACTTTCATTTTTCAACTCTTTATTGTTAGATATTTTTGTTTCAGATAAAACAAGACCTAAAAACATTAATATAAAAAAACCACGGTGTGTAGTAAATGTAGAATCAGCGATTCCTTCGATTCCCATGAAAGAAACTATCAATAAAGTTAAGATCAGCTGTTTAGCTGATTGTGATTTAAATGATTTTTTTAATATATGAATCCAAAATGCGCTATAGAAATATAAGCCGACTATCCCAAACTGTGCAAGTGAAGGATAGAAAGTATCTGCAATAAAACTATGAGCGTTTTTTGTCATTCCCCATACATTGTCGATACCATATTTAGCATATATACTAGAATAATATTCTCCTGAATAAAATGTACCAAAGCTAGCAAATCCGCTTCCGAATGGAACATAGTCCTTGAAGATATCTATGGATGTTGCATATAATACATATCTTGCTATTTCATTTTTATCTAAGTCTCCTACAATTCCTTGCATAAAATAAAGTTCGATTTTATTTCGTGCCACAAATAGCATGATTCCAAATGTAAAGAAAAGAATTATGATATTTTTAAAATTCAGTTTGATATGGTTTGCATTAGAGAAGTATACTATGATAACGATAGCCAAAACAAAAAAACCATAAAATTTGGAACGTCCTGAAATGAGCCCTAATGATAGAAGAATCAAAAAAATACATTTGTCTTTTGTTGTAAAATCGCTACAAAATAGATAGGTCAAAGAGACCGCTATGACTGCTGCAGCAAAATAGGCAGGGACTCCCATGATATCTATCAAGTATTGCATATTGATTAATCCTAAGAAGCCTATAGGTAAAAGGCAGAACCATAAGATCAATGATATCTTTTTCAGTAAATCTTTTTGTATCCGAGAAAAGTTTGGAGCCATTGAATAGACACAGAAAAAGGCCAGATAAGGTTTGATCTGGACTGTAAAGTCAGCTAAAATAGCAGTTTTCGAATTACTATTAATGGCAAAAGAATAGCATAAGTAGAATATAAATATACATATCGTTATTAAGAAAGCTTTGTTTATCCTCCAATCTGGAGTACGGAACATCCAAAAAATGAATAAAATGAATAGAGCTAATGCGCATAACTCATCTGTGTAGTCGAACCCTATGAGATCATATAGTATGATTCCGAAGATAAGTGTGAATATTAGCAAGTTGAAAAAGTGTCTGTTTACGAATTCTTGTATCATGTTATGCCATTTGTACGTATGAACTAAAACCGGATATTTCCACCCCTTGTTAGAGATGGATTGATAATATCGAACAAAGATACCATTTTGTCAAGAATCAGGCAAAATAGAAAAGATTAATTGCGTATTTTTATTGTTGATAGTTTTTTTTAGATTTTCATCGGTTTGATTTAACCGATTGAGGAATGTATGGTGAAGCTCGTTTTGAGAACTTCCCATCGGTGAATGCATATCGTAATCCTATCATTGCAGAAGCGATGAAGGTAATGAAATATGTGAACATGTTTAATCGTGGCGTTAGTCGTATACAAGAGTATTTGATGACAGCTTTGTATCAATGTCCTTCTTTAGTGTGTTTTTTGCATGGAGCATGGAATAACAGGGTTATTGCAATGAAGAAAGTCTTTGCCGAAAAAGCGGGAAAAACAATGAAAAACTCCTGATAAATTGTATCTTCGGGCAAAATACTATAAATTTGTAAGTGCATAAAAAGGATAAGGAATTAGGGCAACCGCATCAAAATTATTTTCCCATGGATTCTTAAATTTGCAGGATGCAAGAATTAGTTAAAACATCATTTTCAGAAGTAACCGATCATCGTGTGGTTGGTCGTTGTTCTCATCTATTATCCGACATGTTGATGATCGGGTTGTGCACCTATATAAGTGGTGGCGCGGATTACCAAGACATGTATCTGTTTGCCAGACTTGGGTCGGCTTTTTTAATATTCATTTAATCTCCCCAAAATGAAGATTAAATCTCTATCTGATAACTTCAGCTACTATATCCTCCAATAGAAACGGAATCACACCCACATACATTACACCGTCATCGTCAGACCAAAGTTTGCTGTTTCCGTCCAATACAACGATCTTGCGAAAGAAATCACCGGTATTTCTCAGGGAGAAAGTCTCTTGCGCCTTCTTCTCGGGAGTATCTACATGCAATGCCGACTGGATATACACTTTGTCATTGCCAATGTTGACTACAAAGTCAATTTCGTATTGTGACATCTTGCGCTTGCCCTCTATGACACGGGTCAGTTCCACAATACCGACATCTACGGAATATCCTCTGCGGATCAAATCATTGTAAATCATATTCTCCATCAGGTGCGAACGCTCCTGCTGACGGAAATTCAACCGGGCGTTTCTCAGCCCCAGATCCATCGCATAATATTTCTGGATCGTATCGAAATACTTTCTCCCTTTCACATCCCATCGCTTCGCACTTTGAAAAAGAAAAGCATCTTCCACATAGTCCAAATAGTTTTTTACGGTGTTATACGAAGGTTGTTTTCCCATCAATGAACCGGCTGTATTAGCTAACTTATTCGGATTTGTCAAGGAACCCACCGATGATGACAAGGCATCTACCAAAGCTCCCAACATATTATCATCCTTCAACTTGTAACGTTCTACTATATCCTTGATGTAGACATTCGAGAAAAGTCCTTGCAGATACTTCCGTTTTTCCTTTCCATCCGGTTCGAGAACCGCCAGGGGCATTCCGCCATACATCATGTACTCCTCCAGCGCATCGGCTTTCTCCAGTCCGGCCATCGGGAGGTATTCAGCGAACGACAACGGATAAACCTTTATTTCTGAACCACGGTCACGGAAATTCGTCACGATGTCCTTAGAGAGCATTTTTGAATTGGAGCCGGTCACATAGATATCGAGGTTCGGATGTGCCATCAGGTCATTCAAAATGTCGTAAAATGTCGTGTAGAGCATATCCCTGTCTTCTTCCGGGATCAGCGACTCATCGACATCCTCATTTTTTACCTTATACGACAACTGTATCTCGTCAATAAACACATAGAATTTTCTTTCCGCATCCTGTGTGCGCTCCATGATATAGTCATACAGGAGATTCGGGTTGCGGTATTTGACATCCGACTTTTTGTCGAGTGCCACCTCCACAAAATCTTCTTTTCCGACTCCCTCCTCAATCAATCGGTTTTTGAAAAGGGTTGAGAGCAGGAAAGATTTGCCGGAACGTCTTATGCCGGTCACAATCTTTACCTTGCCATTCCAACGTTTTGCAAGTAACTGCTCTATGTATTCACTTCTATCTATTATCATAAGTGCCTTTTTAGATGTCACTGAAAAAATAGTTGTATATTACAAGTGATTTTTCAGTGCAAAGGTAGTCGTTTTCTTTCAATCGCACAAAATGCAATAGAGTTAATGTAAATTGGAGGCTGAAAATGCCATGTCGGATTTTATCTGACAGGTGGAACCTCTTTAGCCCTGTATTTAGGTCATAGGGTCAGCGTGGACTTGGATCTTTTCACGCTGAAATCTTTTGATGCCACAGAACTGGAAACATTTCTCCGGGATAAATATGGTTTTCATCAAAAACATTGCTTGCCTCTGTGTCAGAGAGATATCACATCGTTTGCTTCCGATGCAGGCAGGGTTTCGGTAAAGTTGTTTGCCAATGCTCCATGCTTGCCGTAATCATCAAGTCTGATGGCTTCTTGCAGATAGCGTTTTGACCAATGGGATGTGATACTCTGTACCATGTACCAGTAACGGGCATGTTTGATTTTACGAAGCAATGTCGCATAGCCACGAAAGTTATCCGTCAAGTTACCAGTTACAAAAAGTTTTTTAAACAGCAGCCGCAAAAAGTTCGTGATAAAATCATCCAAGTGTTGGATATTATTGAACAAATAGATCGAATACCAATGACATACCTCAAATACATTGAAGGCACTAACAAATGAATACAAAAACATTAGACCAGATCAAAAATGAGTATTACGGTGAAATAGGAATGCTGGAACGAAATCGACTTGAACGGGAACTTGAGAGCTTTTTGTTGTGTGGCTTGGCGAACCGCCGCCTCAAGGAACTTCGCGAGGCGGGCAAGATCGACTGTCTTGGTGCGGCACGGGCTTCGATTTACGTGGCGGGGGAAAAACTTGACGTGCATTCACAGGGTTCACAGGAAACGGCTGGCTTATAGTTGTTTGTTGGGGTGTGAAGGTGAAAAATGACAAACTTACCCGTTGAAATAAAGATGCTCTATCAGAATCTTCGTCCCGATGCCGATCAGGATCAATCCGCCGATCAGGTCCAGTTTGAGATCGATCTTGCGGCCGAAGTGGTTTCCGAAGTAGACTCCGAAAGCCGAAAGCAGGAAGGTGACGATCCCGATCGTCAGGGCTTCCAGTGCAATGGCCGATTCGATGCAGGCCAGCGATATGCCGACTGCCAACGCATCGATGCTTGTCGCAATGCCCAGACCGCACAGTGTCTTGTAGCACAACGGATTTGTCTTGCAATCCTCCTCCTGTTCCTGTGTGCTCTCGTATATCATTTTACCTCCGAGGTAAAGCAACAGCAGGAAAGCGATCCAATGGTCGAACGCCGTGATGTATTTCTTGAAACTCATCCCTGCCAGGTAGCCCGCTATGGTCATCCCTGCCTGGAAAACCCCCATCACACAGCCGATCTTCAGCATGTGGTGATGTCTGTAGTTTTGTATGAGAGCGCCGCCGGTGACAGATACTGCGAGACTGTCCATCGACAATCCCACAGCCAGTAACACTATTTCTATAAATGACATCTTTAGATTTATGGATTGTGATTTATGATTCGTGATTGTCACATTGCAACCAATCATAAATCGTAAATTATAAATCAATTTATATTTCCGTTTCGATTTTATATTTGTTCCGGTTAGGCGAGTCCCTTGAAATCAGTTCTCCGATGAATCCTGCGAGGAACATCTGTGTTCCGAGGATCATGGCTGTCAGCGAAACATAGAAGTAGGGCGAATTGGTGACCAGCGGCCGCAAATCTCCCGTACAGATGGAAATCAGTTTCGCACTCAGCACGATGACCAGTGCGATGAAACCGATGAAAAACATCACGCTTCCCCATAACCCGAAGAAGTGCATCGGCTTCTTGCCGAATTTGGAGGTGAACCAGAGGGTGATCAGGTCCAGGTAGCCGTTTACGAAGCGGTTCAGCCCGAACTTGGTCGTTCCGTACTTGCGTGCTTGATGTTGCACCACCTTTTCGCCGATCTTGCTGAATCCGGCGATCTTGGCAAGGTAGGGAATGTAGCGGTGCATATCGTTATAGACTTCTATATTCTTGATTACGATATTCTTGTAAGCCTTCAGCCCGCAGTTGAAGTCGTGCAGGTTCGTTATGCCGGAGAATTTGCGTGCCGTAGCGTTGAACAGCTTGGTCGGAATGGTTTTCGACAGCGGGTCGTAACGCTTTTTCTTCCAGCCGGATACCAGGTCGTAGCCGTCTTCGGTGATCATCCTGTACAGTTCGGGTATCTCGTCAGGGCTGTCCTGCAGGTCGGCGTCCATCGTGATGATCACGTCTCCCTTTGCCCGTTGGAAACCGCAGTTCAGGCCGGGGGATTTGCCGTAATTGCGACGGAACTTGACCGCGTGTACCACTTCCGGGTTCTTGCTTTTAAGCGCTTCGATCACTTCCCAGGAGTTGTCTGTGCTCCCGTCATTGATAAAAATTACTTCGTAACTGAAATTATGCTCTTTCATCACCCGCTCTATCCACGCAAACAATTCTGGAAGAGACTCGGCTTCATTGTACAGTGGTATGACTACTGATATGTCCATTATTTGTTTTTATTTTCTTCTTATTCTTCTTCGGGCACCGGGCTTGCTGTCTGTTTGCGGCAAACCAGTGCTGCTACCGGTATGGATAATATGATTCCGTAAAATATATTATTGAAAATACCTTGGATAGCCATGTGGATGGGAGTAAAGTTGGTCCGGCTGACGGCCTCGATCACTTCGCTGTTGAAGTCAGCGCTCTTCAGCACTGCTATGGCCTGCGTTATCGTGTTGCCCAGGAAATCGGGGGGAGCGATGAACTGGAAGAATATGAAATGCTCGATCGAAACGATCAGGGCTGCGAAGAAGTACAGCATGATGCCGAACCGCCATGCGTGGAAGAAACTGATGCTTCCTCCTATGTCCTGCCGGTAACGCTTGGTCAGGTAGTAGGCGATGAAAGGGACGGCAAGGCTCAGGCCTTCATAAATAAAGATGAGCGAAGGAATAGAATACCCGAAAATCAGGAACAGGTATTTTATCACCCAAAAGATGCCCATAGCCAAGCCGTAAGACATCGCGCACTTCAACAGTAAACCTTTATTCTCTTCCATGATAATGCCGTTTTTTATGTTCTCATCAGCAAAATTAATCTTTTTGCGAGAATATACAATACTTATAATTGAAAATGGACAATTGAAAATTGATAATTATTCTTTTTCAGCTAATTTTCAATTTCCAATTGTCCATTTTCTTGAGCCTCTTGTCGGATTCGAACCAACGACCCCGAGATTACAAATCACGTGCTCTGGCCAACTGAGCTAAAGAGGCAGGTGGGTAAGCTTACTACATCGCGCCGCTACAACCAAGTACCCTTGCTGCGGTCAAGCCCTGGGGGATTCCGAGGGAGCATGCCGTGTAGGACTTACCCGGGTGCAAAAGTAGATATTATTTTTTACAATGCAAGCGTTTTTGGTGGGAGCAGACCTTATTTGTTTGTAAGTGGTTGTAAGCCTTTTGTTTTTAGGCGTGTTAAAAAATGTATGCAAAATATTTGAGCATGTAATTTGTTGGAAAGCTCTATTTGTCGTTTTGGTAGTGAAAACTGGGCATTGATGTGAAATAGCTTTGTTAAAAAATATTACCCTTGCTACTATTCCAAATACATGGGGTATAAATTCGATTTTGATGGGGTAGTAGTGACATTTTGTAAATAATCTTGTACATTTGCAACCTAATTCAAAAATCAAAAACACTATTTACAATGGGTGGTTTTTTCGGAACTATTTCTAAGTCGGCCTGTTCAACTGATTTATTCTATGGCACCGACTATAATTCTCATCTGGGAACGCGGCGCGGCGGTATGGCGACATACGATAAGGAGGCCGGTTTCACACGTTCGATTCATAATCTGGAAAGTTCTTATTTTCGTACAAAGTTTGAGCCTGCTCTCGATAAGTTTGTGGGAAATGCCGGAATCGGTATCATCAGCGATACGGATGCGCAGCCGATCGTCATCAACTCCCATCTCGGCAAGTTCGCCATCGTGACGGTTGCCAAGATCAATAACATCGAGGAATTGGAACAGGATTTGCTGAAAGCGAACATGCACTTCTCCGAACTGAGTTCGGGCAAGACGAACCAGACCGAACTGGTAGCGTTGCTGATCACGCAGGGGAAGGATTTTGTCGAAGGCATTGAAAATGTCTACGACCGGATCAAAGGTTCCTGCTCCATGCTGCTGCTGACGGAAGACGGTATCATCGTGGCTCGCGACAAGTGGGGACGTACCCCTATTATTATAGGTAAGAAAGACGGCGCCTATGCCGCGACCAGCGAATCGAGCAGTTTGCCCAATCTGGATTATGAAATAGACCGGTTTGTCGGTCCGGGAGAAATCCTCCGCTTGCGTGCCGACGGCATCGAGCAGATGCGCCAGCCGAACGAGCGGATGCAGGTTTGCTCTTTCCTCTGGGTGTATTATGGTTTCCCTGTTTCCTGCTATGAAGGCAAGAACGTCGAGGAAGTCCGTTTCCAAAGCGGCTACAAGATGGGAAAGAAAGATGAGAACGAAGTCGATTGCGTTTGCGGTATTCCCGATTCCGGCGTCGGTATGGCTTTGGGCTATGCCGAGGGGAAAGGGGCGCCTTACCACCGGGCCATCGCCAAATATACGCCGACCTGGCCGCGCAGCTTCACTCCGGCCAACCAGGAAATGCGTTCGCTCGTTGCCAAGATGAAGCTGATCCCCAACCGGGCCATGCTGGAAGGTAAGCGTATCCTGTTTTGTGATGACTCGATCGTACGCGGGACGCAGCTTCGCGACAACGTGAAAATATTGTATGACTACGGCGCCAAAGAGGTGCATATGCGTATTGCCTGCCCGCCTCTTATCTATGGCTGTCCGTTCCTCGGCTTTACATCGTCGAAGAGCGACCTCGAACTGATCACCCGCCGGATCATCAAGGAACTGGAAGGGGACGAAAACAAGAACCTGGAGAAATATGCAACGACCGATTCGCCGGAATATCAGAAGATGGTGCAGATCATTGCCGATCGTTTCGGACTGAGCTCGTTAAAATTCAATACGCTGGAAACGCTCATCGAGGCAATCGGATTGCCGAAATGTAAAGTTTGTACGCATTGTTTCGACGGAAGCAGTTGTTTCTAAAGAGATATGATCTGATGGAATAAGGAAAATCATGTGCAGAAATGCGCATGATTTTTTTGTTGTTAGTGACACTTTGATTACTTTTATGGCTTGTAACATTAATGATAAGCTTATGACTGTAACAGATAGATTTTTGAAGTACGTGACGTTCGATACCGAGTCGAGCGAAACGACTGGCGTGACTCCCAGTACGCCGGGACAGCGCGTGTTTGCCGAAGCATTGGTAAAAGAGTTGGAAGAGATAGGATTGGAAGACATTACTCTCGATGACAAGAGCTACCTGATGGCCACCCTGCCTGCCAATACGGATAAGTCGATTCCGACGATCGGCTTTATCGCCCATTTGGATACCAGCCCCGATATGTCGGGCAAGGGGGTCGAGCCGCGTATCGTGAACTATAAAGGGGGAGATATCGTGCTATGTGCCGAGGAAAACGTGGTGCTTTCGCCGCTCATGTTTCCCGAACTGAACGATTATAAAGAACAGGATATCATCGTGACCAACGGCAAGACCCTGTTGGGTGCGGACGATAAGGGAGGTGTGGCTGCTATCATCGCTGCCATGAAATACCTGAAAGACCATCCTGAAATCGAACACGGCAAGATCCGTATCGGGTTTACGCCCGATGAAGAAATCGGGGCGGGAGCCGACTATTTCGATGTCGAAAAGTTCGGTTGCGAATGGGCTTATACGATCGACGGCGGACAGATCGGTGAGCTGGAATACGAGAACTTCAACGCTGCCGGTGCCAAAGTCCTTTTCAAAGGACTGAACGTGCATCCGGGATATGCGAAAGACAAGATGCTGAACGCTTCCTTGCTGGCAGTGGAATTTGCCTCCTGGCTGCCTGCCGCACAGCGTCCCGAACATACGACCGGCTATGAAGGTTTTTTCCACCTGACCGGCATGAGCGGAACGGTCGAAGAGGCTTCCCTTTCCTATATTATACGCGACCATGTGCGCACCGCCTTCGAACAGAAGAAAGAGTTGCTGCACGAGTTGGTAAAGCGTATGAACGAGATGCATCCGGGCAGCACGACACTCGAAATGCGCGACCAGTATTATAATATGCGCGAAGTGGTCGAACCGAAGAAGTTTATCGTGGACCTGGCGTTCGATGCCATGAAGGAAGCCGGCGTCACACCTTTGGTGAAACCGATTCGCGGTGGTACGGACGGAGCGCGTCTTTCTTTCATGGGACTGCCTTGCCCGAATATCTTCGCAGGCGGGTTGAACTTCCACGGACGTTATGAATTCCTTCCGGTCAAGTCGCTGGAAAAGAGTATGGAGACGATCGTTAAAATAGCAGAATTGTTAGTCAAAGGCAATTATAAATCATAAATCACAAATCATAAATCATGAAAACAACTCCGTTTACCGATGTGCACATTGCACTCGGTGCCAAAATGCATGAATTTGCAGGTTTCAACATGCCGATCGAGTACACCGGTATTATCGATGAACACATGACCGTTGTGAACGGCGTAGGTGTGTTCGACGTTTCCCACATGGGCGAGTTCTGGGTAAAAGGCCCGAACGCGCTGGCATTCATCCAGAGCGTCACCTCGAACGACGCTTCCGTCTTACCGCTCGGCAAGGCTCAATATACTTGCTTCCCGAATGACAAGGGCGGTATCGTGGACGACCTGCTGGTCTATCATTATGAACCGGAAAAATATCTCTTGGTTGTCAATGCCGGCAACATCGCCAAAGATTGGGATTGGTGCGTAAGCCATAACACGGTAGGGGCGGAACTGGAAAACTCTTCCGACCGTACCGCACAACTCGCTATCCAGGGCCCTAAAGCCGTTGAGGTTTTGCAGCGCCTGACTCCGGTCGACCTGTCTTCCATCCCTTACTATTCGTTTGTGACGGGTGAATTTGCCGGTTGCAAGAACGTCATCATCTCCAATACGGGATATACCGGAGCCGGTGGGTTCGAACTGTATTTCTACCTGGACGATGCCATGACGATCTGGAATGCCATCTTCGAGGCAGGTAAGCCTGAAGGTATCAAGCCGATCGGCCTGGGTGCACGTGACACGCTGCGTCTGGAAATGGGCTTCTGCCTGTACGGCAATGACCTCGACGACACCACTTCGCCGATCGAAGCCGGCCTGGGTTGGATCACCAAGTTCGCCGAAGGCAAGAACTTCACCAACCGCGCCGAACTGGAACGCCAGAAGAAAGAAGGCGTTACCCGCAAGTTGTGTGCATTCGAACTGGTCGACAAAGGTATTCCCCGTCACGGCTACGAAATTGCCGATACCGAGGATCATATCATCGGTGTGGTAACATCGGGCACGATGTCGCCTGTCCTGAAGAAGGGTATCGGTATGGGATATGTGAAACCTGAATTTGCGAAAGCAGGGACGGAAATCTTTATCAAGGTCCGGGGCCGCAACCTGAAAGCCCAGGTCGTAAAAGCGCCCTTCCGCAAGTAAGGCGAGATAGATAGGAAAACCCATAGGGTTAGGAGGTGCAAAGCTATGCTTTATGACCCGTAACCCTATGGGTTTTGTTGTGCTTTGGATTTTGTTGTGATTATAGTGGGGGAAGTGGGAGATGTTTTGTAAGTTTGCATCCCGAATAAAAAATAGGATATTTCTATGTTGAATTTTCTGAAAAACTGGACATTGCCTGTTGCGATGCTTGCCGGTGCATTAGGGTATTTTATCTTTGCCAACTTCGCTTTTCTGGAGCCGACAAAGCCGTTCATGAGTTCTTTTATTGCCTATCTGACTCCCGCTCTGATCTTTGCGCAACTATTGCTGACTTTCTGCAAAGTGCAACCGCACGAGTTGATGCCTTCTCCCTGGCATGGATGGCTGTTGTTGTTCCAGCTTGTTTCGGCTTCGCTGGTCGCTGCCTTGTTGATATTCGTGCACATGGATGGTGCTTACAAGGAGGTTTTCGAGGGTGCGATGGTCTGCCTGATCTGCCCGACGGCTACGGCTGCGGCTGTTATCACCGGAAAGTTGGGAGGGAGTGCGTCCAGCCTGACGACTTACACCTTGCTGTCTAACATTCTGGCGGCGATAGTCGTCCCGTTGATGTTCCCGCTGGTAGAGCCCCATGCCGATATAACCTTTATGGCTGCTTTCCTGAAGATATTGAGCAAGGTGTTCCCTTTGTTGCTCTGTCCGTTTTTCCTGGCGATGCTGTTCCGCTATTTTCTTCCGAAGTTGCATCATTTTCTGTTGGGGTTTCGGGATCTTGCTTTCTATCTCTGGGGTGTCGCACTTGCCATCGTGACGGCCCAGACCGTGAAGTCTCTTGTCGAAAGCAATGCTCCGGTAGGAGTGGAGGTGTTGATCGCCTTGGCGGGCTTGGTGACTTGCGCTGTCCAGTTCTATTTGGGCAAACGGATCGGGACCCGTTATTTCGACCGCATCAGTGCCGGACAGGCCCTCGGCCAGAAAAACACCGTACTTGCCATCTGGATGGCCTATACCTATCTGGACCCCCTTTCATCGGTCGGCCCCGGATCCTACGTCCTCTGGCAGAACATTATTAATAGTTATCAGTTATGGAAAAAGAGAAAGAAAGAGATAAAATAATGAATATAAGATATTGATATTTAGCTATTTGTTGTTTATGTTCGTCTTTTCCTTTGTTTTTCCTATTTTCCTGCTTATTCCAATAAATGCGTTTATTTTGTTACCAGTTTGTTACTCGAATAGCATTGAGTAACAAAAAAAATATCTATATTTGCCATCGGTAACAAAATAAAAACATAAGTATGGCGAAGAAGAAACAAGAGGCTAAATTGAAGGAGCCTGTAAGAATCCGGTTTAAGCAACTTGCCAATGGTAACCAGTCTATCTATTTGGACTATTACACAGGTGATGTTATTCGGAAAGAAAACTATGTTGGCGGTAAGCGTCAGTATGAGTTTTTGAAACTTTATCTTATTCCTGAAAAGACAAGGGAAGATAAAGCAAAGAATGAAGCTACGTTGGCTCTTGCCAAAGCGATTCAGAGCAAACGGATAGTAGAACTACAAAATGATGTGCACGGATTTCAAAACACCAATAAGTCAAAAGCGAATGTAATTGACTATTTGGATAACATGAGAAACCAATCTAAAGAGCGTGGTAGCTTGAATTATGAAAAGACTATTGGTAACACTATTCGTGAGCTGAAACTATTCAGAGGGAACTATATCGCTTTCCGTGATATAGACAAAGATTTCCTTAGTAACTTTGTGGATTTTTTGAAACAAGCCAAGAAAGCAAGCAAATATGGATTGGTAAAAGCAGGAGGGTTGTTAAGTAATAATTCGGTAGTCGCTTACTATGGAGTATTGCGCACCGCTCTGAATAAAGCATTTAAAGAAGGGATTATAACCATTAATCCTACTAAAGAATTTAACTTTGCTGATAAAGTAAAAGCGGAAGCGAGCCGTAGAGAGTATCTGACGATAGAAGAACTGAAACAGCTTATAAGCACAGAATGTAAGTATGAGATAATGAAGCAAGCCTTTCTTTTCAGTTGTCTGTGTGGATTACGGGTAAGCGATATAAGAAAGTTGAAATGGAGTGATTTACAGAAAAGCGGTGAAAGGATTAGAATTGAAATAAAGATGCAGAAAACCAAAGAGCCGCTTTACTTGCCTATATCTGATGAAGCGTTAAAGTGGTTGCCACAGCGAGGAGAAGCAAAAGACGATGATTTAATTTTCCCCTTGACGCATGAGGGTACTATAAATAATATACTTCAAAAATGGGCGAAAGCAGCAGGAGTAACTAAGCATATCTCATTTCATGTCGCAAGGCATGTAGATAATAACTGAAAAGTACTCCACTTAGTAATTGAAAAGTATACCACTAAGTGCGTCTGATTAGACGGTTCAAATATAGTTATTTTTCATTGGATTTCAACATTTTTTGTGTTTCTTTCACA